>JAIROL010000237.1 GCA_031257565.1 Tannerella sp. | reverse complement strand
TGAACATGCTGTGAGTTCTATGTTACCGAAATGTTAAAAATTAAATAATGTACACATGAAACGAACATGCAAAACGGCTTGCGCCAAAGAGTTATGAACATGCTGTGAGTTCTATGTTTCCTTAGTGTTAAAAAATAAACAATGTACGCATGAAAATATTGATAGTAGAAGACGAAGATTCTTTACGCGAACTGATGAAGCGTTCGCTCGAAAAGGAGTATTATCTGGTAGAAACGGCTTCGACTTATTACGAAGCCATGAATAAGGTCTGTGATTATGACTATGATTGCATCATTCTTGATATCATGTTGCCGGGGGGAAACGGGTTAACTCTGCTCGAAGAACTGAACAAAATGCGTAAGAAATACAGCGTAATTATTGTTTCAGCGAAAGATTCCATCAATGATAAGGTGGAAGGGCTTGATTTGGGGGCAGACGATTATCTGACAAAGCCGTTTCATCTGGCGGAACTGAATGCGCGCGTGAAAAGCGTAATTCGTCGGAAACAGCAGGATGGGGAATTAAATCTTGAATTTTCTAATATTTCTGTTTATCCGGATCGTCATGCCGTCTATATTGACGGACAAGAGCTGCTACTAAATAGAAAAGAATTTGATTTATTATACTATTTTGTGACGAATCCCGGACGTTTAATTAATAAAAATGCGTTGGCAGAATCAGTATGGGGCGATTATATAGATCAGGCGGATAGTTTTGATTTTATTTACAGTCAGGTGAAGAATTTGCGTAAAAAGCTGAAGTCTGCAGGCGCGGCTCCGGAGATTAAAGCCATTTATGGTTTTGGTTACAAAATGACCGATGAAGAGTAAATTCGAAACAGTTTTTTATTATGATTAATCCGGCAGTAAAATTAATTGTTGATTAGCGGGAACTATCGCTGTTCCCGGAGGCCGGAAATAAATGAAAAACATTTATTTCCGGCCTCTTTTTTTGTTTGGAATTGAGCTTTTTTTCAATGAAGTCGATGCATTGGAAAAAACTATTTTTATAATAAGATTGTTTTTGTTACTTTATTATTACTTTTGTATGCTAAAATAATTTATATGGAAGTTAAAAAACCTTATAGTTCCAATATATACGTGCATTTGGGGATTCTCGTTATTGTTTGCTTTTTTTCTTTTTTTGTTAATAATCAGGTCATTCCGGCTGATTTGATGGAGGCGAGAAATTTAGCGACTGCGCAGGAAATGGTCAAATACGGAAATTATTTGCTTCCGACAATGAATGGAGAACTCCGGCTGGAAAAACCGCCGTTACCTACCTGGATCGCTGCGGGCGTTGAGCAGATTGCTCCAGGGAACCTTGTTGTGCAGCGGTATGTTGCCGGTTTGTCGGCTACGCTGACGGTTATATTCCTGTACTTGTTGGCAGCCCGGCTTACTCGAAACCGGAGGGTCGGTCTGATTGCTTCTTTAATATTGGCTACGTCGGTGAATGTAATTTTAATGGGGCGAACGGCGACATGGGATATCTATACGCATAGTTTCATGTTGGGAGCTATTTATTTTATGGCGGTAGCATTGGAAAAACAGGGCGCTCAATGGAAATATTTTCTGTTATCGGGTTTTTTTATAGGATTGTCTTTTTTAAGTAAAGGTCCGGTATCGTTTTATGCATTGCTCATACCTTTCCTGATCAGTTATATAATCGTTTATCGTACAGGTCTATCCGGGAAGAAATTGACCATAGCGGGAATGGTTGTTGTCAGCTTGATTGTTTCTTCCTGGTGGTACGGATATACTTATTTTTTTCATCAGGACTTTGCCGTGGAAATTGCACGGAAAGAATCTTCGTCATGGCTGTATCATAATGTTCGTCCATGGTATTATTACTGGAAATTTGCGGCGGAGGGGGGTATCTGGGCTTTATTCTGGATTACTGCCATTATCTATTTTTTTATTAACAAGCGCACAATCTATCAGAAAGAATACAGGTTTTCATTTATCTGGTTTCTGGCGTCTCTTGTATTACTTTCGGTTGTTCCGGAAAAAAAATCACGTTACCTGTTGCCTTTACTTATTCCCGGCGCGGCGCTTATCGGATTTTATATCTATCAGACGCTTGCGGATATGAAAACAAAAAGCGAGAAAATGGTTTTCCGTATCAATGCGATTGTTATTTCATTGGTATTGTTAGTTTTACCTGTTGCGCTTTATTTGATTTTCTATAAAGAAAATCAGGTTTCACTTTTTATCCTGATCGTTGCGACGATATGTAGTTGGGGGCTTTGCGTATATATTTTGCAATCTCTGTTTGGGCGGAAAGGAATTCGTCCGGCAAATATATTCGGAGGTTTCATTTTAACGATGATAATGATTGTCGCTATATACCTGATACCAATAGGGAGCATGTTTTTAAATGAGGAAAGACGCAGTATCCGTTTATTGCGTGAAAATAAAGAAGTTGCCGATCTGCCGTTTTATTATAATGAAAAGGAAGAGCTGCGCATGGAACTCGTTTATGAAACGAATCGCCGGATTGGTAAAATGAATCCGGATGATGACAGGGCTGTTGAAAAGGCCCTTCCATTTGTATTTATCAGTGGAGAATCAATAGAGAAACGGATGTCTGATAAAAATGTTACGGTAGAGTATATCGGAATGTTCGACAACAATTGGAGAAAAAAGGATCATAAACGTCATAATCCTGAATTGGTCAGGGAAGTTGCAATCATCAGGGCGAAATAGGATTTTAAAAAGAAAACGAATGAATCAAACCGGTAAGTACGAATTTAGTATCGTTGTTCCGATATATAATGAGGAAGATAATGTTCTCCGATTGGCTAAAGAACTGATGGGATATATCGATCATGCTTCGGTCAGCGCATGCGTTCTGTTTGTGAATGACGGGTCTATTGATCAGAGTCTGCAAAGGATTATTGAAGTATGCAAACAATACCGGCACATGTTTTATATCAGCTTTGACAAAAATTACGGACTCAGCGCGGCGATTAAGGCAGGTATTGACAGGGTCGCTTCGCCTTTTGTCGGATATATTGACGCCGACCTGCAAACATCGCCGGACGATTTCGAATTATTGTTGCCTTACAGGGAGGATTATGAATTAATCACAGGTATCCGTACGGGACGGAAAGATTCATTCGGGAAAAAAATATCATCCAGGATCGCTAACCGTTTCCGCCGTATGATGACGCGCGACGGGGTCGAAGATACCGGTTGTCCGCTGAAAGTCATAAAGAGCGCTTCGGCGAAACGTATTCCGTTTTTTAAGGGAATGCATCGTTTTTTACCAGCCCTTATATTACTGCAGGAAGGAAAAGTAAAGCAAATACCGGTCCGCCATTTTGAACGGATTGCCGGAAAATCCAAATTTCACCTGCGGAACAGGTTAGTCGGCTCTTTTATGGATTGTTTTGCTTATCGCTGGATGAAAAAACGGTATATTAACTATTCTATCCAAACCGGTAATATAGAGAATATTTGATAATGAATAATTACTGGTATTTTGTATTGGGATTTATGGCCCAGGCTTTGTTTTCCGCACGCATGTTCGTGCAATGGATTATGTCGGAAAAATCAAAGAAAGTAGTTTCTCCTGTTATCTATTGGCAATTGAGTTTGCTTGCGTCCTTTCTCTTTTTTATTTACGGATGGTTGCGAGTCGATTTTGCGATTATCCTGGGACAACTTTTTTCTTACTATATCTATATATGGAATCTGAACATGCAAAACCATTGGAAAAAGATTCATATTGTTTTTCGTACAATCATACTGTTAACCCCTGCGATTGTCATTTGTATGTTGCTGGTTACCGAAAAAGGAAGTATTGAGCGTCTGTGGGCGGAAATGCCGGTTGGATTATTGATTTTCGGTTCAATAGGACAGATTATTTTCACTTTTCGTTTTATTTATCAATGGCAGTACTCCAGAAAGCTTGGGAAGTCCGTACTTCCGAATGGTTTCTGGATATTGAGTATAGCAGGTTCATTATGTATTGTATTATACGGTATTTACAGGAGAGACCCCGTCTTGATCCTTGGTCAGAGCGCGGGCTTTTTAACATATTCCCGGAATTTATTTTTAAATAAGTGAAGAAAGAAGCATATCACAAACGATAGCCGGAAAATCCCTGTAAACGTATTGTTTAAAGGGATTTCAAGTTTCACGATGATTCCGAATTGCTTTTGGTTATTAATTCAAAAAAAAACAGTATTTTTATACCGTTTTTTGGCAAATGG
>JAIROL010000218.1 GCA_031257565.1 Tannerella sp. | reverse complement strand
CGGTTTGCAACCTCCTCCTGTAAGGCGATTGCGGGAGACCGGACTCCCATCATTCATTCAGTTACGACTAAGAGTTACAACTCTCTTTTGTCTCACGGCACACTAACCCAACTTGCCGCGCGTCGAGATGTAAATATCTTGTATTCAGATAAATGGGTGAAATATAACACTCAACCAGTAAATTGTCATCGTTGGAGATAGAAGCAATTGTTTGCCCAGGAGAAATAAAATTACCTCTCTGTACACCTGAAAATTGAATAACCGCACCGGAAGCAGGCGCTTTGAGCACATATTTTGTTTTCTCTTCCTCCAGTTGTTTAATAGACGATAGCAATTCGCGATTCTCTATCTCATAACTTGTTTTTTCAGCCTCCCAACGATTGCGGAATTGTTCTTTAATGTTCTCCATTTGGCTTACAGCCGTATCGTAGGCATTTTTGCGCTGCAAGTATTCTGTTTGAGGAGTTATATTTTTTTCATACAAACTCTCTGACGTTTTATATTCTTTTGAGTAATAGCTAATAGAGGTCTTTTGTTCATTTATAGCAGCAAAGAAATAACGATTTTCAGTTATATATTTATCAGTAGCGAGATTATAAGTACCGCCTGCAAGTAGCTTCTCAATATCAGAAATAAACAATCAATTTAACCAAATACTCATACCAAGCCGAAACCCAATATGTTTGTCCATGCAGACTTCTTCTAACATAAATCCCTGCGTTTTAGCTATAATCCCTAAATTAACAGAGATTCCGGTATATTTGTTTCTAATATTTACAGGAAAACGATATTTACAAGTTAAATCCATTCCTCCTCCTATTTTTCCTTCAGTTTGAGTAAATGACAAATTATGAGGTTGCTGCCAGGCATGCAAAGCAATACTTGTGAAAAAATTATTCCCAAGTAAAAAATTTGAAAAATCAATCCCTAATGATGGAAACCATGTATTTTTATTTTCGAATTGTCTAAAATAAAAATGTGTTTTCATTGATTCTGTTTTTAGCCAAAAATGTTCATCAATAAAGTCGCCAAAAGGAGACATGCCGGAACCTATGCCAAAGTTAAAACTAAATTTATTGCAAATTGGAAAGCCTGTTTTTCCTAATAACAAAGGATCTAGAAAGTTTAACAAGGAGCGCCATCCAAGACGTTTTACAAACTGCTTTTCTTCGGAAGATAAGTCATTATATTTAGTATATCTGTAAAATTCCATATCCGGACGGTATAAATGACGAATAGCTCCGTATACATCGTGTCCAACAATATCACGATTCAATTCATTTGTGTCTTCTTTAATATCTGTATCATATTTAAATAATCCCATTGCATAATAAGATATGTATGAGAATTTTCGAAGAAAATACTCAAGTACTATTACATTTATTGCTTCTTCACCCCAATTAAGCAAAGATCCTTCACGTAATAGAATCGCATAGTCAGACTCAAGTCCTGATGTGTGAAGACGTATATATGTCGGTAGTTTGGAATTACGTAATGTGATCAGTTCAGCATCAGAAACACCTACAACATAGGCCGCTAAATTTTTGTCAAAATAAGGTTTGGAAATAGAACCGATCTTTTCGTTGGTTAAAATTGACCTGTGACCCTCTTCATGCGTAAGCGGCAAAAAATAAAGACCTAAAACTGCTGTTTGTAATAAAAGGCTGGCTTTGGGAGATACAATGCCATTGAGCTCATTAATAGTTAACCGATAGAGGCTTAAATAGTTCTCATTAAACTGCCTCATAGTAAATAATGAAGCCGGCGAATCCTGAATAGTAAAAGAATATTCTTTTTTTTCAACTTTTTTGAAAATAGAATCCTGAGCAAACGCGCCAGCTGACAAAAGGGCTAAGTTAATTATAAATAATATTCGTTTCAATAGTCAATGTTTTTAAAATAATATCCAAAATAGGGAAAATAAAACTACTAAAAAAATTAAGTTACTCGGTAAAATGCTCAACCGGATTATTTTTTGCAGGATCAAAGCGTATATGCAGGACTACAATTTCGGAGCGAGTACCTATCCTGTATGGAGGGCCGGCGCAGCCTACTCCTGACGATACAAAATATTGTGTGTTGCCTTTACGATAATAACCATAAGGACACTCATATACGAGATGTAAAAGTAATGAATGCGGCCAAACCTGTCCGTTGTGGGTATGCCCGTGTAATGCAAGGTCAATGTGATTCCTCGCTGTCTCATTCATTCTGTTGGGCTGATGATCAAGTAAAATTACCGGTTTTAGCGTGTCGACTTGTAACATCAGGTTTTTTAAGGATGCACGGTTCCAATGATTGATATAGTCGTCGCGTCCGATCAGATAAAAGGAAGAATCAGGAGGCATTATTACGGAATCGACTAACAGGGTTATACCGGTCTTTTCTATCCATCTCAGTTTTGCAAATCGGTTCGCGCGGTATTCGTGATTACCTAAGGTCATATACACTCCCAGTGGCGCTTTAAGTTGCTGCAGATCGTCCTCAATGTGTTCTTTTTCTGCAAAGCGGGCTTCATAGTCAATAATATCCCCGACGATAACGATCATGTCCGGATTTTGTTCGTTGCATAGTTGTACGGCATGTTGTACGTGTTTTTTGCCTATCATTTCCCCTATATGCCAGTCGCATGTCATTACAAGGGTAAGGCTGTCACGCCCTTCGGCCGCTTTGGGAATTGTGATATAAACATGTTGAACGGAAGGATACCGTACATTCCTGTACCCGAAAATCATTAATCCGGCGATCCCTGTTGTGATAGCAAAAAATAATACTATTTTGGTTTTATCCCAGTAAAGATTGACAAACATGGGGTACCAGGCCCATGTTTTATTTATAAGACGAAGAAATTCAAGTATAAGCAGCGCGATGGCGATATACATGGATGCGATGTACCAGGTATTGCAAATGAGCATCAATGGTATGAATATTTTGTCCGGAAGGTAATTATGAAATACATAACCGGTGAAGAATATGGCTATTTCGAGCGCAAAGGCGAGTACAAAGGGTATCTGCCAGCTTTTCTTTTTCGGAAGAGCCTGACGTCCGCGCCACAGAATATATGAGCTAAATAATATCTGTCCGAAAATTGATTGAAGGAATACTTTCATGTTTTTCGGGTTTGGTTGCAAATATATGAAATCTTTTAATTACTTTGCAAAATAACATTCAAAAACTACCATTTCGCTGTTAGTGCCTATACGGAAAGGGGGTCCCCACAGCGACAAACCGGATGATACGTAGAAGTGGGTATTTTCGCGTTTTTCATATCCGTAGCTGATATCAAAAAGATATTCGGTAAGAAATTTCAGGGGAATAACTTGTCCGTTGTGCGTATGTCCGCTGACTTGCAAATCAGCTCCTATGCGTTGTACTTCGCTGAGGTTATAAGGTTGGTGATCAATGATAATAATTGGTTTTGACGGATCTGTCAGTACGGCCCAGTCATTTGTTGATAATCGGTTTATGTTGCTGTAATCGTCGCGTCCGATAATCTGGAGGCCGCAAGGAAGAGCGACTAATGAATCTTTCAGCAATTGTATTTTTGTTTTATTGATGAAGTCCATACAGTCTTTTATTCCACTTATGTATTCATGATTGCCGGGAACCATATAAATGCCCATCGGAGCATTGAGGCGATTTAATTCTTGATCCATTTTCCGGGAAATAACAGGAGTTACGCCGCTATCGATCAAATCTCCTGCAATCAGGATGATATCCGGATTTTCCGCATTGATAGAATCAATATTTCTTTTCAGTCGTTTTTCATCAGTACCCAGCCCCAGATGCAAGTCGCTTATTGCTATTATTTTTAATTTGTCTTTGTTTACAAGCGATTTGTTGACAGGTATGTTGATAACTTGTTTATCCGGATGTTGATAATTTATATAACCATAAGCTAACAACCCTGTTGTCAGGATCAAAGCTGTTATCAAACCATAGGAAAAAGTATTGTTAAATAATTTTATCAGGTCGGCGCAGGCAAGAAATATGACCATATAGAGGGTAAACGCGAGCCATCCGGAGCCAATCTGGAAGATTATATGCCCTAAAGTAAAAGGGATTTGTTTTACATCGCGCAGAGCAAATGAAGCAAAAAGAAGTAACGCGCAGATCCAGTAAAGGGTACCGAATATTCCGCGGATGATAAAAGAAAGATGCCCGAGGGCCTGAATAACACGGACAAATATGTATATATTACCGAGTAAGTAGCTTACTAATAATAAGATAAAGAATATAGGCATATTGCAATATTAGCGGGGGACGTATAGATGTCCCCCGCGTTACAAAATTGTATATTAAATTTCAATAGGCTCATATTTCGGAACTAGCGTTTTCATGATAATCCATCCGATAAGATAAGCTACGGCGCATATTGAGAAAATAATGAAATAGCCGGCTTCTATTCCGGAAAATCCCAGAAAATTCATATTACTTTCAATAGAGTAGTCGAATAGTTTACCCGATCCTAAGTTTATCAGCATAGAACCAACTCCTCCGGCCATACCACCTATGCCTGTGACGGTCGCGATAGCTGATTTGGGGAACATATCTCCGATTGTAGAGAATATATTTGCGGACCAGGCCTGATGGGCGGCTCCTGCAATACCGATGATACAGATCGGGACCCAGTAGGATATATGTCCCAATGGCTGGGCTAATAGCGCCAGCAGGGGGAAGAACGCAAAAATAAGCATGGCTCTCATTCTCCCTGCATAGGGGTTCATTCCTTTTTTATCGACAAAGTAGGTGGGAAGCCAACCTCCGATCAGCGATAACATAGAAATACCATATAATGCGAAAATTGCGATCTGAGCTTTAGGATCTGATGATGGCATCTTATAAACGGAACTTAAATAAGCCGGTACCCAAAACAGAAAAAACCACCAAACGCCGTCCGTCATAAACTTGCCTACGGCAAAAGCCCATGTTTGTTTGAAATTGAAACAATCCATGAATGACAGTTTCTTTGTTTGTGTTTCTTCTATTTTTTCCTCGGCAATATGGGTTGATAATTCATCCTGATTAATGTAGGCAAGTTCGGCCGGACTGACATTCGGGTTTTTTTCGGGTTTTTTGTAAACAAAAACCCAGAATCCCATCCAGATAAAACCTGATGCGCCAATGATGATGAAAGCCATTTCCCATCCCCATTTAGTTGCGATTACCGGAATGGTGAGAGGCGCCAATAGCGCTCCGATTTGCGCTCCCGCATTGAATATACTTGTTGCAAACCCACGGTCTTTTTTAGGGAAATACTCGGCCGTAGCTTTGATAGCTGCCGGGAAGTTTCCGGCTTCTCCAAGCGCCAGGACAGCGCGGGCGAGAATGAATAAGGTAACGCTTACATTAATTATTTTTCCCGCATTGTCCACAAGGGCTATCGCTTGTCTGGCTCCTTTAAATCCAACCATCCAGCTATCGGCGACCATACCGGAGGTTATAATACCGCAAAATGCGTGCATACATGCGCCAAGCGACCATATTCCAATGGCCCACAGGAAGCCTTTTTTCGTATCCAGCCAGTCGACAAATCGTCCTGCAAAAAGCATACAAAGGGCGTAGAATCCTGAGAAGAACATGGTAATGTATCCATAATGGGTATTCGTCCAGTGAAATTCTTCGGCAATAAAATCCTTCCAGGTCAATGACAGTACCTGTCTGTCCAGATAATTAATTGTTGTCGCGAAAAATAACATTGCGCAGATCATCCAGCGATAGTTTGTCATTTTTCCCAATGTTTGAGATGAATTGTTCATGATATATTATTTATAGTGTTATTCTGCATAGTCGTAATTATTATCTTGAAACGCGGCCCGAGCCGTCGCCTTTCATCAGATTTTCCACTTCCGCAACCGTTACCAGGTTGAAATCGCCATAAATAGTGTGTTTTAAGCAGGATGCTGCGACTGCGAAATCAAGCGCTTTTTGATCGTCTGCCGGATATGTTATAAGGCCATAGATCAGTCCTCCCATAAAAGAATCTCCTCCGCCCACACGGTCTACTATGTGCGTGACGTCATAGCGCTGCGATTGCTTCAGGGAGCCATTGGAATAGAGTACTCCGCCCCATGTATTGTGGTTTGCATTGATTGCTCCGCGAAGCGTCACGATCATTTTTTTGCAGCGGGGAAATTTTTTCATCATTTGCGTACATACGGATTCGAACTCGGCGGCATTTACTTCGCCTCCTGTTGCCGTGACGTCAAAACCTTCCGGTTTGATACCGAATACCTTTTCACAATCTTCTTCATTTCCCAATATCACATCGCAACCCTCTACTAATGCCGGCATTACTTCGGACGCCGTTTTCCCGTATTTCCATAAATTTTTGCGGTAATTCAAATCGCATGAAACCGTTATACCCATCTCGTTAGCGCCTTTTATCGCTTCAAGACATGCATCGGCTGCGCCCTGCGATAAGGCCGGGGTTATGCCTGTCCAGTGAAACCATTGCGTATCTCTAAAAATTTCTTTCCAGTCAACCATGCCTTTTCCGATGGTCGATATGGATGAATTTGCACGGTCATATATAACTTTTGAAGCGCGTGCGACAGCGCCGGTTTCCAAAAAGTAAATACCTACGCGGTCGCCCCCGCGGATGATATTGTTTACGCCCACGCCATGGGACCGTAAATCCATTATACAGGATTCCGCAATGTCATTTTCAGGCAGCCGCGTTACAAAATCAGTATCTATTCCATAGTTGGAAAGAGATACGGCAACGTTTGCCTCGCCGCCCCCAAATGTGGCATTTAACTCTTTTGCCTGCGAGAAACGCAGATAACCGGGCGTTGCTAAGCGCAACATAATTTCTCCGAATGTTACAACCTTTTTCATGAGCACATTATTTATTTTTTAACACTAAGGAAACATAGAACTCACAGCATGTTCATAACTCTTTGGCGCAAGCCGTTTTGCATGTTCGTTTCATGAGCACATTATTTATTTTTTAACATTAATGAAACACGAATTGCTTTGGCAATCACGCAATACTTTTTAAAATTATCAATCACGAGTAAACTCACAATGTTCATAACTCTTTGGTACAAGCCGTTTTATCTGTTCGTTTCATATTTATATTTTATTATTGTGTAAATACAATTTCAGTTTTCGGCAAAGATAACCTTTTTTTTTAATTCTTTTAATATAAAACATCTTTATGTTGATATTAACCGATTTTTACACAATTATGATTATTTATTCAACTTTCGCAAGTTCGTTTTAAGCGTCTTTCATCATGTTTTTGATATTTATTAATTTTGCAAGTTCTTCACTATCAGCCGTAATGTGTTGATATAAAATTTCAATGTCAATCATAAAAAACTCTGAGTCGTCGGAGAGTTTCATGATCTCTCTGCGCTGTGTTATCGCTTTCTCGTTGGCTACCTGCAATATCAACAATCGAAATCTTGCGGAATGCAGTGTCAATGTGCCGAAGCATATCAACCTTTCCCAATAGAATGTGTTACTACTATTCTTTGTGACCGACAGGCTGGTCATGACACCCTGATGTACTTCACCGAATGCTTACGGTCTATTGAGTTGAAAAAGGGATGATAACTCTTATTTATAATCTACTGTATTATTTGGTTTAAAAATGATTAATTTATAGTCAACGGTAGTGTCTGGTTTTATGGAAAATGCATTGCATTGTTTGATAAATTCAATATTATCAGTAATTTTTGTTTTGTTTAAAATACCTTTTTTTATTATCGCTGTTTTTTTAATTAGTGTCTGTCCGAAAACTCCACTTTATTGGAAGCTGTGTTAATTTATAGGAAGTTGCGTTAATAAATGTAAATGCGATGACAGCCTTTTTCCGCTTTTTTGGGTATAAAATATCGTCCTGCCTCCAAAAATAGTTATGAAAGGAGGATCAATT
>JAIROL010000201.1 GCA_031257565.1 Tannerella sp. | reverse complement strand
TTGGTTAATTTATGTGAACAACTCAACCAAACCCAAACCATCTTTCCCGGCTCTAATCTGACACTTTTTTACGATTTGGTGACAGATTGATTTCCCCAGAGGTCAGGAAGTCTGAATTTATGTGAACAACTCAACCAAACCCAAACCATCTTTCCCGGCTCTAATCCGACACTTTTTTACGATTTGGCGACAGATTGATTTACCCAGAGGTCAGGAAATCTGAAGCTACAAAGGTTGTCACTCCGGTCCGACACACAGAATTTTATTGATGCTTGTTCGCGGAGTAGGCATCAGGGATGTAGCAGAAATAGAAAACATCAGCATCGGGAAAGTATTATCGGTATTGACGAAATCAAATTACGTAATTCGTCCAAAACAAGCCCTGTATGACGGCCTTGAAGAATGACCTTTGCGGCATGAATCTGATACCATTGGGTATATTCCCGATTAAAGTTAATAATTGACTTGGATTTTCGGAAAAAACAAGTTATTTTTGCATTGGATTTTCAGAAAATTTATATCATTATTGGATTGGAAAAATGGAAATAAATTATATTAACAGGGAGATAGATATAGATTTAAGTAACTGGTTAAACAGTTCCGACAGGATGCACCGGTAAAAATATCGGATAATTTTACCGGTGTAGAAAAATAACGGATTATTGCCGTCGGTTTTTTGTTTTTTTTTCAATTATTGCCGTCATTATTTTGAAATAATGTATATCTTTGCAGTCGTAATATTTTAGTCCGCAGGAGAAAAAATGTATATTAAACGAAACATAGACAGTGATCTACTTGCATGGAAAAGTTCGTCCAACCGCAAGCCGCTTTTATTGCGCGGCGCTCGTCAGGTAGGCAAATCGTCTTCGGTACGCGAACTTGGAAAAACATTTGACAATATTGTTGAAATCAACTTTGAACATAAAGATTTTCAGGCAGCAAAAGGCGTTTTTGAGCGACATTCCTCTCCTCGTCATATTTGCAATGAGATTTCGGCATTCTTTGGCGTGGAAATTACTGCGGGACAAACGCTTTTATTCCTTGATGAAATTCAAAGTTGCATTCCTGCCATTTCGGCATTACGCTATTTTTACGAAGAAATGCCGGAATTGCACGTTGTGGCGGCAGGCTCGCTGCTCGAATTTGCCTTAGAGCAACTTCCCTCATTTGGCGTAGGCCGGATACGCTCGCTGTGGATGTATCCGCTTTCGTTTGACGAATTTTTACGTGCAATGGGTTTTGATATTTTGGCGGATAATATTAAAAATGCAAGTTCTGAGACAGGATTTTCGGAAGCGCTGCACCAAAAATGCGTTGAACTGTTAAAACAGTTTTTGCTTGTTGGTGGAATGCCCGAAGTGGTTGCGGAATATGTGAAAAGCGGCTCTTTATTTGACTGCCGGCAGCTTTTGGACGATTTGACAAATACTTTTTACGATGATTTTGCAAAATATCGCAAGAAAGCGCCTGTGTTACATTTGCGTGAAGTCTTTAATGCTATTATTCAACAAACAGGAGAAAAATTTGTGATTTCCAACGTGTGTGAACTGAATAATGCACAAGTAAAAGAATGTCTCGAACTGCTCGAAATGGCGGGATTGGTTTATTCCATAACGCACACAGCCGCAAACGGACTGCCCTTGGGCGCGGAAATCAATGTGAAATATCGTAAATTCATGCTCTTCGATACCGGAATTTATCAGCGATACTTACAACTTGATTTGGCGAAAATTTTGAACGCCGAAAATTTTGAAAATATCAATAAAGGAGCATTGGCAGAACTTTTCGTAGCAAACGAACTGAAAAAAGCCGCACCCTCAAACTCCCCAACCAGCCTTTATTACTGGCGAAGAGAAAAGGACGGCAGTCAGGCGGAAGTGGATTTTGTGATACAGCGCGGTGAAGATATTGTGCCGGTGGAAGTAAAAGCAGGTACAAAAGGGTCTATGCAAAGTATGTTCCTGTTTTTGAAAGAGAAAAACAGGCAATATGGCGTCCGCACTTCACTGGAAAATTTCGGAAAATTTGATAATGTGCAGATTGTGCCGCTGTATGCAATCGGAAATAAACTTTAACCTTGTTTTAACTTAACTTCGGGAGTAAGCTTTACGGTCGCTTGTCACACAATTTGATGTAATGCCAACGCTATTGGAACTCGGAAGGTAAAGCCGAGGTGTATTTTATAATTCAACATAAAACGGAAATATTGCAAGGAACAGTTTTTATAGAAAACTGCTATTTACAAGGAACAAATTAGTATCTTTCCTCTATATTTTTGAAAATTATCCGGTAAATAATTTTTCAGGTTTTTTCGAGAGAAAACATGAAAAAAATTGTATCTTTGCAGCCGACACAATAAAAGTATAAATGACTGATACGATAAAAAATACAATTAACGGATTTGCAGACGGATTTGCCTTTACGGCAGAAGATTTTCCCATTCCGCCTGACAAACAGAACACTGTTACCAAAGTGTTAAACAATATGGTAGCGGCAGGGCAAATTCGGCGTTTATGCAAAGGTCGCTTCTATAAGCCGCAAATGAGTAAATTCGGCGAATTGCCACCCGATACTTTTCAGACGGTAAAGGATTTACTCGAAAAAAACGGTAAGATTATCGGCTATCTGACAGGTTATTCTATTTTTAATAAATTCGGACTGACAACACAAGTACCTGTTATGTTGCAGATTGCCGTCAGTAAAGAAAAGAAATCTGTTACTCGTGGCAATTATCGGATTAATTTTATTATTCAGCAAAATACGATTACGAATGCCAATGTTCCGGTATTGCAGTTGTTAGATTGCCTTCGTTTTTTCAAAAATATTCCCAATGCCATGCCCGACGAAATTTGTCGCCGGTTGTTGGTTTTATTCAAACAACTTACACCTGAACAAATTAATACAGCCAAACGATTAGCCGTAAAATATTCGCCTTCGACCATTGCCCTTTTGGGCGCAATCCTTGAAACAAACAATGAAAACGAAGATACAACCGTGCTTTATAAGGCATTAAATCACCAATCGTCTTACAAATTAGATATTTCAGGTCGAATTTTATCCAATCAAAAAAAATGGCACATTCGATGAATTTACATACGAACAGGGCGGATTTTACCGCACTAACCACTTTCACAGCAAAGCATTTCAATGTTGTTCCTGCATTTGTGGAAAAAGATTATTGGATTACATTGGTTTTGAATCGTTTGGCTCATTCCGACAATGTAGAAAACGCTGTTTTCAAAGGCGGAACTTCGCTTTCAAAGGGTTATCGTATTATCAGTCGCTTCTCGGAAGATATTGATATTGCTATGATTAACGAAAATTTGAGTGGCAACGCTTTGTTTTCGTTTTCTGAAAATCCGCGTCGTGCTTTGGCTGCAAAAATCCGCCATTTTTACGATTTGTATTATTTAGCAAATGATGCTGAATGCGCTGCGTACATTCAAACAGCGAATCTCAAAACAGACTTTGCCGAACTTTTGGCACACGATAAACAAGCATTTGATACACCTGCCAGTTGGAACGAAAAAGAAATAACTCAATCACCTTTGGTTACGGATTTCCCTGCATTATGGAATTTTCTGAAAGATGTTTATTTGACGGAATTACCACAGTTGGCGTTTGTTGCTGTACCTATGGAGAGTGAAGTAGCAAAGGTATTTATTCAAATTGTTGAACAACTTTAATTAGAAAATTAAATGATAGCGTTTGAATGGTTTAATAATAATCGATCGCTGGTAAAACGGCTTGCGCCGTTTCGTTATTAAAAAAAAACACGATCTTTGCGGCGAATATTAAATATATTTGAGGACTGTCGCTGAAAGAAATGCAAATAAAAAAATGATTACTTTTGCGTACAGTATAGAACGAGACATAATCAAAAAATTGGAACAATGGCGCTCAAAGAAACCAAATTTATATGTATATTTGCATCGTAAAAGCGTAAATCAATTATTTTAATGTGGATTTACGCTATTTGAGATTAAATATTTAGTAATTAGTAATATGCAGTATTTAGACAGAACGCTTACAGCAGAAATAATAAGAGTTTCAAGAACTTTTAAAGTACTGTTAATCAATGGAGCAAGGCAAATCGGTAAAACAACTCTGCTAAAACATGCGGCAGAGCAGAGCAGAAAATACGTTACGTTAGACAATCCGGCCGATTTACTGTTCGCAAAAACAGATCCGAAGGGATTTTTGGATACCTATTCGCCGCCTGTTGTGATTGATGAAATTCAATATGCGCCCGAACTTTTTCCATATATCAAAATATTGGCAGACAATTCCGAAGAAAAGGGACTTGTGTGGCTGACCGGTTCTCAACAATACAATATGATGCAGGGCATTACCGAATCGCTTGCCGGACGAGTGATAGTTATGGATATGCAGGGGTTTTCGATTTACGAAACAGCCGGAAAGGCAACGGAACAAACGCCGTTTTTACCCGTAAATCAGCCCGGGAATGTACTGAAAAAACGCAATATTGCGGAAACATTCAAAATTATATGGCAAGGCTCTTTTCCTGCCGTAATTAACCTTAATGAAAAAGACAGACGAAATTTTTACGATTCCTATATCAGAACATATATTGAACGCGATGTGCGACAAATAGTCAACATTGGCAACGAAGTAACTTTTATCACTTTTATGAAAACAGTAGCGGCGCGAACAGCGCAAGAACTTAATATAGAAGATATCGCGAGAAATGTGGGTACTTCGCCCACTACGGCGCGGAGTTGGCTGTCGGTACTAAAAACTTCGGGGCTTGTCTATCTTTTGCAGCCTTATTTTAAGAACATTACCAAACGGTTGACAAAAACGCCCAAACTTTATTTTCTCGACACAGGACTTGCTGCCCATCTTGCCGGTTGGACAACGTCCGAAGCATTAGAAACAGGCGTTTCGGCGGGAGCATTTTTTGAAACTTTTGTCGTTTCCGAAATTCTGAAATCCTATTGGCATAACGGCGAGACGCCGCAAATTTATTTTTTTCGCGACGAAAAAGGTCACGAAATTGATTTGCTGATTTATCGCGACGGAAAATATTATCCGATAGAAATAAAAAAAAACGCAACTCCTTCTTTTTCGGATATTTCCGCTTTCAAAATTTTCAACAAAATAGAAGAAATTGCCGCAGGTTGTGAAATTTGTTTAACAAACGAAATCCAACCACTGTCGCCTAATGTAATGGCTATGTCGGTGTGGAATATATAAGTAATTATTCTTCCGTTCCCCATAATTTCCGGTTATTACGAAAGAGTATCTGTAAGCGGAGTATTTGTTTCCGGGTAAGCATTTTAGTCGTAAAAGCGTCTTTATGGCGGGTTATGTGATGGAAGTCCGATCCGGTATAATCATAAAAATCCTCCTTCAAAAGCCGTATCGCTTTATTTCTGGCAAAGGGTCCGTAGGCTCCGGTCACGGACAAAAAATTAAGCTGGAATTTTACTCCCTGCTTTTTCAGGAATCGATAGTCTTCCATAGCCATATAAGCATAGCGTTCGGGATGAGCCAGTACAGGAGAATAACCGCTCTCCATCAATTCTTCAAGCAAACCCGGAAAACCTACGGGGGGCGTCATATAAGACGTTTCTATTAACACATGGCGGTCCGAATATGTAAGTAATCCTTCTTCCTTCCGTTTCCCGAATGCAGCTTCCAGCATGTACTCGGCTCCCAACCTTAAATCCGGGATATCCGTTATCCCGTCATTTTCCAGTCGTTTTACAAAAGAACCAAATTTTTCCGAAAGATAACCGGATGTATTTTTTGAAAAATCAGACATCACATGCGGCGTCAGATACATCCGGCATACCCCTTTGCTTTTAAGCCAGTGCAAAGAGCCGACAGCTTCTTCGTATTCATTTGCCCCATCATCGACATTCGGAAGTATATGGCAATGTATGTCGGTCATGTCATACAATAATCCGGAGTCGACATAGGATTTCTTCGAACCGATCAAGCCAGGCAATCTCATTTACAAATTTTATTTCTTCCGGTGGTCATCCCCATAGCCGTATCCGTATCCGTATCCATAGCCATAGCCATAGCCATAGCCGTAACCGTATCCATAATTGATACCGGCGCCTATTCCGTTAAGGATAACGGCCATATTCTTCAATTTTTCCTCGCGATACAGCCGCTCTATATCAGGAAGCATACGACGGTCCATTTTCCCGGCGCGGATGATGTATAAAGTAAGATCCGTCACACGATTGGATACCATCGCATCGGCAACCATTCCGGCAGGAACATTGTCAATAACGATATAATCGTACATATCTCTCAGCTGCTTAATAAGATCGTCGAGACGCGGGCTTAACAACAATTCCGCAGGGTTCGGAGGCTTCGGCCCGGAGCGTATAATGTCAATGTTCGGATAATTATCATCCTGTATGATCAGGGAATTGACTTTTGTGACAATTTTGGATAAATAACTTGTAAGTCCGATGTCGTACTCTTCAATTTTATTATGGGTTTCCACGCTTTTTCCAAGCGTTCCCTTACGGATATCCATATCTACAAGCGCCACTTTTTTGCCTGTCATGGCAAGGCTGACGGCAAGATTGGAGGCCACGAATGTTTTACCGGATCCTACGCTGGTGGATGTTGTCATTATCACCTTGA
This sequence comes from Tannerella sp., assembly GCA_031257565.1. GTDB lineage: Bacteria > Bacteroidota > Bacteroidia > Bacteroidales > Tannerellaceae > Tannerella. The sequence continues at coordinate 12,207 of JAIROL010000201.1, read as the reverse complement.
TGCAATCCTCTTTAACGCGCATGAAATCCATATTCGTACGTATGATACGGAATGCTTCGGATACCGGATCACGCCCGCTTTCTTTAACGACGGCCCCTTCTACTTTCGCTTTTTCTTTCATTTTCTTGAATGGAACTTCGCCCAGGAACGGAATGGAAAGAACAGACGTCAGGTCTTTACGGCCGCGAACCGTAATATCGGATAGCATCAGCACATAAAAAATAGCGGCAGGGATGGCAAGTCCGACAAGAAAGGCAGCCATCATGATAACCATGCTGCGTGGCGCAACCGGACCGGAAGAGCCTGTCGCAGGATCTATGATGCGGGCCGTGCTTTCCGTTATTGCTTTATTCAGCGCATTTTCTTCGCGTTTATTCAACAAATAAAGATAAAGTTGTTCCTTTATCAGTTGTTGCCGGCTGATACTTGTCACCTCCGTTTGCTGTTGCGGCACAGCGGATATACGCGCCCTCGTGCGCTCGGTACGCGCATTCACGCTACGCAACTGAATATCTAAGTTAACAATCAGGTTATCCACCATACGCATAATATTCTGGCGCATCGCATTCAGGCTGTTGTTCAGATCCTGAACCACCGGATTCCGCTCGCTACTGTTTTCGATCAGGCGGTTTCGTTTCAGAAGGGTCTGGTTATAATTCGATATCTGACCTTCCACATTCGCATCCTCCACGCCGGTATTAGATGGTATAAGTTCCGTACTGTTAACCGGATCCGACAGGTACTTACGGATATATTCCGCCATGGCATACTGGTTCTGAAGCGTAATGATCATCCGGTCGGATTCGCTGCTTTCCTGCAACGCCATTTGCGCGTCGCTCTGAATATCCGTAAGCTGATGTTCCGTTTTATACGACTGAATCCTCTTATCGACGTTTCCCAGTTCCTGTTCAATAATAATCAGGCGGTCGTTTATAAAATTTTCAGTACTTACAGCCATTATATTTTTGTTGTTAATCGCTTCTTCGTTATAAATTGCAATGACGGTATTCAGTACGTCTTCCGCGCGTTGTATGGAGACGTCCTTGATGGAGAGGTTGACTACCGAGGTTTGCTTATCGGCAATATTAACCGTCAGGGCATTGCGATAACGATTGACGATATTTTTCAAACTCGACTTTTCCACTGTAATGGTTTCTCCGAACCATGTTTCATTATACCATAACGTCGGGGCGACAATTATTTTACCGATCGGGGTATTTACCGTATCATTGAGATTGACGGTTATCAGTTGTTCATTTTCGAACCAGTTTGATTTGAAATCCCAGAGAGCAATCTCATTACCGGGCAACAGTTTTGCCTTTAAAGAGGTCCATTGATTTTCTTCGATATTTAAAAACGTCAGGGATATGGGCGTATTTGTATAAAGCTCCCGGGTACTGAGGTTGTTTCGTACCGTGTAACTGACGTCAATATTAAGGCGGCGGACAGCTTCGGACATAAGGCTGTAGCTTCTGAAAACGATCATTTCATTATTCACGTTACTTTTCCCTTCAAATATTGAAAGGTCCTGGAATAGCGCCGTTTCGCCGGAACCTGCCTTATCATCCTTGATAAGAACGGTCGCTGTTCTTTCGTACACTTTGGGAGCCCACATAAGATATACGGTAGCTACGGCAAGGCACGCCATTACAGACAATACAAACCAATACCATTTATCTGCGACAAGTCCGAATATGTCGCGTAGCGTGATGGATGGTTCCTCTTCTCTTTCCTGCATATTATTTGTTACATTCAGTTCGTTCATTGTTCATTTTATTATTTTGATACGCTAACAATAACGCTTGTAGCCGTTAACAATACCGATACGATCGATAACCAGACCCCTACGCTGTTATTCTGATTGATATTACTTTGCTGCACCCTGCGTTTATTCGGCTCGACATAGACTATATCATTCTGCTGAAGGTAATAACACGGAGATTTGAATATTTCCACACTGGCAAGATCATGATAAAGGATTGTACGTTTCCCTTTTGCTTCACGTATAACGGCAACACGATCACGGCATCCGTAAATGGTCAAGTCTCCGGCCATACTCAGCGCTTCGAGCAAAGTAATACGCTCGCCCGATACATTGAAACTTCCGGGCTGAGTTACTTCGCCGATGACGGAGACCTTGAAGTTCAGGAAATGAACCGTAACAATAGGGTCTTTAAGCAATCCGCCTTCTATCAACTTTTCTTTTATCAGTTCGCGTAATGCATTTCTTGTAAGTCCTTCTACATTGATTTTGCCAAGGACAGGAAAATCAATATCGCCATTTTTATCAACAAGATAACCTAACATACGCTGTTGTCCGTAGGCGTCGCCTCCTACATAATAATTTGCCATCGGCATATTAAACGGCAATGCCGCTTCCGAAGCCTGACTGTTAACCATAATGGAAAGAAGATCGTCCTGATGAATATAAACTTCATATTTATCTACATCTTTGTAAATTTCGTAATCCTTCGCATCCTGAAAATATACGACGTCTTTTGGCGTGCTACATGACGAAATGAAAGCAATCAGGATCGCTATCGGAAATAAATCTCTTTTTTTCATTTTTTTATCTAATATTATTCTCTCTTTTATGCAATTGGAGAAGCAAAGTTAATAATTATTTATTAATTATCAATAAACCCGTTATTTATTGTCTGTTCGTTAAATTATCTGATCCTGCCCAGAAGAGCGACGCTTTCGACGTTCACGCATACGGTTGCCGCCAATTGTTCAATGCGGAGCAGAATATATTTTTTCTTTATTTTTATAATCTTACCGGATTTATTTTTCATGGATCCTGTCAGAATTTCAACTTCGTCTCCGGCGCATAAAACCTTCCCTTCGGCTTCTTTGATAAACATTCGGATCGCATCCACTTCCGCCTGGCGGATGACGGCCGGTTTTCCGTCATAAAAGATCACCCTGACGACGCCGTTAATACGGAGCAGGGAAAGTATTTCGGCCTCTCTGCATTTAACAAATATATAGGAGTTAAACAGCGGTATATCCACCAATTTTACCCGGTCGGACCAAACCCTCGGAGAGCGATGAAGAGGGAGATAACATTCCACTCCGTTCCATTCGAGCTTTTCTTTCACACGTTTTTCGGCACGGGGGGTTGTGTACAGAACATACCAGTTTGTTTTATTTGTCGTCATAGATCAAATATTTCCACATCAGGATATTCAGCTTTCGGAAAAGTAAATATCTCATCCGACGGATTACTGTCCCTGACGTCTTTTATCGTAATCGTACTGCGCATATTATTGCGCATTGTCACAACAAGTTTTACGGGTAAAGAAGTGTTTTTTTCTATTTGCACTTCTATTTTTTCAATATCGTCTTTCTTTTTCGGGGTAAGCGCTATATCATAAGCCATTTTAGCGCCGGCCGAAGTACTTTCGCCCATATACGATGCATTAAAATCTTTTTTATAATCCTGTAACAGAATCATCGGATTCAGGAAACGCAAGTCGCTGCCGGAAGGCGTCGTCATATAGACTTCTCCGCTACGGTATGTCCACTGTGTCGTTCCGTTAAACCACGTTTTCATATCGGGAGTCGTCAGTATAAATTTATTTTTTTTCATGATAATTGTACCTTCAAAGCTCTCGAAAGTTGTTCCGTTTTTCCCGGAATAGATGTTTGCTGCAAACGTTATATCCATCCCTCCCCCTTTTTCGTATAGCTGAGACGTTTTTCCGATGATGGCGTCGGCGTCGGTTGTCCGGGCTTTTATTTTTACCGGCGTCCCTGATACGACAAACGCGACTGTTGTCATCATGATTGTAGTCGATGAAAAAAAATTCATAATCAATCGTTTTTATCAATTTTGCAATACATTCAGTTTTTGTTCCAACGAATATTCATCCGTAATGAGAACCTGCCGTCCCTTATTACCATCAAACGCTCCCACGATACCGGCAGCTTCAAGTTGATCCATGAGACGTCCCGCACGATTATAACCTATGGCAAATTTACGCTGTATAAGCGAAGTCGAACCTTGTTGCTGTATCACGATCAGACGTGCGGCGTCTTCGAAAAGAGGATCGCGGTTTGACAAATCGATAGAACCGGTTCCTCCTTCCTTATTTTCATCCAGCGCTTCGGGCAACATATAGGCTGTTTCGAACCCGGGCTGGTCGCCGATAAATCGTACAATATCTTCAATTTCATCCGTATTAACCAAAGCGCATTGCACGCGCGTCGTCTCATTTCCCTGTGAAAACAGGAGGTCTCCGCGTCCCACCAGCTTATTTGCTCCCGGAGAATCCAGTATCGTACGCGAATCGATCATGGATGAGACCTTAAATGCGATGCGCGCCGGAAAGTTTGCCTTGATGGTTCCTGTAATAATATTTGTCGAAGGACGCTGGGTCGCTATGATCATGTGTATACCGACAGCCCGCGCTTTCTGGGCAATACGTGCGATAGGCATTTCTATTTCTTTTCCGGCGGTCATGATCAGGTCGCCGAACTCATCTATTATAACCACGATATAAGGCATATATTTATGTCCTTTTTCCGGATTCAGGTGGCGGCTGATAAATTTGGCGTTATATTCGGATAGATTACGCACATGCGCTTTCATCAGCAGGTCGTAACGGTCGTCCATCTCCTTGCAAAGCGACTTAAGGGTATCGATCACGTTATTAAAATCCGTAATAATGGAATGATCCATATCGGGTAGTTTCGCCAGATAATGACGCTCGATATCTTCATATATATTAAACTCAACCATTTTCGGATCAACAAGTACAAACTTTAATTCCGACGGATGTTTTTTATACAGCAACGATGCTATGATCGCATTGAGTCCGACGGATTTACCTTGTCCGGTAGCGCCGGCCACAAGGAGATGGGGCATTTTTGTCAGGTCAAACATAAAAACTTCGTTCGTAATCGTGCGTCCGAGTGCGATGGGTAACTCATATTTTGATTCGCCGAATTTACGCGATGCTATAACAGACTCCATGGATACGATCTGCGGGTTTTTATTCGGCGCTTCGATTCCTATCGTGCCTTTTCCCGGCATTGGGGCTATAATACGGATACCCAGCGCGGAAAGACTCTGTGCAATATCATCTTCAAGATTACGTATTTTTGAAATACGGACCCCTTTATCCTGTATCACTTCGTATAATGTTATTGTAGGACCGATAGTGGCTTTGATGGAGATAATATTGATGCCGAAATCCTCCAGCGTTTTTTTGATGCGTTTCTGGTTATCATTCTGTTCTGTCATGTCGACCTGCATGTCCGACTGATCATACTTTTTCAACAGGTTGACTTCCGGGAACTTATACGCGGACAGATCGAGGCGCGGATTATAGGCGCCGAGTTCCGACCTGTCATAAGAGTCGTCTTCTCCTTTGGCCACTTCGACGGTAAATTCCCCTTTCATAACCGGATGATTGTATATGTATCCGGGTTCATCTGCTGCGGCTATATCATAAGACTCATCCGGATCATCCGGATCATCATCTACATTTTCGTCATACGGCAAGTCGTATCCTGCGTTATCATTGTTATTGCCGGGAGTAAAACTCTTGTCGTTCGTATTTTTCCCCAAATGACCGAAAGATAACCGGGACTGCAGCGCCGGAACGGTCTGTTTGCTTAAAAATACGGCTATCAATATCAAACCGGCCAGTAACAGCAGGATTACGCCGATGTGTCCGATATTACCGGTCAGCCATTCGGACAGAAGATATCCATGTTGTCCGCCGAGATAAAAGAAGAAACCGTCGCCGGCCCACGAAAAGGAAAAAGCGAGAAAAAGAGAACTCCAGATGGTCAGTATGGAACAGATAAGGAAACGTTTGAGCAGGTTTATCTTACACAGTCTCATCAACTTAAAGCCGGCAGAGCCCATAAAGAATAAAAGAAATAAAGAGGGTATACCGAACCAGCGATTCATAACGACGTTTGCCGTATACGCCCCGCGTATACCGGCCCAGTTGGAGACTGCTCCCTTTTTTGACAGGATATCCGTCACCCCAAGATTGCCGACTATGCTTTGGTCTGCCGCTCCCGTGAAAAAAAACGATATTACCGCAATACCTGTATATGCCGTAAAAAAACAAATCAGCAATCCTACAACAAAATGAACCCGTTCACTGGTAGAATAATGCTTTACAGATTCAAAAAAGGGATTTTTCCGCTGTGTTTTTTTAGATTTTGTACTCTTTTTGGTCATAAAAAACACTTCTTCCGTTAAAAATAGAAACGATGCAAAGATAAAAAATAAATACGAATAATCAATCCATTGTTTATAAATTATTACAGCGCTCCTTTTGTCGTGGGTAAATCGTATTTATATACGTCGCGTTTTACGGCCATTTTAACTGCTCTGGCCAAAGCTTTAAAGATACCTTCGGCTTTGTGGTGTTCATTTTCGCCTTCGGCTTTTATGTTTAAGTTCATTTTGGCGGCGTCGCTCAACGATTTAAAGAAATGAAGAAACATTTCCGTCGGCATATCCCCGATCTTTTCGCGCTTAAATACGGCGTCCCAGACAAGCCACGGGCGTCCTCCGAAATCGAGAACCACGCTGCAGAGACAATCATCCATCGGCAAGCAGTATCCGTAACGTTCGACGCCCCGTTTATCGCCCAGCGCTTTGTATAAAGCTTCTCCAAGCGCTATCGCCGTATCTTCTATCGTATGATGTTCATCGACATACAGATCTCCTTTGACCTTTATGGTCAGATCCAGTCCTCCGTGTTTACCGATCTGTTCAAGCATGTGGTCGAAAAAGCCGACGCCGGTTGATATTTCACATGCGCCATTACCGTCCAGATTGACGCCGACAAAGATATCCGTTTCTTTCGTCGTGCGCTGAACGGTCGCCATACGTTCGCCGGCAAAAAGCATATCTCTTATCCGGTCCCATGAATTGAAAAAATAAAAGCCGTCTTTACTTCCAAAATTCTTTTTAAAGTGATCGGGACTATTCCCCGAAGATATCAGGATTCCTTTACAGCCCATGTTTTCAGCCAGTTGCATATCCGTTTCACGATCGCCTATCACATAAGAATTTACCAGATCATAATCCCCATTCATATATTCTTTCAACATGCCTGTCCCGGGTTTACGGTTGGGAGAGTTATCTTCCGGAAATGACGGATCGATCAGTATATTGTCAAAAGAAACATCTTCGTTCGCAAATATCTCAAGCATTTTATTTTGTACGCGATCAAAATTTTCCTGCGGATTTGCCGGCGTACCCAATCCGTCCTGGTTTGTTACCATAACAAATTCAAAATCAAGGTTTTTTCGTATAAAATACAAATTACGGATGACGCCCGGTAAAAATTCCAGTTGCTCAAGCGTATCAACCTGAAAAGTCACGGGAGGCTCCGCCATAAGCGTTCCGTCACGATCGATGAATAAAGCTCTTTTTTTCATGCGTACATTGTTTAATTTTTAACGCCGTCTCCGCCGTCGAAACGGCTTATCGCACAAGGTCGGTCGTTAATCAAATCTTTATTTTCTAAAATGGCAAATCCGACGCTTCTTCGGAAGGCGATATCTCGGGCGCCAACGGAGGCTGGGCCGCCTGCGTAAAACCGGCGTCCGCAGGCATTCCGTTGTCAGTCTCAACTTTCCATGCGCGAATATCATTGTACCAACGACCGTTATACTCGCGACAATCGATATCGAAACTGATTCTCAGGCTCTGTCCTTCCTGAATATTAAACTGATCGATCTTGTCTCCCCAGAGATTAAACATCATCTTACGCGGATACTGCGAGCTCTGATCATACTCGATTACATAATCTTGTTTTTTCCATATACCGTTTTTTCCTTCGCCTGTCTGAAGCGGTTGTACTGCAATAATTTTCCCTCTTATTTCCATAAAATTATAATTGTTTCAATTCGTTTATCAGTATATTATTTTCATCTTCCGTACCGACGGTAATACGCAAACATCCGATACACAGGGATAAGTTATTACGTTTACGTACGATTATACCGTCATTCATCAACTTATTGTAAATACCTTCAGGGTCCGGGACTTTTACCAGCAGAAAGTTAGCGTCTGACGGGTATATTTTTTCCACAAAAGGTATCGTACGAAGCTTTTCCGCTAACCTATCGCGTTGTTCGAGCAACATTCCGACCCAGTTATTCTTGCGGTCTTCGTAATCTAACTGCTCGCATACAAAGTTTTGCGTCAACATATTAATGTTGTACGGGTATTTTACATTGTTCAGGTAACCTGTTATTTCTTCCGAAGCGAAAGCCATCCCACACCTTACGGACGCAAGTCCCCACGCTTTGGAAAATGTCTGCAGAACGACCATATTCGGAAAATTGTCCAGTTCCGTTAACCATGACGACCGGGAAGAAAAATCGACGTATGCTTCGTCTATGACGGTTATTCCTCCGAAACCGTTCAATATTTTACGGATTTCATCATGATTCAGCACATTACCTGTCGGGTTATTCGGCGAGCATAGAAAAATGACCCGCGTTTGTTCATCCACTGCCGTCAGCAGGCGTTCCGCATTCAGGGAAAAATCATTATTCAGCAAAACGGGACGGTATTCCACATTATTAATATCGGCGCAAACCTTATACATATTATAGGTGGGATCTATTGCCGCGACGTTATTTTCTTTCGGTTCGCAGAATATACGTATAATCAGATCTATCGGCTCGTCGCTACCTACGCCGAGCATAATTTGCGACGGACGGACATTCTTTATCTTTGCTATTTTTCTTTTCAGTTCCTCCTGTAACGGATCCGGGTACCGGTTATAGGGAACATTCATTGGATTTTCATTTGCATCAAGAAAAACGGAAGCCTCTCCTTTGAACTCGTTACGTGCACAGGAATAGGGTTTTAACTTTACAATATTATCCCTGACCAATTGCGATAATTTTATTGCCATGTTACTAAAATTTGCGTACAAATGTAGTGAAAATCGGGCACAAAACAAAAAAAGAAAATCCTTATTTTGTTTTGTCGAGACGCCGCCGACATTTTATATACTTTGCCCGGGATAAACTTGCGAGATAAAAAGCAGAAAGCAGAACGCAAATAAGAACCACAGGGCGGTTTGTAACGCCATCTTCCGACGGCCTCCTGCTTTCCTGCTTTCTGCTTTCTGCTTTCTGCCGACATATCACAAAACCATGCCGCGTGCAGTATAATTCAAGTTTTCCATCCCTCTTTCGTGGGAATTTTTTTTTCGTTAATATGCTTGCTAATTCGCTTAAAATGCCTATTTTTGTATCCATAAGCGGCGATCGTTTGTTATGGAACGCAAATTAATGTCGGAATTAGTCAAGTGGAAAGACAGGAAAGGCAGAAAACCTCTCCTGCTTGAAGGTGCGCGGCAAGTTGGCAAAACCTACTTGCTGAAAGATTTTGGCAAGCGATATTTCAAGAATATGGCGTATATAAATTTCCAAAACCCAAGTGCAGAACTGATAGACCTTTTTAATGGCTCGATTGAGCCGAAACGCATTATTACGATATTGGAACTCCTGCTGAATATGAAAATTTCGCCCGCCGAAACGCTGATTATTTTCGACGAGGCGCAGGAAGCGCCGCGTGCATTGACTTCCCTGAAATATTTTTGTGAAGACGCTCCCGAATATCATATTGCAACAGCAGGCAGTTTGCTTGGCGTTTTTTTGCACAAAGGCGCTTCGTTCCCTGTTGGCAAAGTAAATACAATGAAATTAGAGCCGATGGATTTTGAAGAATTTTTGTGGGCTAACAATCGGGGAAACATTGTAACTTTCTTAAAATCAAACTATTTTGAAACTACTTTTAACGAAATTCTGTCCGATTTATTCAAACAGTATCTCTATATCGGCGGAATGCCGGAAGCAGTTGCCGATTGGATTGAAAATCAAAATGTTGAGAATATAAATACAATCCAGGAAGAAATCTTGAGCAACTATCGCAAGGATTTTATTAAGCATACCGATAATACGATTGCTGTTCGTATCCGTCAGGTTTTTGACGGTTTGCCCGCTCAATTTGCCAAGAAAAACGACAAATTTCTTTATGGAACGGTAAAATCGGGGGCAAGAGCGAGAGAATATGAAATGGCTATCGAGTGGCTGATTGATGCAGGGATTGTGCGCCGCGTTAATCAGGTCGGTTGCGGGGACAAAATTCCACTGAAATCATACGCCGAGTTTTCCGCTTTTAAACTCTATTTTGTTGATATTGGGCTGTTTCGCAATCTTGCCGAAATACCGTATGAAGTGATACAAAGCAAAACAGCCATTTTCGATGAGTTTAACGGTTTGATTGCCGAGCAGTTTGTGTTACAGCAATTGGCAAAACATACGCTTTATTATTGGACAGGCAAAGAGGAAAGTGAAGTTGATTTTGTGATGCAATACGGCTCTGATATTGTTCCAATAGAGGTAAAGAGCGGCAAAAATGTAAAGGCAAAAAGTTTGAATATTTTCCGAGAAAAATATTTTCCAAAAATCAGTATTCGTTTTTCAATGAAAAATTCGCGATTAGATAATAATATTCTTAATATTTCTCTGTTTAACTCGTTTTTATGTGAATATTTACTTGATTATTCCTCCGAAAAATGTGTAAAATGACGCCGTTATTCGGTCGATAAATGCGTATAACTATCGTATGAACATTAGAAAAGCAAATATAGAGGATATAGACGTCATAATGGATGTGTTTGACGCAGCCGGGCAATTTATGCATCAAACAGGAAATGATAAACAATGGATCGACGGCTATCCGTCAAAGGAATTAATATTGAAGAATATTCAGGATGAAAGTTTTTATGTATGTATGTCGGACAACCGGCAGATCGTCGGGGTTTTCTATTTTAAAGTGGAAGAAGACCGGACTTATGCGAAAATCTATGACGGAGAGTGGCTAAATGACAGACCTTATGGGGTTGTTCATCGCATAGCGTCTAACGGAAAGCAGAAAGGTATTGCAGACTTTTGTTTGCAGTGGTGCTTCGAACGGCGCAGTAATATAAGAGTCGATACTCACCGGGATAACAGGATCATGCAAAATGCGTTAAAAAAGAATGGCTATAAACAATGCGGCATTATTTATGCGGCAAACGGAACGGAACGCATCGCTTTTCAAAAAAGTCTTTGAATACAGTTTCTTTTGGGCGCACGTTATATGGTTGCAACGAATGGGATTTTCCATGATGAACTCAGAGAAGCGTTTGATGTAATATAAACTTTGTATCGGAAAACAGAAATAAACGCCGTACGATGTGTACAACAAGAATGTAAAATTCAACTCATAGATGTAACTAATCGGAGGAACAAACGACCGATATGCTCTATATGCGTCCGTTTTCGTTTTCATCGGTCTTTTTTTCGCTTTAATCATTCATTAACTACAACAGAAATTAATAAGTAACACATTTGTAATATTAGATATGATCCTGTCATCCATTCGCCGGAATATTAGAATAAATTTATGATTATCCGCAAAGCGACCGGACAATAAATTTATCTTTGTTATGATAAGGGATTTAGTTATGTTTGGTTCAGTTAACTTATTAACAAGCAGGACATTATTTAAATATTGTAAATTAAAAAATGTATGAAAACAATTAGTACAAACATCTTTCGTATCGCATTAATGGTATTATTAATGGCGTCAGGCATATATCCTGTTGACGGCGCTCCTGGCGGAAAATACGATTTAAGTATGATAACAGGTTCGCTGCCCGCCAATATGATAAAAGTTGATTATTTCACATTCATACCGACCGTTAGCGCTTTGGCCATTTCGGACTGGCAAAGCAAGTTGACCTCAAACTTGTCGACCGTCTCTACGCCTTTTGTGAGGAGTTTCAAACCCGGTTCTAATGAAGATCATACAAATTTCACTTCCGGCGCGCCATTCCTTGTAAACGAACTATCTGCAACGCCTTCGGCCGCCGTAATAACGGGAACAATGAACGTAACGTCAAACAGACTGTACAACAGGGATATAGTTGTCAAAACGGGAGGAACGTTAAATGTAAGCAATGCAACGCTTGGCGCCAATAAAATTACGATTGAAAGCGGCGGCACGGTCAATCTGTCCAACAACGGGAAGATTGAGTGTAAGAAGATAGACGCCGCAAATTCAAGCGTAATAAATACGCCGGCGGGCTGTGTTATTAATATTAATGCAAATTAAAAAGGACGTAAACTTATGAAGTTATTATTATCATTTTTATCGATTATGTT
>JAIROL010000168.1 GCA_031257565.1 Tannerella sp. | reverse complement strand
CCGATAAAATTTGTACTTTTGCCCATGGTTTACTTTGTTCTGTGAAACTGCAAAGATAACCTCGGAGTGGGGAAACTCATAATTCCCCGCTCTTTATTTTTTACCGGACAGTAGTGATAAAAATTTAACCCTTTGCGGCTCAATTCGTATCAAATGAAAATGTAAAGTATGGATAATAAAGTTTTTAATTTCAAAATTAAAATTGACTGGAATTTAATCATTTCCCAACAACTTTTTTGTTTCTTGCTTATTTTTAAGATGTTAGATTTTACAGGTCAGGAACTCTGAGAATTTTATTTTTTAATGTTAAACTCATAAGCGCCCGATTTCAGTTCGACCATCACTTTGCCGGTAAGCGAACGGAATGGACCGACGCCTTCTTTGCCTTTCAATACCGATACCTTGTCAATACCGGACGCCGTCAGGTTAAGTGAAGCAGTCGTGTTAGCCGGAATGGTAACCCTGTAAATATAGCCTGCATCATTCTTTTCCCAACCGCTTGTAATTCTGCCGTAAGGCGACTCAAAATATCCGTTGGCGAAAGTCATCTCCCCGCCGACCTTGGGTTGAAGAATAATGTGTTTGTAACCCGGCCTGTTATCGTCGCGCTGAATGCCTAAAGAATGTGAAAACATCCATTCGCCGATAGCGCCGTACGCATAATGATTGAACGAGTTCATATCCACCGGACCAAAACCATTTTCAATCGTATAGGAATTCCAGCGTTCCCACATGGTAGTAGCGCCTTGCAGCACAGGATAGAGCCATGAAGGATATGCAGTCTGCTCAAAAAGCATGTAAGCCACATCATCACGCCCGTTTTCCGACAACACTAAATTCAGATAGGGAGTACCAATAAAACCTGTTGTCAACGTATTGTTATTCTTTGCAATATTCTCTACAAGATATTTGACGGCCAGCGGTTTGTTTTTTTCATTAAATAAGTCAGCCTGCAACGGTACTACATAGGATGTTTGCGTATCTACGGGACGTATTTGCCCTTCCGCAGGATCCGGATCGGCAGGAACGCCTCTACGCCTCATCGGAATATATGGCGCCTGGGTAATCCCCTGTTCATCGACAAACTTTTCGTTAAACTTGATTTTTATATTTTGATATAACCTGGAATAACGCTCCTCATCAGCTTTATATCCGAGTTGTCCGGCAATATGGCTCATTATCATAGCATCATAAGCATAATAAGCCGTATGGGTCAACGAGTTGTTGGTCGGTACAATCGCCAGATGATCGCCAAGCCCCCCCGGAGGTTGAATATGGTCTTCAGCCCTCAATTCAAGGTAGTTCATGTAACGTTTCATCGAAGGATAGTGCTGTTCGAGAATCCCGACGTCGCCAAATTGCTGATACACCTGCCACGGTACGATAATACCGGCTTCCATCCATCCCATAGAACCGCCTGCAGCTTCATTGGAGGCGCCGTAAGGAGGCTGTCCCATGGTGGGATAGTAATTGGAATAGCTACCGTCGCGGTTTTGATTATCGCGCATCGTATAGAGCCAGCGAGTATAGAACTGGTCGACTTCAGGGCTGAAATAGGTAGCGGCACGCGCAAATACCTGGGCGTCTCCCGTCCATCCGGCACGTTCGTCACGCTGCGGACAGTCGGTAGGAACGGAAAGAAAATTACCGCGTTGCCCCCATTGTATGTTTTCAAACAAAAGATTAACGTTCTTGTTAGACGATACATAACTACTTGTGGCATGACCGATAGATTCCAGCACAATACCCTTTACCTGCTCTATCGGTAAGGGAGCGTTCAGACCTGTGATGGAGATATACCGGAAACCGTGACAGGTAAACAGCGGTTGATAAGTTTCGCCCGCAGCCTTGCCTCGCAGGATATAATTATCAATAGAAATAGCGCCGCGATAGTTTTCTATATACACCTGACCTTTCATTTTTTGATATGTTTCGATGGCGTAAGGCGCTACCGGTTTTGCAGGAATAATATCAGGATATACCATTTCGCCGTAACGAATATTGATTGTTTGACCGGATTTACCTTTCATGCCTTCTAACCGGGGTACGCCCACAATATTTTTACCAAGATCATAGACATACGTTCCTTTTATGGGTTCCGTTACCGATAGCGCGGTAAGCGTTATGTGATTACGGACAGGAATACCCACATACGCCTGAATAAATACATTAGCCGCAGGACGTTCGAAAATAGTAGCCGGCTTCCATTTTGAATCGTCAAAAGAGCCGATAGTCCAGTCATCCTGCTCCCTGCGGGCGTCATAATCTTCGCCGAACTGGAAACCGTTACGTGTTACAGGACCTTTATCGTAACATTTCCAGGTACCATCGGTAACGATTATTTGCGAAGTTCCATCTTCAAAAAAAACGACGATTTTCGCCATTAGCGACTGCCGGATGCCATAAGCATCAACAAAACTTGCAGTAAACAGGTTAAGATCGCTGAACCAACCGGACCCCAGCATAGCGCCCAGACCGTTGTCGCCTTGTCGAAGCATGGAAGTGATATCGTATGTATTATACATGATGCGGTAACGATAATCCGTCCATCCGGGGTTAAAATAATCGTTGCCGACACGCTTGCCATTGATGTAAAACTCATAAGCGCCGCGGGCGGTCGCATACAAACGCGCCGATTTGACAGGCTTATCCAACATCGCCGTTTTGCGCAGCATGGGGGCGGAAACCTGTCCGTAAGGTTCCCATATTTCGAGTTTGTTTACGCCTGTTACATCATGCTTTTGCACAGGGTCAACGTACAGGATGGTATTCCAGTTATCTTCACTTATGGCGATATTGGAAAAAATGGCTCTTTCATCTCCGGGTTGTCTGAATCCGATGGAATGCAAACGCGCATAATCATGAATACGTTCGCCGTTGGGATACGGATTAATGGTAAATCTCCCTGCGGCGGCTATTTGTGTCCGCGCCTGTGCCGGCGTCTGTTCCCGAACAGCAGCCGGCGGAGTATAATCGATTCTTATCCCGTCAATTTCAGGATTAAGAAACGACATCAGATGATAGCCCGGAGTCGTTACTTTGAGACGTACATGATGAAGCGCATTTTTGTTTGCAGCAGTTATTATATGAGAGATATCTTCAACAAAATCCTCATGTTCAATACCCTCTACTACATGACGGATAATGAACTGCGTTTTATTAGCGCCATTGAGATTGATCTCTACCGAAATATAATTATCGGCGTCTTTAGCGCTATATACAAACACAGCGCGATTGCTGCCTTTTGGAATTTCGAGATCAAAATCGACAAGGAAAAACGTTCGATATTTAGACAGGAGAACTTCCGAAGAACCAATCCATTCGGCCCTGCTCCATCCCGCGCCCATCAGTCCGGTTTCGAACCACGATGGCGCAGATTCAACAATAGCGCCATTTTCATCCCATACTTGTACTTTCCAGAAATATTGCGTGGAAGGACGTAAAACATCGCCACGATACCGTATTCCAACAGACGCGCCCGACACGATCTTTCCCGTATCGAAAACATATTCGCCTGCTTCAAGTTTATCTTCGCCTGCAGCAACCAGCACACGGTATGCATTCTGAGCGGCGCCGATACGATCGGAAGCCATTTGCCAACTGAAACGCGGCTGCATTTCGTCAATACCTGTCGGAGCGTCTAAATACTCGGTACGAAGATTGACGATGGAGGTAGAGGCAAGTACGCTCACATTCAAAAACAGGAGGGTAAAGATTAATAAATATATGTTTTTCATTTCGAATGATATTTAACAGTTAATTGAATTGATTCTAACGCATGGTATAAAATAATTATAAATACCGTTTCATAAACTCAAGATAGACTTGCCAGTCAAGAGGAATCGTACCATGTCCGCCTTCATGCATAAAATATCCCAAGGTATGGTATATGGGTTGATCCGGAGGAGGAAGTTCGGTAACGCCCAGATCATCCTTTCCTAACAGCCGATATACTTTACCGGCTTCTACGGCAGCATAAAACTCGCCTCCGGGATCCGACCAGTTATCGGTCGTACCGGTTTGCAGCAGCAATGGACGCGGCGCAATCAAGGCGACCAGCATGTGGGCGTCGACCGGAAGTTTGGTTACGTCAGCCCCGTAATTACCATAGTTAGCGGCAAACTGATAAGGATAACGGGCAGCTTCGGTAAGATGAGCCACCGTTTCTCCAAAATTACGCCGGCTAATGGCCGCGCCGCCTTCTCCCGAACAACTTGCTAACACCATGGCCACTCTCGGCTCGCGCGCTCCCGCCCACATCACAGTTTTCCCCAGACGCGAAGCGCCGGTAACGGCAATTCGTTTAGCATTGATTGACGGGTCTCTTTCAAAATAATCCATCACACGGCTCACTCCCCATGCCCAGGCCGAAATAGCCCCCCATTCGTCGGGCGCCGGTTCTTCCTGACCGGGTTTCAGATATAATCCGCGCACGCCAAGGGTAACCCCGCCGAGGAAATCAGGATCAATATCCGTATAGTGCAATGTAGCAAAGCCAAATCCTTCCTTGAGGAACGCTTTAATATAATCGTTCATACGCGAACCTGCCCGTGGCCCGCCGGTCGCTATGGAACGCGTCTTGGAACGCGCATCCCACACTGTGCCCTGTTTGACGCCCGGATCATTCACCGTTGTGTTGTTGGCGGAAAAACTCAGGTTAAGCAACAAAGGCACAGGAGCATTAGCATCTTTGGGTATGTAAATCAATACGTCCACTTTGGGACCGTCATTATCCGGCGAAAAAAAGATGGTTACCTGTTTACGGACGGCAATCCCGTCCAAGCCCACGTCTTCCTCTACCGTATAACGGAGTTCAGGTTTCCCGGCAGGCCATTTTCCGTATTGATGTTCTTCAAAAAGACGGATAATTTCCGGACGGCGTTTGTTATACCATTGCCTGGCAGTAGTCACTTTTTTCCCGTTCAGCATAATCAGCGGGTCAGGGAGCGTCGCCTTGTAATCGCCGACTTGCGATTCATCGTAGTTGACCGGAATACCGGCTATTACCGTACGGTCTTGCGCATTCAATTGTACGGATACAAACAATAAACAGAGAAGGAATAAAAAGTTTTTTTTCATTTGATCGACGTTTTAGATTTATAAACGATTACCGGTTTTAAATTTTTCATAAAGATCGGCATTTTTTTTCAATAAAACATTTTTTATCGGAGAAAATAGCAGGGCAACGCCTGTCCGCCCTGCCAAATATTCGACAATGCATTAATAACCAGGATTTTGAGTAATCCTGTTAGGATTAAGTTGTACCTGTGCATAGGGTATAGGATAGATCAATTCATAATCGCTAACGGTAGCCGGAACGTCGATACTCCCATACTGATAAGAAGCAAGTACCTGAGGCAAAAAACTTACGCTTGCCGCGCCGCGACTATAAAAAGCATTCATGACCTCCCGGGCGCGACCTGTACGTATCAGGTCAAACCAACGATGTCCCTCCATATTAAGTTCCAACTGACGTTCGTCTTCAATCGCTTTAGCCACATCGACTTTAACAGGATTGATATCCGTCTCAAGTCCGGCACGGTCGCGGACACGCTTGACCTGAGCGATAGCGCCGGCAGCGTCGCCGGTTTCGTTCAGGCATTCTGCATATTTAAGAATAACATCGGCATAGCGACTAATAATAGTAGGAGATCCGCTTTCAGGCCCATTTCCCGATCTGCCGTCGGCAATATTACGATAATCAAAATATTTAAGCGTCTGAGGAATGACAACGCTCGGATATTTCTCGTCCTCGTATTGCGTATCATGGAGACCTGTATATATAACGGAACGTCTGAGATCGTCCGCCGTGAATTTTGATTCAAGCTCCGTAGTCATCATCAGTATATTTACCCCATAGATCAAACTGTTTGTATATCCGGGAGGATTGATCGAAATACCCTGTACGTTTGCTAAAGATGCGCGCATCATATAATTCGACATTGATGGAGTTTGAGCATAAGCATAACGTATGGCGAAAATAATTTCTTTGTTATTTACGTTTTCAGCGCTGAAGATTGATTTGTAATCCACTCCTTCGACCAGACCAAGACCGGAACCCTCTTTTGCAATAACGGACTCATAAAGCGTCTTAGCTTCGGCAAAGTTCCTGCGCGTAAGGTAAACGTCGGCAAGAATTGCCTGAGCAGCTATCGAAGTCGCCCGACCTATCTCGGCCTGAGATGCGTAAGACGCCGGCAATTTAGCGATAGCGTCGGCAAGGTCTTCGGTTATTTGCGCATAAACCTCATCAACGCTGGTTCTGCCATAATCAAACACTGCCATCGGTTGAATGATATCGCTCAGAACAAGCGGAACATCTCCGAAAACACGCACTAAAACATAATAGGCATATCCGCGCAGGAATTTTGCTTCTCCCACATACTGATTGAACTCAGGCGCTGTGGGAAACTTTTCATTCATATGATCAATCGTTAGATTGCATCTGTTAATAATCTGGTAACCGGAAGCCCATAAATTAGCAAGCACGCCATTACTGGACAGAACACTCGATTCATGAATCGAAATATGGTCGTTTGAATTGTTGAGTTTGAAGTCGTATGCATTATCGGTAGGCAGGTCTCCGATATATACGATACCGTTACCGAAATTATCCCTCATACCGCCGTATGCAGAATAAAGTACCGTTTGAACCTCTCCTACCGTACGACAATAATTGTCAAAAGTCGCCGAGTCGGTCGGAAATTTCTCGAAGAAATCGCTACTGCATGAGAAAAACAGTATTAATCCCGAAACCAATGATATAATATATTTTTTCATTTGTATAATAATTTTCATAATTAAACTTTATTGTCTACAGATCAGAAACTGAGATTAAGACCGAAAGTTATGACCCTCGGGATCGGATAATTACCTCCGCCGGAACCGCCGGTAGAACCTCCCATACCGCCATCTTCGATTGAATAGCCGGGATATTCGTCAAACGACCACAGGTTTTGCGCGTTTACATTAACCCGCAGCCCCTTTACGCCTATTTTTTTAGCAAATGATTGAGGAATGGCGTATCCCAAAGCGATATTGCGGATCTTCAGGTAGTTGGAATTGAACAGATAACGATCCGAGCTAGCCAGATATGTGCCTACGTTACCCGAACCGGCGACCTGTGATTTTCCGTCGCCGACAGTAATAACTTCTCCGGTATTGAAATCCATACGCCAACGGTTGCGCGAATAGATAGCGGCGGCATTCTCCATGTGACGGTTGAGCCCGTACGAAGCGGCGCTCCAGTATATTAATCCGCCATACTGACCGTCAAGTACAAACGAGAAGTCAAAATTCTTATAGGACATACGGCTGGTGAATCCCGCATTAAATTCAGGCATATTATTACCTTTAAATTCCATATCATCGGTCGTTACTTTACCGTCGGGTACGCCTTCAGGACCTGAAACATCCTTAAAACGCAGGTCGCCCAGACCTTGCACATTATACTTCGGAAGCGTCTGTACTTCTTCCGGCGTGTTGAACGTTCCGACAATGGTATAAAGGTACATATCGCCAAGCGCACGGCCTACATAGTTACGAACCATGCCTGTCGCAGAACCGTAGTAGTCGTTACCCGTAGCCAGCGACAACAGTTTGTTACGGTTGAACGAAATATTAAAGCCTGCCGTCCATTTGAAATTCTTATCAATGATCGGCGAATTGAGCTGGATCTCGACTCCGCGGTTACGGATCTCTCCGGCATTCATTGTTACGCTACTGGTCTTACCGTTCAGGTTAGGAATCGAAACAGAGAGTACGGCATCGCTCAGACGCGTATAATAATCTATATTGACAGATAATCTATTAAACAATCCCAAATCAACTCCCATGTCAAACTGGGTATTTTTCTCCCAGCTAAGCAGGGGATTCGAGTATCCTCCCGGAAAGTATCCTGTCACGGAGTTGACGGCATTACCGCTACCGAAAGCATAGTTTACCGTCGACATGGCAGACGTCCATGCGTAGTTTCCGCCGATACGGTCATTACCCGTTACGCCATAGCTGGCCCTCGCCTTGGCGACCGTCAGCCATTTTATATCTTTCATCCAGGATTCTTCCGATATGTTATATCCCACTGAAGTCGACCAAAAGATACCTGCGCGCTTATCGGGACCAAACTTACTTGAGCGATCCTGGCGTACTGACGCTGATAACAGGTATTTACTCTTATAGTCGTAGTTGATACGACCTACAATAGCGTCCGAAACATATTCCGTATTCTCGGATTCGCCATTCCACAAGTAGGCGCCTGCGACATTACGGATAAGATCATTGCCGAATGCTACCGGATACGAAGCGTCGGTACGGGTAGTTTGTCTCACTTCATAATCGCTTTGGTAAGTTACATCATAAGCAAAAAGAGCAGTCAGGTTATGAATCTCATTGAATGCATGGTTATAAGTTATCGTATTTGACCAGTACCAATCGTAACCGAATGTTGATCGACGGGACGCATCGATTGCGTCCATCCGTGGAGTCGATTTGTTACCCCTGCGTGAAGAACCGGGAGAATATGCCGAACGATAGAATTCACGTTTGCCATTGTTTGTCGAAAAATTAAATTCGGACTTGGCTACAAGCCCTTTAACAGGTCTCACATTTATGAATCCTTGCGATATTGTTCTAAATCTTGTGTAATCGTCATCGATTTCATGAATTTTGCTGAGCGGATTAGTCAACTCTGAGTTAAAATCCGTTCCGGACGTATGCTGTTGTATCTGAAAATAATCTCCGTTGGGCATATACGGACTGTAAAGAGGCATATAAGTAAGGACTTCCGATATCGTTCCGGCAGTGACGCTCGTATTTCCTCCGGTTGTCGTCTGGCGGCGCTGCGACGTCCAGGTAGGCGTAATGCTCGCTCCTACAGATACATATTTGCTCAATTCCGCGTCGATCTGAAGCCTTGCGCCAATCCTTTTGTTGAACGAATTGTGGACGATACCCTGCTGATCGGAATAGTTAAGCGACAAGGAATAATTAACTCTGTCGGAAGCCCCACGCGCCGAAACTTCATAACGCTGTGTCGGAGCTGTGCGAAAATACTCCTTTTGCCAGTCTGTTTCCTTCCATTGGTTCGGATCGTCGAGAAGCGACAATTCGGGCATTCCTCTGAATGCGCGCGCATCTTTGACCATCTGTGCAAATTCGGCTGCATTCAGTACGTCAATATACCTCTGAGGTTGCTGGAATCCAGCCGTAGCATTGACATTGATTACCGGATAGCTTCCTTTAGATCCTTTCTTGGTGGTAACCAAAATGACCCCGTTACCGGCGCGCGAACCATAGATTGCAGCCGAAGCGGCATCTTTCAATACCTGGATACTCTCTATACTCTCAGCAGAAAGGTTTGCAAATACTTCCGCGTTGTCGGTCGGATAACCATCGATTACAAATAACGGTTCGCTCGAAGCCGTCAATGAACCGGTTCCGCGAATACGCATTGACGGAGCAGATCCCGGCTGACCATCATTTTGTACAAGATAAAGGCCGGTCATCTGCCCGTAAAGAGCTTCTCCGAGAGTGCCTACGGGCATCTCCTTTACTTTATCGGCATTGATTGAAGAAATGGCCGTTGTTACTGAGCGTTTCGGCAGCGAGCCGTATCCGATCACAACGACTTCGTCAATTTTAAGTATGTCTTCCTCCAGAGTGACATTGAGTACCGTCCGGTCGCCCACGATAAATTCACCGGAGACAAACCCAACATACGAGAATGCCAATACTGCGTTTTTATCAGGTACGGCAATAGAATATTTACCATCAAGGTCTGTAATAACGCCAAGAGTAGCGCCCTTTACAGTTACATTTACGCCGGGTAAGGAGACGCCTTCGGCGTCAGTTACAATACCGGTGACAGTCAACGTTTGCCGGGAAGCTGCCGTCGGCATTTCCGCCGATTTAGTCCCTTCTGCAGACAAAACAATGTGCGTACCTTCCATTACATATTTTACCCGTGAATCTAAAAATAAATCCTTTAGTAATTGATTTACCGGCATGTTTTTCACATTTACGGATACATGTTCGGCTACATTGATCTGATTACCATTATAAAGAAACAGATAATCTGTCTGATTTTCTATTTCATTCAACACTATTTCCAAGGGTACATTGTGTTGCTTGATTGTAACCCTGGCATTTTGTGAGTGCGCATTTTCTGCAAACATTGCAACGGTACAGAAAAAAAACAGAAATAAACTGATTTTCATAACCCTGAATATGGTTAAACGATGATTATGTTGCGACATTTTCATGCCACAAGGCTTTGACAAATAAAAATTATTCATATCTTTGTCTGTTAATTAATACGGTTAAAAAATTGTGTTAATTCTCATGCGCCGGCCGGAGGTCGAATACTTGCCGGCGCTTTTGTGTTTTACATAGATTATCTATCGGTTAGTCATAGGCATTAAATTTTAAGTGTGGGTTAATAATTTTCATTTTATATAGATGATATGAGTTTCTTCATTACGTTCATATTCAAAACTAAAATCCCGCTGCAGCACCCTCAACGCATAATCTACGCCGTCTGAGTGACGAAACTTGCCGGTTGGAGCGTAATCTTTTACGCGATTATTTTGTATAATGAATTTTACCCCGTAACATTTTTCTAATTTTGTCATCAGATCGGTAAATGGCATGTTTTTAAAACAGATTAGACCTTCCTGCCAGCGGTAATGGTCAAAATCAGTAATAATTTTGGAAACCAGCCTGCTTTCATGCAGCTGCGCCATCGTGTTAGGTTTCAGGATAAGGGTCTGCGAACTGTCAATTGAGGAGGCGACTCGTACAGAACCTTCTAAGAGCGAGGCTGAAAAATCAGCGCCTTGTGAATAAGCCTCTACGTTGAATCGAGTACCCAGGGCCTGGATATTATATCCGCCGGCATGTACCACAAAAGGTTTTTCCGGATCGTGCGCCACATCAAAAAACCCTTCTCCGTCAAGGATGATTTCACGCCTGTTACCTGTAAATGCGCTTGGATATTTCAATATTGTGCGTGCATTAAGCCAGATATTCGTTCCGTCTGCAAGCGTCAAGGCGACTGTTTGCCCAACCGGTACCGTGATGGTATTCATCGCCATCGACGGTTCTTCCGGCCGATTCATGTAAAAAATCTGCCACGATACAAATAAAGTCACAGCTACCGCTACCGCAATCTTCAATCCTTCACGAATAAAACTTCGTCGTCCGATCAGATTCACGTTCTGTTTTTTCATCCGGCTGCGCATATTTTTCAAGACGCTTTCAGGAAGCGGTTCCATGCAGTTAATGTCTGCCATGGTTTGATCCGGATCGTTCATGACGTTATCAATCGCACAACGGAATTCATCATCAACCAAGCCGTCGCGAAGCGCGTGGTAAATGATTTTGCTTTCCCTGGCGGAACACTCATGCCGTAGAAAACGTTCTAATAACGATTGCCATTGATCCATTTGCAGTCTTCATTTTTCTGTAATACGATCGAGGCGCTAAAATGGCGGGTTCGTTTTTTATTTTTTTTAAGGGGAAAGGGGATCGCCCATAATCAGGCAGCCAATCGGCTCAGGATAACAAACAACATTACAAATGATAAATCTACGTGTGTTAATAAGTATTCCCGGATAGCTTTATTAGCCTTCACAATGTGATCCTGTACGGTACTACGCGAGATATTCATGCTACGCGCTACCTCGTCATATGACTTTTTCTGTAATTTACAAAGCTTAAATATGATGCTCCGCTGTGGCGGCAGTTTGGCAATAGCATTGCTCAACAAGCTTATATATGTTTCATAAAAATCATCGTCTTCCGATTCAGGTTCCGAGACTTCGGCAAATTGTTGCAATTTCTGTCTGACAGCCTCTTCGACAGACGCTTTTTTGAACATATCAAAAATAACATTTCTGCAAATGACGCTGATATAGGCTATAAAACTTTTTCCGGGATCAAGCGCCGTACGGTTTTCCCATACTTTCAGAAAAACGTCTTGTATCACATCCTGTGCCAGATCTTCCGATCGGGTCATCGACAGAGCCGTATGATAAATTTTACGGTGGTACTTATGATACAGCGCAACAAAAGCATCCTCATCTCCTTCAATAAGGCATTTTACACAAAAATAATCGGATTCTTCCATTGCACATTCATTTTATATTTCATTCAGAATTGAACGATAGCGATTCAAATTCCGCTCATAAAAACATCAGAGACCGGTTGTCAGCTCTTTTATAAAGCGTTCTTCGGCAGACTTGACCCATTCCTCAAAAGTTGCGTGGTCAAAATTTCGCTTTTGCCGCATGTATTCCAGTAAAAGGGACAAATCAAAACTCTCGCCGACAACGCCGCCGTTTATAGACGCCGCATCCGCAGCATTTATCTCCTGCTCCATGTGAGCAGGTATAAGCATTACCGGTTTATTCATATACAATGATTCACAAACAGATTCAAAACCTGCCGTTGTTATATAGCCGCGACATTTCTCCATATAACGGAGAAATTTTTCATCATCTATACGATGTAATGTCAGAGTATCATCAACCGCCCATTCTTCCGGAGCGTCTCTCTTATCCCAGAAAAAGTGCAACTTAACATCCGGATGTTCTTCATGCCATTTGCTCACTTCGTTCACATACCCCTGATTAAGCATATAGCCCAGTATATAATCATCTTCCGACGGACGTAAATCCAACACCTCTTTTCGTAACAAAGGAGGCATAACTATTAATTTTTCACGCGGGCAATCTTCCATCTTATAAAAAGAGAGCGCCAGAATCTTTGTAGCGCTAATCCCGCTTAACAGCGTATAAAACCTCAATAGCATCATATTCTGAGTATCCTCTTTTCCGAACTGGTAGCCGGGATGCCTCAACATATACTGGTGACCGATATTAATAAAAGGAACATCCACCCTGAAACGCAGGTGCATAATTCCGGGCAGTACTTCATGAAAATTAACAACTGCATCCGGCTTATCTTCCTTAATCCTCCGATATATAAGTTCCACACTCTTTCCATACTTATGTAACTTCTGAGGATTTGAATTGTGCAGGAAAGTTTTGAATTTATCAATATGCTTCTTGTCTTTCTTAAAAATAAGCGACGGAGCGTCGTATATACGAACAGGTACCTGCATACGTTCACGAAAAAACTCCGGGACATCCCGCGAAGTACTTTTTCCGACAAGAACTTCAACAACCTCATGTCCGTGATGACGAAGCATTTCCGACAATGAAATAGCCTGCGTCAGATGTCCGCGTCCTTCGCCCTGCACTATAAAAAGAAATCTCATATTTTTCTATTCTATGTACTTTACAAAAATCGTATTTGTGGTCAAAAATAAGTTGTTTTTTATTAACATCAAAGAAAATAAAACAAATAAACAAGATATAATATTTTTTCTTAACCCAACTTGGTCATAATTACCCCCCCCCTATTCAAAATTATATCTTGTAATTACTCACCCGTCCGGTTGCCCGACATTATGAGCTACGGCAATAAGGACAAGAAAAGGGTCTTGCTTATTTTTTCTTGCCGTATCGACAATAGTATGGAGTTGGCAAAAAGCGTCAGCGCCGTTGTCGGACTTGAACATTCCACTGACTTTCTGTTTAACTTTTAAAGGTCGGATGCACCTTTCGGAAGCGTTATTATCATAGGGTACGGCATCATGTTCAAGGAAATGGAAAAGATCTCCGGCGTGTTTATCGAGGCTCTTGCGCAAAGCTTCTAACTTTTTGTCAGGTAAACTCAAATCCTGTTTTATCAGCATAGCGAACTGTTCCCCGATGCCGGTTACGTCTATTTTGTCGAGGTCGGTCGTTTTTTTCAGGCATATGCTCCGGCGTGGCCGTCGAGCAGGTTTGCTACCTGTCAAGTTCTCCAAGGTATATCAATTCCCTGAGCAGATGAGCCGGGCAAATCTGATGTCCGGCTGTTTCCATGTTAAAGAAAGCAAAGGGAAAAAGGCAAGGCACGAAGCTAAACTCTACAGGAAATTTGACCCTGAAAATACCGAATCTATGGATAAACTCAAAAAACAATTGTTAATAAGGAGCTGTCTAATAATAAATACATCTTATCTTTATATTAATTTGCTATATGATAATTTATTACAAATATAATTTGACATATTTATTTATTTATTGACAGCTCCTAAACAGGCTATAATCGAACAAATCAATGATTTTGTGGATGACATTAATAATTTGTTGATTTTATTTAGGCGTATTTACTATTTTTACTTTCTTTATTAATGAATAAATATGTTGATGAAAAAACATGTAATCAAATTATTAATACTTAAAAGAACTAAATCATTTAATATTATATACTTATGAGAAAACAATTAATTTTATTTTTATTTATTAGCCGCTTTTTCTGTATTTCAGAAATTGGTGCAGTTAGGAGTAATCTGAAAATTGCTCCGAATGAGTTGGACAAAAGTGTCAGCCAACAGGGCATCGTTGTATCCGGAATTGTGTCCGATGAAAACGGTGAGCCGTTAATAAGCGTCACGCTACGGTGATGTATGAAAACAACAAGGGTATTATGTTCTTCGATACCCGTCAGGACCTGGGCGGACGTATCAACGGGCGATTCAAAGTTCTCAACGGCTGGCTGGAAATCAACCCGCGCGTTTCATATATATTTATTTCTTGATTAGTTTATTTCATCTTCTTTTGTACATTATTTTCCAATAATTGTTTCACAAAATCAGGCATTTCAATATTCTTGCCGTCTGCTATAATTTTTATCGCATCATAGTTTTTCACTTCTTCTCCTTCCCATTGCAAATCAAGTCTTCTAACATCTTTCAATGCAATATGATTATAATTTAAAGGATTTCCCCAATAACATTGAGGACATAAGTTGGCATTTTGCGCGGTTTGCCAATTTTCGCAATGCTCACAACTCCATGATTTCGCACGATTACATGAAGCACATAAAAGCATAAAATCCGTAACTTCTTGTTTTCCATTAATATCGCCACCGACTTTATAAGGAATTTTATGGTCAATTTGCAAATATCTTTCTTCAAATTCTCCATTACAAACGGCACATTTCCCGTTGCAGGAATCAAACAAAGTTTTCTTAAATTCTTTCGGGAACATTATCCTGCCTGCAATTCTATTGGTTTGTAACTGAATAACATCGCCAAACCTGTAGGCTGCGATGGACTTCCCTTCTTTCGATTTAACTTTGAATGTTTCCAGAGGAATACCTGCTTCGCGTACATCTCTCACCGCTCTTGGCGGATGATTGTATCCGTAAGTGTTTTCCAAATCTTCGGTAGTGATGAATCCATACTGCAAATATGGTCAATCACAATTTTAGCACGTTTATTTGTCACGGACTGTATATAATCCAAAAAATATTGCGGGTATTTTGGTGTCTTCTTACTCATAGACGGCAAATAATTCAGGTTGGTAATTTTGCTGTTCTATTTTGTGCATGTCTATACGTTCTGTAAGCGAAGGTGATAAATAAATAGCTTCGTAAGTATATGCTTCGCGATTAAGCAAGATGGCTTGTGTAGAACGTCCGGCATTAATTTCAATCTTAGTCAGATTCAAAGCATCAGGCAAGGGTTTACCAAAGGTTTTATCGCCTGTTCTGCCGTCAAAACTCAAAATATATGGAATATTTCGTTGATTAAGTTCGTAAAGTGAAATGACAAAATCATTGAAATCAATATTTCCGGCATAGTTGAATCCTCCGTTTTGTCCTGTTCCCTGATACGGCGGATCCATGTAAATCAAGTCGTTGGGCGTTGCTTTTTCAAGGATATGAGAATAATCTGTTGAATATATCTCTGTCTTGCCATTAAGAAGTTGTGATACACCTAAAATATCATCCCGCATCATTCGCGGATTACGTCCCAACCTCCTTTTGTCCGGACTTTGGTTAAAATTTCCCCGGGCATTGTACCGTACAGCTGCTTTTACGCATTTTGCCAAAAGAAAAAGCAAATATTCAGGTTGCTGTGTTTCGTTGAATTTGTTACGGATTTCGTAATAGTATTCGTCTTCACTTCCGTGCTGCTCATGCCAAATATCATTATATTGTCCTATAATATATTGGGGATTATTGATGATCGTATTCCAAAGGTCCATCAAGGGTTTGTTTATGTCGTTGATAACAAAATGGTGGGCTTTAAAATAGAAAGCTGAAGCAATCGAAATAGCCGCAGAACCGGCAAACGGTTCTATCAACCTGTCAAATCCGGATGGAAAAAACCGCAATATTTTATCCGCCAAATTTCGCTTGCTTCCCTGATATGGAATAGGATGAGGTATCTTCATCTTAAATTCATCAAACAATTAATACCTTGCCGCCCTTTATCAGTATCAGAACTCCTGACCAGATAAAAGTTTACAAGCTGAAAATAAGAGAGATATAGAAAATCGCACCACAAACTGAAAATGTCGCGATATTTAAGACGGAAAAGAAAACAAAAAAGTCGT
>JAIROL010000102.1 GCA_031257565.1 Tannerella sp. | reverse complement strand
TGGAAGTACATATTTTAGCAACTCTTCTGTAAGTTTGTTTTGCATATCATTTTTTATTATTGTTCATACAAAAATAATCATATTCTTTCTTTTTACAAACACAGGGTTTTGAAGGTGAGCCGGTATTGATATTGCCCGAAATGGATACGGTTGTAATATCCCTTTTCCTGCAAATCTTTGTAGTATCCGAACGCCGACTTGTCCACAAGAAACAATGCTCTGCGGATGTTTGATTCAATCGCGTTTTTGTCTGGCGAAAGCGTGAAAAACAACTCATGAAAGCGTTTCACATGTTCACGCGCTTCCACAGGACGGTTTTGAGATAAATCCTGCGAAAGGGCAAGCATCAACGACTTGCCTCCGTCAAGTACATAAATTTTCTGCCTTTGCGCTTCGGCAAAATTATAGGCATTCCAGACGGAATAAACCACAATCGCCGCGCACAGGACTACAAATACGATTCCGAAAAACCGGATTTGCCTAGCGGATATGGATTATGTTTTATCGGTTTTTAAACTTTTTATTTTTGCTCTTTGGCGGCAGATTGACGGCGATATAAGGTAAATCTTCGTTTATCATCAAGTTGTGGAGATGCAGCGTATCTTTATTGCTGTACGAAATCTTAATTGTATCGTTAAAAGAATCCAGAGCGCACACATGGAGTATAGCATCATTCCCTTCGGGATGCCAACCGCAGGTTATTATATCATCGCAGTCAAGCCATCCGTCACAGAACAGTTCTTCATACTCCCTCATACTCCATCTGTTTCCCGAAAGATTAGTAAGGTAAAGAGCGATAGATCTGCCGTATTTATCACAATATATAAAATAACAGTAATAATAATCCCGAAGAAAGTATTCATCATCGACTGACCAAAACGCAAATTTTTGTGGCTTATAGAAATTGATATTTTTTTCATGCCGCCACAGTTTATAGTCATATCCCTGTAATACAGGACTTTTTTTTATGCCAAATCCCCATTTCCTGTAATGCTCCTTATCTTTTTCATCTGTCCAGATTACCGGCTCATTTAATAAAGCAGGTGGAAAATTGGCGTCTATTATTTCCATAACGCTATCGGTTTTCAGGTTACTTAGTTGAACGGTATTTGGCTTGCCGCCTGTTTTTTTAAACAGATAGAGATTACTGTTAATCATGATGATGGAATCATTTTTCATTTTCCAGTTTCCCGTCATTTCGGCATCCTGTTTTTCAACAAAATCACCGGCTTTTCTGTCTAAAATCAGTACGCAGGCATATCCGTCCCTGTCCATATATAGAAATTCGGGCGCCTTTCTTTTTTTCTTAAAACGCCGTAGCATCTCCAGTCCCGTCCCTTTGGCGGTTTTTATATAATATACATATTCGGATTCACAGCCATACTGATAAGTTCCTTCCCATTCCTCTTTCTCGTCATATTCACATTCTGTCCAGAAAGATTTTAACTTTACAGTATCTAAATTAATCCATTCGAGAGAATCTTTATCTTTAGCATCTATATACCAGAGTTTGTATTCGTGTCCATGCAAGAACAAGCCGGTATCTGTTTTGTCCTGACAGGAGCAAAACAGGATAAAACATAATGACAATATAATACACAATACGGTTTTCATCCATCAATTCTTAAATTTTCCCCTTTTGTTTTTTGGCGGCAGATTGACGGCAATATAACGTAACTCTTCGTTTGTTTTTAAATTGTGGAGATGCAGTGTGTCTTTATTGCTGTACGAAATCTTAACTGTTTCGTTAAAATTAAGATAAACATAGCGTATAGAATCATTTCCGACAGGCTGCCAACCGCATGTTATCACCACGTCGCAGTCCAGAAGTCCCATACAAAACAATTCTTCATATCCTCTCATACGCCATTCGTCACCGAAAAGATAAAGACCGGCATATCTGCCGTATTTGTCAAAATACATAAATTCACAGTAATAATAATATCGGTTAATATAATCAATATCTTCATACATAAATTCCATTCCCTTATTAACAGGACGGCATCCGTAAAAATCTTCTCCCTTTCGCCACAGTTTATAGTCATATCCCTGTAATAAAGGACTCTGCTTTATGCCAAATCCCCATTTTTTATGATGAGCCTTGTCGTTTTCTTCTGTCCAGTTTATATAATATTCGTTGTTCAGTGCGGGAGGAAAAGAGGAATCTCTTATCTTCAATTTGTTCCCTGTTTTCAGGTCGGTTATTTGGATGGCAACGGGATGAATGTTTCCTATTCTTTTTATTGAATAGCGATTATTGTTAATCATCATGAGGGAATCATTTTTCAGTTTCCAGTATCCGGTGAGTTCTGCGTCCGGAATTTCGTCAAAGTCGCCTGTTTTCCTGTTAAAAACCAAACGGCAGGCATATCTGTCTTTGTCGATATAAAGAAATTCCGGCGCATCACTTTTTTTCTTAAACCACTGATATCTATTCATTCCCTTTTTTTTACTAATTCGGATATAATGTGCGTATTCACTGTTCATGTCATGGTCATTTACATATTCATCAACGTCTTTCACCCAAAAAGAATTTAACTTTACAGTATCTAAATTATTCCACTCAAGAGAATCGCTCCCGTCATCCATAATATGCCACAGTTTATATTCGTGTCCCTGCAATAGTAAGCCGGTATCTGTTTTGTATTTGCATGAATGTAGCAAAACAAAAAATGAAAATAACAAACAGTATGACATACGTTTCATTTCGTAATAATTTTTGGATAAATACGGCAAAAAGTATGCCATATTTCAATAAATACTTATCTTATTATTCCGGAAACTCGTTCCCCTCCGAAAATCTTTTTCAAATCCACATAAGATGTTTGCCCGTTCACATCTATTTTAACATAATTATAAGTTTCTCTTCTGTATGTAATAGTCGCCTTCAATTCTTTACCTATACCGTTATTAAATGTGTCAAAATATTGATTTTGTATATCTGCAACTCTCATTCTTCTTATAATACCACATTCTTTTATTATAAATTTCGCGTATGAACCTATAATGCCTTGTTGAAATTCAATTGGAGCCTTTCTAAATTCTTCATACGTCATTTGTACTTTATATATGTCGGCATGTTCCAAATCTCCGATATTTGAATATTCTATGTTTCTGGCCTCTGCTATTGCTATGTCTCTTACGTGCATATATTCGTGTCTGAATGTGCTTAATATTGCATACAGGTTTGAATGAAGACTATTCTCCCTTTTATAGTTGAATTGAATTTTAGAATTTGCGGTTGTATGTGCTACTGTATTCGGTTTTTCATCTCTGTATAATTCAACCCTGCCTTTAGCATACACCGTTGTATCCCGATTTGTATTTGGTATTTTAACCGTATTTGTACTCCGGCTGAGGTCGGTTAAGATGTGTTCAGCGTATATTTTATGAGTATAACTTGCCGTATCAATCTTGTTCAGGTAAACATCCTTGCCTGTATCGGGGTCTTTGAAATAAATATTGTTTTTTTCGTCAATAGTATATTCGCCGGTACTGAAAAAACTGACGTCTCTTTGTATCCATGCGTGGGGATTGCTTTCCGGATATGGCTTGCTAACCATAATCGGCATGTTCGGTAATTCTCTTTGCAGCGGGCGGATTTCCGGAATATATCTTGGATCCTGAAACAGTTTCAGGATCGAGTTTCCCTGTGTTTCTTTTTTACACATACCTGTATTATTTTGCCCAGCGGTTATTATGCTCAAAACCGTTCGCTTTCACGATTTCCGGCGCTATAATCAAAACAATTTTAGCGCCATCCCTATGGTCTGTTTCCCGCGTCATGCCTACGCAATATGCATTTTCAAACTCAATGAGAAGTATGGTTTGCACTTCTCCGGTCCGGAACATGACTTTTCCATTTTTCAGGGCAGTAGATTTTCTTGCCCATTCGTACAGAGTTTGATCTCCCGTCTGTTCCAGCGTTACGGACATTTGTCCGCCCTTTACTTCGTGCTGCGGTTTTCCTTTGTAGTCAATCGCCTGCGTAAATCCGATTTTGTAATGGTCAATTGCGTATTCCTTACCGTCCAACACTAATTTAGCAGTAATATGCGCCAATGGCAGTGAAAGTATCGACATTGTTTTATTTTTTATTTAAGTGATTAATCTTCGTTCCATTCGTTGTTTAACGGTATTCCGTCCCCTATGGTAATAGTTTCTGCCTGTATTGCTATCCTTGTCTGACAGTAACTTTCCCTTTCATCATATAGTCAAGTTCCATTTCAGAGCAAATTGCATTGCTGAATATCACTTTTTCAATCGGGACATTGTCATAGTCAAGTGAAACAATTACACCGTCTTTGCGCATACGCGATTCAAGTTGCCATTCTAAAAGTTCATTTGGCGGCAACTGTGCAAGCGTAATATGGATTTTACCTCAATACACTCTGGTTGTGGCTTTACCATTGGCGTCCACACCCTGTTGAAACGAGAAACTGTAATGAGCAATCTCGTGGCCTCTTTCCGTGAGGCGGCTTATTATGTCGGCGGGGCTACCTCCGCCGAGCATTAAAAAACTTCTGTGTCCGTGTTTAAACATAATGATATATTTATTATTTGTTTACTTGTTTATTTTATTATTTATTTCGCTGGCTGTATCCTTTTCATCATAATTTTGATACATGCGAGCGTGTAAATATAAAACAAAAAACTTATAATAGGTATATTTATTTTATGTTATACAACATGTTTTCGTCGTTTCTCTTTTTTTTCAATTACAGTGATAATTAACGGTGGTGATGTAAAAAGTATGCTGGTATAAAAATTTGGCAATCAGGGAATAAGTTTGTATTTTTGTTAAATGAAAATCAAAATCACCTTTCATTGCCCCGATTGCTAAAGTGCAAAGATAAAGAAAAACGGGAAGAAATCATATGGAAAGCAAAATTATTTTTGTAAAGCATGTAGACGACAGTTTATTGGCGACCATGCCCTACGGTACAAGGGTTGTCATTCCGGTCTGACACAAAAGGTATTATTGATGCTTGTTCGTGGCATAGGTATCAGGGATATTGCTGAAATTGAAAATATTAGCATCAAGAAAGTGTTATCGGCGCCGGTCAATTCCCGGCATTTAATCCAACCCAAACAACCGTACTACGACAGATTGGAGGTAGATGAACTTTTTCGGATTTGTATAAGGCAGCATACTTTTTACATCACCACCAACGTTGAAACCCCAATAAGCAGAGTGATGGCTTACATCAATAAAAAAGTTGCATTTATAACTTGAATCTGCGTGTTGTTGGAAAATGGGAGTTAATACAGTGTTAAAGAAAAAAACCGTAGTACACAAAACGATCTTCGAAAAAAAATATCCTGCTCAATACATGGATATTAACTCATCGTAAGCTGCAATGTGGGTTAAACAGACAAATTCAAAAATGAGAAAAAAAGCCGCAGTCCCTCCATGAACAAACTCCCGGACAGGCAAATATCTGATAACAATATATTTATAACTTATGGAGCGGCAAGTTGAGTTACAACCTTTTTATAATTCTGTTGCTCTCTATTTTGCGAATAGCATTGGAGTTCTGAAGGTATAACCGATACTCAGATATAAATATTTCGAATGGGTCAGGTTATTAGACCTTACGCCAAACGAAGATGACAAATTTTCCGTAAAATAGACTTTCAATCCGTAGATCTGATATAACCGCTTATCTCTTTTATTGCTATGCAGAATATCATATCCCAGATTTGCAAACACGGCATATCCGGGCATTGCAAACTCGCCTTTCACCGATAATCCGACGGTAAAACGCTCCGATACTTTTCCCAATTGAACGATTTCCCTGTACAAACCGGTATCTTCCGAAATATCGCCGAAAATGTTGACCCTATTCCCTTCATCATACAACACCTCCACGCTCGGCCCCCACATAAAACGGCGTGTTTGTTGCCACATACAGGCATAATTCAATCCTATCACCCGGAACCGGTATTCCGGATACTGGTTTCTCAGATTCGTTTCTACCGTATCGATATTAACGGTGCGATTGGTTACGAAAAATGAAAAATCATGTGCTGTACGCTTTTCAAATTTAGCAGGCGGCGTTACCGTCGCTATTTCCGTAGATTTGTCACTATTAATTTTATACGCCAGTTCTACAATGGCGGACATTGAGTTGATCCCGTAGTTAGGCGTACGCTGAGACCCGTTTGAAAAATGAAGAAAATCAAGCCCCAGATGTAGGTCTAATCGCTTTGACAACGATTTCTTCAAATACAGATTCCCTCCCGGATGAGCATTAACGCTCGAACCGATTGCTTCAAAATAAGGACGATCCGTAACGTCATAATGATTCCAGTTAAATGATATACCCAGATTTATTTCATAGTTCAACGATAGTCCGTCACGGAATTTCTTTAATTGAGCGCCCTGAAAAAGAAATACGGAAAACGGACGCCCCATTTCCCTGCTCATTGAGTAGAAAGGCTTATAAAATCCGATTCCCCTGTATGGCGCCCCATAATAAAGATCTTCCCACTTATCCCCTTTGGCCGAAAGACTGTATTTCAGGCTCAAAGATGCGACATTCGGCATCCTTGTTTCGCCTGTTATCCTGGATGTAGGTAAAACAAGGCCATCCGCTATTTGAAACGATACAAATTTCGGTTGTTTAATTTTTATTGAATCCTCGGCTGATGCAGTCATAAATATACATAAAAGCATCGGCAAGAGAAATATCTTTTCTTTCATCATGCCTGTTTTGACCGACAAAAATAAGCAAAATAAGCAACAATAGGGGAACTTATTTATGCTGAAAATTCAAGAGGAAGATTTCGCAGCGAATACCAGTGCGTACAGTTTCATCTGCTTTAACATTGAAACAAGGCCGTTTGAGCGTGTCGGCGAAAGGCGCTCCCTCAATCCGATGCGTTCTATAAAATAAAGATCGGCATCCAATATTTCCTGAGGAGTATGATCAGACAAAACGCGTATCAGTAAGGAAACAATCCCCTTTACGATGACCGCATCGCTGTCGCCCTGAAATAAAACTTTTCCGTCAATATATTCGGCATATAACCACACCCTGCTCTGACAACCTTCAATCAAACTACTTTCCGTTTTATACTTTTCATCCAGCGCCGGCAAAGCATTCCCCATCTCAATGAGTAAAGCGTACCGGTCCATCCAATCGTCCGAAATGGAAAATTCGTCTATTATTTCGTCCTGTATTTCATTTATCGTCATAGTCTTCTTATTTCTCAATCATTATAAATCACCTCAAGCGCCGTCTGTCCAACGGCTTTGAGCGTTTCCCTGTCTATATTATCCATCGTATCATTTAGCGTATGCCAATAGTATCCGAAACCGGATATACTTTCCGGATCACAATTTATAATATCAAAACACGGGATGCGTCGCCCCTCAATAACATATTGATGATCATCAATGAAAGCTCTTCCGGTCGCATTAATAAAATATTTGCCATAGCCAAGGTTACGGGCGGCAGCCCAGACCTTCTCCACATACTGACCGGCATAACGAACCGATGTTTGTTCTTTATAGAATGTAGCTCCTTTTGCTCCCACCATATCAAAAAGTATTCCGTACTCAGCCTTGTAGTTCGGTATATGAGGATTTTTCGCCCAGAATTGCGAGCCCAGACACCACGTATCAGGTTTATATTCATCTATAAATTCCGGAGTACCATAATCTTCCGCATCAAAAAAGATGATATCAATGCCTGCTTCAGGAGCTTTCTTTCCTATCTGGCGAGCGATCTCCAACAACACTCCGACCCCGCTGCCTCCGTCATCCGCGCCATCGATTGGTTTCCGGCGATTGGCTTCATTCGCATCGTGATCTGCATAGGGACGCGTATCCCAGTGAGCGA
The DNA here is from genome assembly GCA_031257565.1 of Tannerella sp. GTDB lineage: Bacteria > Bacteroidota > Bacteroidia > Bacteroidales > Tannerellaceae > Tannerella. Next base: position 22,011 of record JAIROL010000102.1, on the reverse strand, counting down.
ACAACAATATACGACGGGATTTATCAGGATCAAATACTCCTATAATATTCCTGGCGTCTAACTGATCTCCATTATAAGCAGTAAGCGTCGCTTCCTGAATAAACACCCGGAATCCATGGCGTTCCAGCTCTGACGCTAAATAAGCCGCACAAGTTTTATGCGCTTCGGAATTAGGTACGCGCGGCCCGAACGCCACTTGTCCGGCAATATAGGAGTAGGCGCTATCTGCATTAAAAACAGGCGCCTCCTTTGACCTTCCATCACTCGCTCTGTTAGCTGATTCTCCTAACGATTCCGCCCCCTTAGTCGCATTTTTCTGTCCGCAACACGACAAAAACAAACAACCCAATAATAAATAAATAAATTTGCCCATTTTACATCTGTTTATCATAATTGAACATTTCAATACAAAAAATCATTCATCATTTACACGCTGCACCTCTCTCATCACCCGCATCAGATTCCCTCCCCATATTTTTGAAATACTTTCTTCATCAAAACCTTCGGCTATCAGACGCATTGTGATCTGTATCAACTCGTTTGCCGCACGGCAGCCGATCAGCTCCCCATCGCCGTCAAAATCAGAGCCGATACCCACATGATCAATCCCTGCGATATCGATCATGTAACAAAGATGCTTGATTGCATCGCCTAATGACGCCTTTTCCGCATCTTCATTAATAAACCTCTTGTAAAGACATATTTGAATAACTCCATCCCGCGACGCCAGCGCTTTGATCTGATGATCGTCGAGATTGCGACGGTGATCACATAAAACGCGCGACGAAGAATGAGATGCAATTATTGGTTTTGTACTATGCTTCAACACATCATAAAATGTACTTTCGGCTGCGTGAGAAATATCGATCATCAAACCCTGACGATTCATTTCTGCAACCACCTCTTTACCGAAAGGACTTAATCCGCCCCATTCCGCATTTCCAAAAGCCGAATCGCAGATATCATTGTCGCCGTTATGACAAAGTGTAATGTAAGAAACCCCCAGGTCCCTAAACTTCCGTAAATTATCCATATCTCTCCCCATCGCATACCCGTTTTCCACACCCAGAAATACGGCTTTTTTTCCCTCCTGCTTCAATCGCCGGAGATCATCCGGGGTCATTGCTATTTCCATGTGACAGGTATATTTTTTTGCCTGATCATGTATTTTTAAGAGTCGCTCTATCGCATATTCGGTCGCTTTTCGCAGAGAAACGTCGTCCCGCCTTCCCTGCGGAAGATAAGCCGCCATAAAAACCGCATCAAGCAACCCTTCGTTCATTAATGGAAGGTTCACTTTCCCGCCTTCCTTTTTTCCCAAGTCAAACGTCTCAAAAACATCAGGCGTATCCGTATGAGAATCTATCGTTGCAATACGACTATGTAGTTTTTTGGCTCGCGCAAAGACGGAGGCCTGATTTACATGATAACGAAACAAATCAAGCATAACTTCATTTCCCGCAACAGCCATGGATTCGGGATGCCATTGCACGCTGAAAACAGGATACTCCGGATGCTCTATCGCCTCATTCAGTCCATCCGGAGATACGGCTGTAACAATAAACTCCGGCGCCGGATCTTTTACGGCTTGATGATGAAACGAGTTAACAGGAAGATTTAAATCTTCCGGATTATTCAAGGCTGTTTGCAGTCTGGACGGTATATTTATCAGATTCACGGAGTGTGTCGCTATATCGCGCGCCTCCTCCTGGCTATGCTTCAATGCATCCTTTGAATAACAGGCATAAATATCCTGGTATAGCGTTCCGCCAAATGCAACATTAATAATTTGATGCCCCCGGCAAATACCGAATATGGGCAACTGGCGGTTAAATGCAAGTTTCAGCAACATGAAATCATATTCGTCACGATACGAATCAGTATCTCCGAGCTCCGGGATAGGCTTTTCTCCCATATATTCGGGAAGAATGTCTCCGCCGCCGGAAAAGATGATTCCGTCAAGATTATCTACAATGGCGGCAAGCGCAGAAATATCTGCAGTAACAGGAACTATAAACGGAGCGCCTCCGGCCATTACTACCGCTTGAAAATAAGGGTCCGCAATACAGGATATGCCCTCCTTTCGATTGGCAGAAATACCTATTTTAGGTCGTAAATAAGATAAATCCGATGATTGATCATCGACCCTTTTATACAAAATGTCAAGCAGAGAAGACCTGGTCATGTTCTATAACAATTAGGGGCAATCAAAAGACTGCCCCATATAATATCGGTTTTAATTATTATGCGTCAATATGGGCATATGTCGCATTATCTTCGATAAACTCACGCCGCGGAGCGACTTCTTCCCCCATCAGCATCGCAAATGTAGAATCGGCCTCCACTGCATTATCTATCGTTATCTGCTTCAATGTCCGGTTTTCCGGATTCATCGTCGTATCCCACAATTGATGGTCATTCATTTCTCCCAGACCTTTATATCGCTGGGTATGAACCTGACCCTCATTTCCTCCGGCATAAGTATCAATGAATTTCTGACGTTGCTGATCCGTCCAGCAGTATTCCTCCGTTTTTCCTTTCTTACAGAGGTAAAGCGGAGGCGTAGCAAGATAAACATAGCCTTTTTCTATCAACCCGCGCATACGACGAAAGAAGAAAGTTAAGATCAGTGTCGCAATATGACTTCCGTCTACATCGGCGTCGGTCATTATTATCACTTTATGGTAGCGCAATTTCGACAGATTCAGTTCCTTAGGATCGTCTTCCGTTCCGATAGTAACGCCCATTGCGCGATATATATGCTGAATTTCGTCACTTTCAAACACTTTATGCTCCATAGCTTTCTCCACATTCAGAATCTTACCGCGCAACGGCAGTATTGCCTGAAAATTACGATCGCGCCCTTGTTTGGCCGTACCGCCTGCAGAATCTCCCTCGACAAGAAACAATTCACATTCTGCAGCGTCTTTCGAAGAGCAGTCTGCGAGTTTTCCCGGCAAACCGCCTCCGGTCAACGGAGATTTACGCTGTACCATCTCGCGCGCCTTACGGGCTGCCTGGCGTGCTGTTGCAGCAAGAATAACCTTGTCCACAATCGCTTTCGCTTCCTTGGGATGTTCCTCCAGAAAATAGCCTAAAGCCTCCCCTACTGCCGAGTCGACAGCGCCCATCACCTCATTATTTCCAAGTTTGGTTTTCGTCTGCCCTTCAAACTGAGGCTCTGCTACCTTTATAGAAATAACGGCTGTAAGACCTTCACGAAAATCATCTCCCTGAATTTCGACTTTCGCTTTTTCAAGCATTTTTGAATCTTCTGCATACTTTTTCAGGGTACGCGTCAATCCGCGACGAAATCCGGACAGATGGGTGCCTCCTTCTATCGTATTAATATCGTTCACATAAGAAAAAACGCTTTCATTATATGAAGTATTATAGGACATTGCCACTTCAACGGGAATACCTTGTTTTTCCGTAACGATATGTATTATATCCTGAATAAGCGGCTCCTTTGCCTTATCTATATAGCGAACAAATTCTTTCAATCCTTCATCCGAACGAAATATTTCAGATTTAAAAGTTCCGTCTTCATGAACAACGCGCTTGTCTATTAATTTAAGATTTATTCCTGCATTCAGAAACGCCAGTTCGCGCATACGGTTTGCCAGAATTTCATATTTATATTCGGTAACCGTAAAAATAGTATTATCCGGCTTAAACGATATGATCGTACCGGTCGTATCGCTGGCTCCCACCTCTTTAATATCACCCAGAGACTTACCCAGGGAAAACTCCTGCACATAAATTTTACCATTCCGGTGAACTTCGGCTTTTAAATGTGTGGATAGCGCGTTGACACAGGAAACTCCTACGCCATGCAATCCTCCTGAAACCTTATATGTTCCTTTATCAAATTTGCCTCCGGCATGAAGAACCGTAAGAACCACCTCCAATGCAGACTTCCCTTCCTTTTCGTGATAGTCGACCGGAATACCGCGTCCGTCATCCGTAACACGAATGGAATTATCCTCGTTAATAACAACCTCTATATTTTCACAATATCCGGCCAGAGCCTCGTCAATAGAGTTATCTACAACTTCGTACACCAAATGGTGAAGTCCTTTTTCACCTGTATCGCCAATATACATCGCAGGGCGCTTCCGCACTGCTTCCAAACCTTCGAGCACCTGAATATTTTTCGATGAATATTCATTACTCGCATTTTTCAATTCTTCTTCACTCATAAATTCCGTTTATATTAAGTCATCTTTTTCAAAAAAGCTAACAAATATAGCAATTTTTCATGAATCCCCAAAACGCCTATGGGTTAAATTTGCCAAATTGTTGAAAACAAAAAAGGAGACCCGCAAAAGCCTCTTGAATCCGTAGCCTGTAGGGGAATCGAACCCCTCTTTTAAGAATGAGAATCTCATGTCCTAACCGATAGACGAACAGGCCATCTTTATAGTAAAGAAAAGCTGAACTTCCCTAAGTCTAGTCCAGCTTTTTATCTTAAAAAACAACTATTGCTTCAAATTACGCACTCATTACGTTGACGCGTTTCGCAATCTTCGATTTAAGATTACCGGCCTTATTCTTATGAATAATATTACGTTTAGCCAACTTATCAAGCATAGAGCAAACCTTTGGGAATAACTCTCTAACTTCGTTCTTATCTTCCGATGTGCGAATTTTTTTCAAAGCATTACGCATCGTCTTTGCCGCATATCTGTTACGCAAAGTACGAGTTTTTATTTGACGAATTCTTTTTACTGATGATTTGTGATTAGCCATCTCTTTATTTTATTCCTTAAATTTACTTTACAAAATCAACCTCGCATACTCAATCATTAGTAGCCCGTAGGGGAATCGAACCCCTCTTTCAAGAATGAAAATCTTGCGTCCTAGCCGATAGACGAACAGGCCGTCCTTTGCAAAAACAAGTACAATTTTGAAGCATTCAATCCTGCCTTTTGTCATTTTGCGAGCGCAAAGATACGGTTTTTTATTTACTCTCCAAATTTTTTCCGGTATTTTTTTTTCAAAAAACAATTCATATAGAAAAAAATACGATATATTTGCCTGTAAATAAGAAACAATGTTACATAAAACAAAAGGAATCGTACTGCACAATCTTCCATACAACGACAAGTACGTTATTGTAACTATGTACACGGAAGATTTCGGACGCATTCCTTATATGGTATCAAATACGCACAGTAAACAATCAAAAGTTTCACGTGCGCTGCTACAACCTCTTTCCGTTTTAGATATGGAAGTCGAGCATCTGAACAACAGAGATCTGCAACGTATAAAGGAAGCGAAATCCGGATTAATCATTACGCAACTGTATTACCATCCCGTCAAAACTGCAATATCCTTATTTCTTTCGGAAGTTCTTTATCGGATTATACAGGAAAGAGAGGCAAATCACCCTCTGTTCGATTACCTGCACCGTTCAATCAGGTGGCTTGAAATAGCCAACGATGGCATAGCAAATTTTCATCTTACATTTTTACTTCAACTATCAACTTACCTCGGTATACGTCCGAACAGCGAATCCTATAAAGCCGGTTGTTTTTTTGACTTGCTGAACGGCGTATTTTCAGTATCCCTACCCGAGCACAATAACTATTTAAATAAAAATGAAAGTATTGTTTTCGAGCGGTTGTTGAGAATAAATTACGAGAACATGGCTCTTTATACATTTACACGGCAGGAACGCGCCAGCATTATCCGTCAGATTATAGAATACTACAGACTTCATCTGTCGGATTTCCCCGAAATAAAATCCCTTGCCGTGATGCAAAGCTTGTTTGATAACTAAAGCGTAAACAATTTCCGCTTAAGGCATGATTTCTTAATCATTCTATGTTTTATAAACTTTAAAACCTGTTATTCACTCTTTTTATAAATAGTAATACCACATGTCTGGGCTTTATTAAAAGCCTTTATAAACTCATCATCGTTTACATAATATTGATATCCGGAATTAAGCTCATCTTCACACTTACTACGACTTTTCTCCTTAAGACACTCGCAAGTTTCCGCAGCCGCTTTTTCTGCGCGTTCTTCAGTTGATAAGACATCTTCGCACGATGACATAAGAAATACACACGAAACTGAAATAACCAGATAAAAAAAATTTACTTTTTTCATATTTTTAAAATTTTAATGGGTAAATCACAGCATTCATTCACAAAAGAAGTTTCTACTGCTTTCTGTTTTTGTGGCAAAGATAAATATCCGGTCTATGATATGATACCCCATTTATAGGGTTTTGAAAACCCGCATCAAAAAAATTAATAGCAACAAAATAAAATGCATAGCGCCCGTAAAACCGGCTATCGAAAACAAACGAACTCAGATAACCCGTGAAAACGCCATGATAGATTGCAAGTTCTATTTACCCAATACGCTGAATGTGGCAATTAACCAATGATGAATACGATAACACATCGTATCGGTATGTAATGGTCAAAAAGGCGGAAGCTATTTCCTGACATCGTCCGGCTTCTGGTATGTACAGGGAGGACCACGCGAACTTTATTTCAGGCAATACCTTTTACGAGTTTCGCCTTCGTTCGAACGCAAAGCGACCGTTGGATTCAGATGCGTGAAAGACGCTTTATAAAAAGTATAGAATTACTTATTTATAAATAAAAACACCATGATAAAAAACACTAAATACTAACGAGGAGGCCTATTGTGAGACATGTGCTTCGGCAGGTATGGTATTTTGGAATCAAAGGATGAATATGCTCAAGGGATAAAACGTTGTAAGTTCATTTTTAGTTGGGCAGAGGCGCCATCGGCCTGCGACCGTAGTTTAGCTTCAGACCTTGCTTATAGGCTTCGGGACCATGTAAATCCTCAATGTCCATTTCATCCAGATTTACAAGGATACCGCGCGCCATAAGTCCGGCGTCTTCGTTTTCAAGACGCGGTAAGGTTTCAGCGGCGTTCTTCAGCTCGGACAGAAACGGACGGATATGGTCGCGCATTTCAGGATCTAAAGATAGACATTCCAGAGAGGAGTAACCTATTTTTCTGTCCTTTTCTTGAACCGGAGTAATGAGGCGGGCAATTCCTTCTTGCGCTTTGCCCAAATAGGCAACGGCGTAAGCGGCTTCGGAAGCGATATAAGGGTTATTGTCTTGCAGGAGTCTCAACAAAGTTTGTGGACAAGTCGTGATTCGGCGCTCTCTGGCAAGCTTTGTATACCCCACTACTCCCCAAAATTTCATCTCCGCCAGGGGGCTGGCTATTGCTTTCTCCAATATAGGGAGAGACGTTACGGTTGCCGTTCCCGCAGCTTCAACAAGTATATAAAGTTCGTCCAAGGGATATTTCTCTTTACGTACTTTCTCATAAAGTATATGTCCGGTACGTGAATCCGGAAGGAAAAATCCCAAGTCATTGATAGCGCGGATATGTTCGGATAGCGCCTGACGCATTTTGGACAAGATTGCCGCATATTCGGGAATACCGGATAAGTCATGCAATTCATCCGGATCATTTTCAAGGTCGAACAGCATTTCCGCCGGATGAGCCTCGAAAGTCTGCTTCCAGTCCGGATTGGTATTATACCCTCCCAATACCAGCCTGTCCCACGCTTTATTGGACGGCATTCCCCATTGGTAATAATTGCGCAAAGCAAACTGGCGATAGGGGATATAGCTGCGGATATACTTGAAATGTCCGTCGGTAACGGCACGCGCCGGCATGAAGTGATGTAGTTGGTTGGCTGCCAATGCAAACTGCATTTCCCGTTTTTCCTTACTTGCGAATTTGCCGTAAAGGGCTTTACCTTGCATGTATTTGGGAGGTTTTATGTCCGAAAGGCTGAGTACGGTAGGCCCCAGGTCTGTAAAGTTAACCAAACTATAGTCCTTGCCTGCGGCATTGTTTGCCAGATGCTGCCATTTGGGTGGAAAATATGCAATCAAAGGTACTCTCAGGCCGCTTTCGTACAAATATCCTTTCCCGCGTGGAACGCAACCGCCATGATCACTGAAAAAGAATATAATCGTATTCTCATCCAATCCTTTCTCTTTCAAATCTTTCAGGAAGAATCCCAGCCAAGTATCTACGTCCTGCACAGCTTCAAGGTGACCGGCATAATCCGAGCGCACTTCCGGAAGGTCGGGAACGTAGGAGGGCAGTGAAAGCAATGCCGGATAAATGCCTTCCCGGATATAATCTCTTCGTCCGTCAGTATGGAAAGTGCGGATACGTCCCATGTGCGAGGTTGCCGTATTGAATACGGCAAAGAAGGGTTGGTCTTTTTTGCGTTTGGAACTGTTGTAAGAGGCTTTGTTGTTACACTCGTCCCAACAGATCTTGTTGTCGGTGGTAGAATTATAATGCGTTTTACTATTGTTTGTGCAATAATAACCGGCTTCGCGCAGTCTTTGCGGGAAGAAGATATCGGCAGGCGTATCATAAGGCACAGGATGAATATCCATTCCGTAAGCGCTTGAATAGCATCCGGTGATAAGCGACGATCGGGCTGCCGAGCTTTGTGGAGCTACGGACCAGGCATTCATAAACTGTATGCCGCGGGAAGCAAGGCTATCCGCATTGGGAGTATGTACTCCTTTGTTGCCGTAACAACCGAATTCATATGCGCTGGTATCTTCGAAAGTGAGCCATAGAATATTGGGTCTTTCGCCTTTTTTGTCTGCTGCCCTTGTCTGCATGGAATACAATCCGTAGAAAGCGGTGCACATTAATAATGGTAAATGTTTCATGTGTACATTATTTATTTTTTAACATTAAGGAAACATAGAACTCACAAATGTTCATAACTCTTTGGCGCAAGCCGTTTTACATGTTCGTTTCATGTGTACATTGTTTATTTTTTAACACTAAGGTAACATAGAACTCACAGTATGTTCATAACTCTTTGGCGCAAGCCGTTTTTTTTAACGCTTCGCTAAAAGACCGTTGGTTCATGTTCATTCTATAAGAGAATTTGTTTTCTGCCACTAAAGTAAGGTATTCTCATTTAATCGGGGCTTTTTTATGTTTAAAAGTGTGCTAATATTGCTTCAACAGGCGACTTTTCAACAAAATTAGCATCAATTCAACAATATTGCGAATGTCCGTATGTGAAATATTAGAAGAAAAGACAGAAAAAATTGGCCATAAAGACGTATTTTTGAACTCTGAAATCTAAAATGGAAAAAAATGAGAAACATAATTTTTGTAATGATGCTGTTTTATGTATCACTCTTGTCGGGGCAAGTACGGAATATGGATGAAACCCCATTTAATAGCTCGCTACGTAATGAAGCGGATAAACTATTGACGAAATGGATGGATACCTTTTTGGCCTATCAATGCGACAATCCCAATCCTGCACTTGATGGTGGCGTTCTGTGTCCTGCATGTGCCCGTATGCATGGGCGCATTGGCGACGCCGTACTTCCTTTAATGTATCTGGCAGAAAAAACCGGAAACAATAAATACTTGCATGGCGTCAAACGTCTGATGGCCTGGATGGAGAACGTACGCCGCCCGGACGGTTCCTGGATGAATGATGTGCATGTTTCGGACTGGAACGGTACGACGGTATTTGCTTCCATTGCCCTCTATGAAGCTTTGCATTATCATGGTCATTTACTAGACGACTCGACCCGCAATCACTGGAAACGACAATTATTGGAGGCCGGCGAGTTTATAATGAATAATCCGTTTATTTATAGCCGTAAGCGCGAAGGTATGCGAAATATGAACGTAAACTATTCGGCTTCGGCAACCTATGCCTTGTATGCTATCGGCGAGCTGTGTAACCGTCCCGATTTTAAGAAGGAAGCCGGAGAAATAGCTGCCGGACTGAAAAGTTACTTTACAAAAAATGAATACTTTCTATATGGTGAAGGGCCAAATATCAATTCCACAACCAGGAATGGTTGCCTCCCGATAGATTTACTTTATAATGTAGAAGAGTCATTGCCTAATATGGCATATTACGCAATGATGGCAAACGATAAGGAATTACTGTCACTCGTAGAACGTTCCATGAATACCCATTTGGAATTTATGTTACCCGATGGCGCTTGGGACGACAGTTGGGGAACGCGAATCTTTAAATGGACCTATTGGGGAGGACGTACCAGCGACGGTTTTATGGGGGGGTATTATATGTTGGCTGCCCGTCACCCGGAATACTTGGAGGCCGCTCGCCGTAATATCCGACTGTTGAAAAAGGCCACCCATGACGGGCTTCTTTACGGTGGCATGCATTACCTTGTTTCCGGCATTCCTCCTTGCATCCATCACACTTTCGGACATGCCAAGGCACTGGCGTCCTTTCTCGAATTGCCTCCCGTGAAAATAGCCTCTTCCGGAAAACTGCCGCGTGATGTTACTTACGGTACGAAATATTTTAAAGATATCCATACATGGCTTCTTTCCTATGGTTCTTGGCGTTCTACATTCACCGGATATGATGCAGAATATACGGTAAAAGGGACGCATCCTATGGGAGGGGTACTCTCGCTGCTGTGGCATACGCAGGCAGGTCCTGTTTTTGCAGCAACCATGAATCAATATAAACTGATTGAGGCTCCTAATATGCAGAGCAATACTCGCAAATATCTGACAGGTGGCGCTCCTCGAATCGAATTAATACAGAATGGAGTTGCATATAGCAATTTGGATGATTTGAATACAGACATTGCCTACCATGCAGAAGAGGGATCTTGCACGTTTACCGTACATACTCACCTGGTTGATATCAACCAGCAAGCTCCGGCGCAGGGAGATGTAGCGATGACGATGAATTATACGTATTCAGAACAAGGAGTCGGCATACATATAGAGTATTGCAATGAACCGATTCGGCTTATGTTGCCTGTTATTGCATCACCGGAGGAAAAAGTGGAGATATCTCCCCATGAAGTATGTATAAGAAAAAATAAAGGGGTACTATGTATCACTTGTGAATCCGGAGATATGGGAATTGCTCCTACGGACGATGACAAAAGAATCTTTAATCCGGTTCCGGGATTCTCTTTTATACCGTTGCAAGTACGACCCAATAATGTGGATAAAAAAATTCATATTTATATATGTTTTCGCTAATATATTTTGTTTATTTGCTTTGTAATTGATTATGATTATGGCTATGAAAATACAACATTTTTTGTTAGCGCTTATAGGAAATTTATTCCCTTATGTGCTGCATGCCGGCATAACCGAAAATATTTATTTCACCCATATTGGTTTAGTGGAAGGCTTATCACATAGTACGATTTTTGCGATTAATCAAGATAAAGGCGGTAATTTATGGTTTGCGACGTATGATGGCGTAAACAAGTACGATGGCTACAATTTTACGGTATATCGCCATCAATATACGAATCCCAACAGTATTGCCAGTGACATTTCCCGTTGTATTGTCGTTGATGATTCCGACAGAATATGGGTGGGAACCCGTGAAGGCTTATCACTTTATAATCGTTATAAGGATGCTTTCTCCAATTATTATTATAAGAAGAAAGGAATGAATGTAGCTGTTACCAGCATAGCTCCAATAAAGGAAGATTGGCTGATGCTGGGTACTGCGGAAGGCGTTTTGCTTTTTGATGCAAAAAGAGCGTGTTTCCTGAACGACACTTTGCCTACTGCCTTACACATGCTGAAACCTACAGTTCTGGTACGCCAGGGAGACTTCATTTATATTGGCGCCGAGAATGGAGTTTATACTTATACCCTATCAAACGGTATTCTGGATAAATTGGTAGATAATATGCCTGCTAATGTGCGAATACACGCTATCTTGTGCCGGACGTTCAACCAAATATGGCTGGCAACTGAAGGGAATGGTTTGTATATGTATGATACAAAATCAGGAGTACTGAAAAACTATCGTTATGAAGATGGGAAGTCCGGATTGAATTCAAACTATGTACGTTCTTTGGCATTGGATACTGAAAATCGTTTATGGGTAGGAACATATAGCGGGTTAAATATTTATAAAGAAGGAACGGATCGTTTTTCTTCATTGAAAAGTTCGGATATACAAGAAGGCTATTTATCTCAAAACTCGGTCCGGAGTATTTTCAGAGATTCGCAAGGTGGCATGTGGCTGGGTACTTATTGGGGTGGATTGAATTATTACCATCCCTTATGTAACCGTTTTCAGCATATCAAACATACTCCTTTATTAAACTCGCTTAGTGATAACGTCGTAAGTTGTATCGTAGAAGATAATGAACATAATTTGTGGATCGGAACGAGTAATGGCGGTTTGAACTTCTATGATAACAAGTCACAAATGTATAAGAATTATTTATTTAATTCAGGCGCTTTGGATGTTCCTTTCAAAGATATCAAAACGGTATATGTAGATGAAGCGCATGATAAAGTATATGTAGGCGCCCATGCAGGAGGGATGATGGCGCTGGATAGAAAGTCCGGAAATGTAGAGTACTATAATCGCCAGAACAGCGATCTGCCGAGTAATAATATTTACTCCATTATCTCTGACGAGAACGGAGGGCTTTGGGTCGTTTCACTGGAATACTTGCTGCATTTCGATATAGACAAACGTCGTTTTGAAATCATTGATAAGGATAAAGATAGACATGAAGTGCAACAATACAATCGCCTGCTATTTCGCGATTCCAAAAAGCGTTTATGGATAGGAGGCGAAATGGGTATCTCGGTATTTAATCAGGTTGGCCACTCTTTGCAAAGCAATACGGATTTTCATATATCATCCATTCTGAAACAGGCGTTTGCAAATTGTTTTTATGAATCTACTTCCGGATATGTGTGGATCGGTACGCGTAACGGACTTTTCGCCTTAAAAGAAGATGATGAAAAGTTGTTGCAGTACACGACGGCGAATGGCCTGCCAAGTAATGTTATCTATGGGATCCTGGAAGATACCTATGGACGCCTATGGATAAGTACCAATCAAGGTTTGAGTTGCTTGAACCCGGAAAACGGGAAATTCCGCAACTTTACAATTATGGACGGTTTACAGGGCAATCAGTTTAATGCAGGTTCTTATTGCCGTAAAGAAAATGGCTACATGTTGTTTGGCGGCGTCAGCGGTATCACGTCATTCCGTCCCGAAACATTGATTGATAACCCTTATGCTCCTAAACCGGTCATAAATAAGCTATTTGTTTATAATAAAGAGGTATTTCCGGATGATGAGACCGGTATTCTGAAAGAAAGCATTGAATATGTAGATCGCATTACTTTGTCATCTTCCCAAAATTCTTTTGCCATCTCATTTGTCGTATCCAATTATATTGCCGGAAAGCATAATACTTTCGCCTATAAATTGGAGGGATATGATGACGTGTGGTATAAACAGAATGACATCAGTCCGGTTTCATATTCCAACTTACCAGCGGGCGATTATACTTTCTATATAAAAGCGGCGAATAATGATGGCAAGTGGAATGAAGAGCCTGCCGCACTCCATATCCGTATATTGTCAGTCTGGTATTGTACCTGGTGGGCGTTCACCCTATTTGCGCTGTCATTTATTTTATTGATAGCGGGTATTGTTCGCTTCTTTTGGTTGCGCAAGAGTATGCAGGCTGAGATCCGCATGGAAAGATTGGATAAGGAGAAGCGGGAAGAAATCAGTCAAATGAAAATCCGCTTTTATGTTAACATTTCGCATGAATTGCGTACTCCGCTAACATTAATCGTTGCGCCTTTGCAGGAACTTATCAATCGCATCAGTGGACATTGGGAACAAAGACAGTTGCAATATATCCAGCGGAACACAAATCGTCTGCTCCATCTAGTTAATCAGTTGATGGACTACAGACGGGCGGAACTAGGTATTTTTGAACTCAGACCGACGTACTCTAATGCTTATAAAAGAGTATTGAACTGTTTTATAAATTATGAAAGCCTGGCGAAAAGAAAGGATATAGACTACAACTTCTATACGGAACTACAAGACGAAAAGGTACTGTTTGATGAGAATTATCTGGATCTGATTGTCAATAACCTGCTTTCAAATGCTTTTAAATATACCGAAGCAGGTGAAAGCATCATGGTAAAGCTTTATAAAGAGGATAACAATCTTGTATTACAGGTGGCGGATACCGGCATTGGCATTCCGAAAGAAAAGCAAGAAAAGATTTTTGAACGTTTCTATCAAGTGGAAAACGGATGCGAAGGCAGCGGCATTGGTCTTTCTTTGGTTCAAAGGTTGGTTGAGTTACATCATGGACGGATTTTCTTGCAGAGCGAAGCAGGTAAAGGCTCTACATTCTTTATTTATCTCCCTCAAGACGAATCGGTTTATAAACGGGAAAAGATACATGGCGGTAAAGGGAATGCAGAAGAGCAACGTGTATATTTTACCAATGCACACGACATCTATATTGGCGATGAAGAAAAAGACGGCGGGGAATATCTCATAGATGCAGAAAAAAGTAAGCGTGGAACGATTCTGATAGTAGAAGATAATAGAGAATTAAGACAATATCTGGTTAATGGTTTGTCTCCTCTATTTTGTCTGTTGGAAGCCGAGAATGGGCAAAAGGCGTTAAATGTATTGAAAGAACAGGATGTTGACCTGATTATTACGGATGTAATGATGCCTGTTATGGATGGCGTTAAGCTATGCAAGCTGGTAAAACAAAATTTGCGTACTTGCCATATACCGGTTTATATGTTGTCCGCTAAAGTGGATGTGAAATACCAGTTGGAGGGTTTGCATGTAGGCGCTGATGATTATATTGCCAAACCATTTTCCATAGAAGTATTGAAAGTCAAGATACTGAATATGCTGCGTACACGCTATCGCATTTTTGAACGCTATTCCAATATGGCGGAAGTGGAACCCGAAAAGCTTACAAATAATACAATGGACGAGGAACTGCTGCGAAAGGCTATTGCAGTTGTTGAAAAGAACGTGGATAATGTGGAATTTTCAACAGAGCAGTTTGCACGTGAAATGAATATGAGCCGTTCCAACCTTCATCTGAAACTGAAAGCGATAACAGGGAAATCGGCCATTGACTTTATTCACAAGATACGGTTCAATCGGGCATGCCAATTATTGAAGGAGGAGAAATATACCGTTTCCGAAATCAGCTTTATGGTAGGTTACAATACGCCTTCTTATTTTGCGGCACGTTTCAAAAAGTACGTCGGTTGCCTGCCGACCGAGTACGGAAAGAAATGATATAAAGGATTCCTGCCTGCTTTCGTAATTCAGCTCGAATGACCGTTTTTCCACAAAAACATCATATAGTGAACAATATTAGCATCAGAAAAGCGCAAAAGTGAGAGAAATAAAAACAATACTTTTACTCTCTTTTTAGCGCTTGTCGTATATTTGCTCCCGGAAAATTCTCATGTTAAACTTTAGACTTATTAAAGAGTATCATCCAAAGTTGGCTGGCATACCGTAAATTGTCCGCTATAATCGGCTTTCCGAAGAATACTAAATAAAACTTCCCATTACTTGTGAAATTACCACATATATGGTATTTTAGGAAATTAGCGAGCATGTTACTTTTGTTGTCTAAATTTTGTGTTCCCACGGAGTTCACTTTGATTCTTAAATTATGCAAAGCAAAGCGGCACATGTAACAAAAATACGTTCTGCAAAGGTACGCGTATACGCGATATATAGCAAATATAATTTACATTAACTCTATTTATTATGTATAAATCAAAAGAATTGTTTTTAATGTTTGTCCTCGCTTTTGTCAGTATGTCGGCATACGCACAAAGCCTGACCGTTACCGGTAAGGTAGTTGATAGCGAAGGATATGAAGTGATTGGAGGCAGTATTGTCGTCAAAGGCGCTGCCGGCGTCGGAACCGTTACCGACGCCAACGGCAACTATACCTTAAAAGTAAATGATGCATCTAAAGATACGCTGGTCTTTTCGTATGTGGGAATGATCTCGCAAGAAGTGAAGGTCAACAAGCGGAGCGTTATTAATGTAACGTTGCAGGCTGACGTCGTAATGCTGGATGAGGTTGTTGCCATCGGTTATGCCACAGTGAAGCGTAAGGATCTGACCGGTTCGGTGGCTTCCGCGAGCGGTAAAGAGCTTTCCAAAGTACCAACAAGTAATATTGCCCAGACATTGTCAGGACGTATGGCCGGCGTGCAGGTTATGCAGAGCGAAGGCGCTCCGGGAGCTTCCATTTCTATCCGTGTTCGCGGCGGTATCTCCATTACCCAAAGCAATGAGCCGTTGTACATCATCAACGGTTTTCCCTGCGAAGACGGTATGTCTACTCTCGACCCTGCGGAAATTGAAACGATTGACGTCATGAAAGATGCTTCCGCTACAGCCATTTATGGTGCGCGCGGCGCCAATGGCGTCGTGGTAATTACGACCAAGAGCGGCGGTAAAGACGGAAAATCGGTTGTTTCTTTTGACTGTTATACAGGCTTTAAGAATATTGCCAAAAGACTGGAGGTTCTCTCTCCTTATGAATTTGTAAAGCTTGACTATGAACGTCGTGTTTTTGATAATGCAACGGACGCCGGTTGGGAAGCAGACGTCAAAGCTTTCGAAAAGAACTATGGCAAATACGGCGACATTGCCGCGAACTATGCCAATCGCAAGGGCGTCGATTGGCAGGACGAAACGCTGGGACGCACGGCAATGACGCAAAACTATCATGCAGGCGTTTCCGGCGGAACAGACAAATTGAACTATAATTTAGCTTACTCTTATTATGACGAGGAGGGAGCTATGGTATTCAGCGGTAGCAAGAAACATAATATTTCATTCAATATGAGCCATAAGATAAATGACCGTTTAAGCGTAAATACCCGTATCAGCTATGACCAAATGAAGATTTATGGCATGGGAACCTCCGAAGGCGGCGACCGTTTCAACAAAATGCAGCATATCCTGCAATATCGTCCAACAATCGGTATTAATGATACGGACGATATGCTGTTGGAAGACGAAGATCCCTTATTCTTAGACGATTCGGGCAACGTAATGCAGAATCCTCTGCTCTCTGCCGCCGCAGAAACCAAAGACCGCGAATACCGCACTTTCCAGGCTAATGGCGGGTTCGCCCTTAAATTGTTAAAAGGATTATCTTTCCGCAACACGACCGGCATGCGCTATCAGACGCGCCGTAATGATACTTTTTATGGAGCGCAATCGGTGACGGCAAAACGTTCCAGTATCAACGGCAGCATCCAGAACATTGAGAACAGCAGTTTCCAGACGTCAAACGTATTGAGCTATAACTGGAAAAACAAGAAAAATGATTTGACGGCAATGATTGGTCAGGAATATGTAAATCGTTGGGACCGCGATTTCAAGGCGTCCGCCGGTAATTTCCCGAATGATGAAATCGGTTTGGCCGACCTTTCTTTAGGACTTCCGGGAGTTGCCGGTTCAAACGAGGTTTATGATAACAGGCTGCTCTCTTTCTTTGCCCGCGCCAACTATGGGTATATGAACAAGTATCTGCTTACGGCATCTGTCCGTGCCGACGGTTCTTCCAATTTCGGAAAGAATAACAAATGGGGATATTTTCCCGCATTCTCAGCTGCATGGCGCTTGGGTGAAGAAGAATTCATTAAGAGACTGAATATATTTTCCGACTTGAAAATTCGCCTCGGTTATGGTATGGCAGGAAATAACCGCATCAGCAGTTATCTCAGCCTGGCAATATTGGACTCGGCGACTTATCCCAATGGCGACTCTACCCAGTCGGGGTATGCGTCTAAGCAGATTCCTAACCCGGACTTGAAATGGGAAGCAAATAAAACATTCAACTTCGGTCTTGATTTGGGTTTCTTCAATCAACGCCTGACGATATCGCCTGAGTTCTATATCAATCGTAGCAGCAACTTGCTGCTCGAAGCCAAACTGCCGGGCTCTTCCGGATATTCAACGATGGTTATCAATGCCGGAGAAACAGAAAACAAAGGTATCGACCTGACTGTCAATACGGTTAATGTTTTGAATAAGAACTTCTCATGGAATACTTCCATAACTGTTTCTCATAATAAAAACTCCGTAAAGAAGCTGACCGGCGAAGAAGTGCAGTTGTGGGAAGCAAGCTTCGGTTATAATCAGAATACACATATCATCGGAGTAAACCGGCCTTTGGGACAGATGTACGGATATATTACGGACGGTTTGTACCAGGTGGACGATTTTAACTATGACGCCGCAACGAAAACCTATACGCTCAAGGACGGCGTTCCCTATCCGGGCGACAAAGGTAATGTACGACCAGGTATGTGGAAGTTCAAGAATGTAGACGGAAGCGAAGACGGCAAAATTACGGAAAGCGACAAAACTGTTATTGGCAATGCCTATCCGGAGTTATATGGCGGCGTCAACAATACATTTACGTATAAAGGCTTTGACTTGAGCATCTTCCTGACATACAGCTTTGGCAGCGATGTATTGAATGCGACCAAGCTGACAAATACAAAGACTGCGTTGCAAAACAAGAATGTATTGGCTGTGGCAGATTTGAAAAACCGCTGGGTATTGGTAAACGATGATGGCGGTTTGATAACGGACCCGCAAGAAATGGCTGCCGTCAATCAGGACAAGACTGTTGCCGCTATCTACGACAATGAAGCGGGCGATACTTATATTCACTCCTGGGCCGTGGAAGATGGCTCTTTCCTGAAGTTGGCCAATGTCACACTGGGTTATACTCTTCCGCAGAAAATGCTTAAAAAAGCCGGTTTGAACAAATTGCGTCTGTATGCTACAGGTTCCAACCTGTTGACTTGGACAAAATACACAGGTTTCGATCCTGAAGTATCTACGATGGGTAACGGCCTGACGCCGGGTGTGGATTTTGGCGCCTATCCAAGGAGCCGCTCGCTTGTTTTTGGTATTAATCTGGCATTCTAATGAACGTAAAAGGATAAATTACAATGAAGAAATATAAAATAATTGCGCTCAGCGCATGGATGGTTGCAGGACTTGCATCCTGCGAATTGACGGAAAAACCTACTTCTTTCTATGAGAAAGACACCTATTTTGATTCGCCTGCCAAGGCTCAAATGGCAGTGACAGGAGCCTATGACTGCTTGTCTACAACTTCACATTACGGACAGTTTGAAATGGCAATGCCAAGTTCGGATGATACGTATTACATACAAGGAACCGGTACGGACAACACCCGCCGCGACATATCCCACTACATGGTGAACGCTACCAATACCTGGATTGCTTCCTTGTGGGACCTGAAATATCAGGGCATAGACCGTGCCAACTTCGCAATAGCCGGTATCGAAGACATGCCTGGCTACGAGAGTGACGCACGCTTGCAAGAGTTGGTTGCACAAGCCCGCTTTCTCCGCGCCTTTCTGGCTTTCGACCTTATCAAATACTGGGGGGATGTTCCTTTCAAGACGACCTATTCTAATGGATATGGCGACGCTTTCCAGCCCCGCGTGAGCCGTGAACTGATTTATGATGAAATTATCAGCGACCTGGACTTCGCAAAGGAGAAACTGCAGAAAGCAAGCGCTTCTCTTTCACCCGAAACGCCGAACCAGGGAGCCGCTCATGCTTTGTTGATGCGCGTCTATCTGCAGCGGGCGGGTTACAGCCTGCAGCAGGACGGCAAGCTCGCCCTCCCGGACGACGCCGGAAGAATGGAATACTTCAATGCCGTGATTTCCGAATGGACCTCTTTCCAGGCAAAAGGTTATCATGGTTTCTATGACGGCGGCTACAAGGAACTTTTTGTCGGATATTCCGCCGGTATACTGAACTCCAAAGAAAGCCTGTGGGAAATCGCATTCAATCCTATTGGAGATTCCTACACTGACAATGCCGGCACATGGGCTACATGGAACGGTCCGGCGGTAGATGCGCCGGTCGGAACTACTGCAGCAATGGGACGTGCAAATGCTTTCTTCCGCGTAGTGCCTGCCTGGGATGCTTTCTTTGAGCCGCAGGACAGCCGCAGGACAGTAATGGTATGCACCTATCAATACAAGTGGGTCAACAACGCTCACCAACTGACGCCCAATGCAAATCTGGCCGACTGGTACCCCGGCAAATGGCGCAGGGAGTGGATGCCCCTTGGCTTTGTCAACCCCAACAATACCGGTGTGAACTACTGTCCGCTACGTTATGCCGACGTCGTATTGATGGCCGCCGAGGCCTATAACGAAACCGGCAATACGCCGGAAGCCTGGAACTTATTGAATCGGGTACGTGCACGCGCAGAAGCAACGCCCATTACTGACGCCAACTACAGCAGTCTGATGAAAGCTCCGCAAGTCTATGACCTCCCCTATATTCAAGACGGAGACGACGCCGGCAAGTTCCGTACGGCCCTTTATTGGGAACGCGGCTTTGAACTGGCTTTCGAAGGCCAGCGTAAATACGACCTGTTGCGTTGGGGAATCTTGGGCGATGCGCTGAAGCTCTTCCAGGACAATATGAACAAATCCCTCAAAGGCAAATATGTGGCCGGTGAAAAGTTTATCAAGGGCAAACATGAACTTTTCCCCATACCATTGGGAGAGTTGCAGTCCAACCCGGCCTTGAACAACCGGAATAATCCGGGTTACGAATAAATCATGGGCGGGTAAATGTCTGTGCGCCAACAGGGTTGTACTTTTATGTTCCTTCAAGCATGGAAAGGACTGCCGGTGCAAATTCAATGCGGCTATGAACCTTTTCCATGCCCCCCGCCGTTATATTCTTTACCTATAAAACGTATTTTATGAAGAAGATGTTACTATTTTGTTACGCAGTAGCCACGATGCTGCAGAGACTCTCCGGATATGCCTCCAGTCAGCCTGACGAAGATTACAGTTGGTTGAAAAATGCGATAGATACTTCCGTACGGCAGTTGGAAGAAACAGTGGCCGACATAGGCGATTCAATCTTGTTGCCTCGTTCTATCTGGACGGGATATGATATGGATTTTCTCTGCAGGCAATTACAAAGAGATCCTGCAACCTTCAAAGACTCTTTACGGGCTAAACCTGTGAAAGACGTCCTGGGAACCCGTAGGTATTGCAGTTGCATCTATGATTGGACCAGTGGTTTCTTCCCTGGAAACTTGTGGTATGCGTATCAACTGACCGGCCTTGAAGACTTGAAAAAAGATGCTGTGAAATTCACGAACTGCCTGTATCCGGTAAAAGACTATAAAGGTACGCACGACATCGGGTTCATGATAAACTGCAGTTATGGCAATGCCTATCGTCTGGATCCTGCCGACAGTATTCGTCAGGCGCTGATACAGACTGCGGATAATCTGTGCAGTCGTTTTGATCCGGACATAGGTTGCATTCGTTCCTGGGATTTCGGGAAATGGAATTTCCCTGTGATTATTGATAATATGATGAATCTGGACCTGTTGTTCTATGTAAGTCATCTCGCCAATGACTCCAAGTATAAGAAAATTGCATTGAAACATGCTGAGATCACATTGAAGAATCATTTCAGAGAAGATCACTCATCCTATCATGTAGTAAGCTACAATAACGATGGCAGCGTAGAGTTAAAATGTACGCATCAGGGACAGAACGACGATTCCTCCTGGGCGCGTGGACAAGCATGGGGAGTATATGGGTATACATCTTGCTATCGTGAATCAAGAGATACGGCTTTCTTGCAGCAAGCCAAAGATATTGCAGCATTGATCATGACGCGTGTTAAGACTGCCGATGCGATTCCTTTGTGGGATTATGACGCACCGGATACGCCGGAAACACCCCGTGATGCATCCGCCGCCTCTGTTACAGCTTCTGCTTTGATAGAACTTAGTACTTTGGTAGAAGATGGACAAAAGTATTTTGATTATGCCGAGAAATTGCTCAAGTCTCTTTCCTCCGACGCTTACCTGGCAAAGGCCGGCGCCAACCAGGGATTTATCCTGATGCATTCTACCGGTTCATTACCGAATGGTTCTGAAATAGATACCCCCATCAATTATGCCGATTATTACTACCTGGAGGCGTTGGCCCGATATATGCAGGTAAAAAGACTTGATTATAAATCGCTTTAAACTAAATTAGTATACTATGAAACGAACATGCGACCAACGGTCTTTTAGCGAAGCGTTAAAAAAACGGCTTGCG
>JAIROL010000070.1 GCA_031257565.1 Tannerella sp. | reverse complement strand
AACCATCCGGTAGACGTCGGCGGTTTTATCCACATACAGGTAGTCGTCTTCACGGATTGTCGTAAACGACTGTATGCCTATCGGTAACTTTTTCATAGCGGTATCTCCTTTAATGACATCGCAAAGATACGAAAGAATTATGAATTAACCATTAACTTTCGCGTGTAAACCAATACGTCAAAGAACCTTTGGTGGTGTCATATATTGTTTGATGATTCATTTTTTTCTTTATCCTGCAATTAATCATATTTATATATAATTGAATATATGCAGTTTATAGGAAAATGCCATGTCGATTGCGTATTTTTAACTAAAATTTATACCTACCAAAAAGGGTTATTATTTTGACTTTTCCTGCGAGTAGATAACTTACGGGTAAATGTTCTCGAAAAGGCGCAGATTTTTCAGGTTACCGGTAAATCCTTTTCCCGAGCGGTTTTCATAATGTTCCGTCAGAAAACGTTCAATATCGCCTGTCCGGTACAGTACTTTTCATATATATTAAAATAAGTTAAAGTTGCCAATCCGATTGGGTGCAAACCCGATCTCAACTGACTTATTTTAAAGAGGGATGACTGTTTGTTCTTTTATCCTTATTTTTGTACGATACGATGAAAAACTACAGGTCTTATGCAGGATTATGATGAACTCATTGATGCTGAAAAACTGGCCGAAGGCAGTCAGGACGCCTTTCGTCGGCTGTTTATGAAGTATTACCCGAAAGTCAGGCGCTTTATTGACTACCTTGTCAAATCCGAGGCGGTTGCAGAAGATTTGTCGCAGGATGTTTTTGAATCCCTCTGGACGAATCGAGAATACCTTCCCAACATAAAATCGCTGAATGCCTATTTGTTTGGCATGGCGAAAAACAAGTCGATCAATTATTTGAATCACAAAACGGTGGAAGAAGACTATGCCTCATCGTACGTTGATTTGCCGGAATATGGAGTGGAAGAAGAAATAGACGCCAAAGAACTCGAACTCCTTGTTCTGCTGACTGTCGAAAAAATGCCGGAACAGCGCCGCCGGATTTTTGAAATGAGCCGGATCAGGAATCTTAAAAACACCGAAATAGCGGAAGAGTTAAACCTCTCGAAAAAGACGGTTGAAAATCATCTAAACCTTGCTATCAGAGAGATTAAGCGGATTATCACCCTGCTCCTTTTGTTTTTTTAATTAAAATTTTCACTTTTTGATTGGGTGCAAACCCATTTTCAACTGACTTATATATACAAGCGATTAATAGAAACGAAGAATACGAAGAGTATGTCGAAAACACGTCAAATTATAGAAACCTATATCAGGGATACGCATCCTAAAAGCGTTCAAAAGAAATTTGCCGCATGGCTAAAGGACGCGCGGAATAAAAAAGAAAAGGATGAAATTCTGCTGGAAATATGGGATAAGACAAATGCGGAAGCCGACCGGTCAACCGAAGAGTCGTTCCGGAAAGTGCAGTCAAAAATAGCGCTTCGACGAAAAGCAAGGCATTTCTCAATATTTTACCGGCTGTTAAAAATCGCTGCCGTCGTTTTGCCGCCTTTGTTGTCCGTCGCCGTTACTTACCTCTACCTGAAAGAAAACATCGAAGATGTAAAACCGGTTGAATATATGGTTCCCAATGGAGAGATAAGGAGCCTGACTTTACCCGATTCATCCGAAGTACGGTTAAATTCGGGAAGCATCCTTATCTATCCCCAACATTTCGGCAAAACAAGAAATGTTTATCTCAGCGGCGAAGCCTATTTCTCTGTCGTTCATAACGACAAACATCCCTTTATCGTAACAACCACCGACTGGGAAGTGGAAGTACTGGGAACGGTTTTCAATATCTCTTCCTATATGGACAGCGAAAGTTCATCGGCAACCCTGGAACAGGGAAAGATAAGCGTCCGCCTGAAAAATCCCGGCAACGCGCCGGTTATCCTTACCGCCAATGAGCAGGCCGTTTATAACAGAAATTCGGGATTGCTGGAAAAACATACGGTTCAGGTCGACAGATTTACGGCATGGACAAAAGGCAGTATCCTTATCCAAGGCATGTCCATTGATGAAATTGCCAAAATCATTGAGCGCAAATATGCTATGAAAGTATATTTCAATATGAACCGGTATAAGGATGAAAAAATCACCATGAAATTCAGGGATGAAGAAAACATTACTGAATTTATGAATGTCCTGCACTATCTTGTTCCCGGTTTACGATATAAAATAGCGAATGATGAACTGTATATTTACTGACAAAATGCAAATGTCGCGTGTATTTAATACGAATGTAGATAAAATGTAACAGCGTCAATCTAATTTTGCCGCTAAAAAGAAATAAAAAATCACTACTGACCGACTATTATCCGTTAAAAATTTATAGTATGAAGAAAAAACAAAGTTACTTTAAAGAGCTAATACTGCTCGTCTTTATGTTGCCGACTTTCCTTGGGATTCAGGCGCAGAATCAAAAAATCACCCTTCCCCAGAAGCAAATGACTGTGCTTGCCGCTTTTGAGGAAATAGAGAGGCAAACGGATTTGACGGTTGCCTACAATGAATCAACCATTGACGTTAACCGGAATATTACGGTTGACGTTATTGACAAAAGTTTTCCGGAAGCCATGAACGCGATCTTAAAAAATACGCATACGACATTCCGACTGCAAGGGAAACAGATTATTATCGTCGCCGCTCCCGAAACAGTTCCGGGAAGAAGGTATTCCGGTACG
Organism: Tannerella sp.; assembly: GCA_031257565.1. GTDB lineage: Bacteria > Bacteroidota > Bacteroidia > Bacteroidales > Tannerellaceae > Tannerella. The sequence continues at coordinate 47,757 of JAIROL010000070.1, read as the reverse complement.
GTCATCGACGACAAAAGCGAAGCCGTTATCGGCGCCAGTATCGCCATTAAGGGCAGTACAACAGGGACGGCAACAGATGTCAATGGCCGATTTTCAATTAATGCGCCTGTCGGTTCCACTCTGTTGGTTTCCTACATCGGATTTACATCGAAAGAATTGAAGTTGGGAAACAGTCAGGAATTGCAGATTATCATCAGCGAAGACAATAAGTTGCTGGATGAAGTAGTGGTGGTTGGGTACGGCACACAGCGTAAGCGCGATGTAACAACCTCTATTGTGTCAATCAAAGCGTCTGAAATTCATGACCTTGCAGTATCCAATATAGAACAAGCAATAGTTGGAAGATTAGCAGGTGTTCAGATTACGCAACCAAATGGTACTCCGGGTGCAGGTTTCGCTATAAAAGTGCGTGGGGTCGGAACAATTACGGCAGGCAGCGACCCGCTATATGTTATAGATGGCGTTCCCCTGAGCGATGATGTAGGTAATGCAACTTCTGTAACCGTAAGCCCGCTGGCTTCGTTAGACGTTTCTGATATTGAATCAATAGAAGTACTGAAAGACGCATCAGCAGCAGCGATTTATGGCTCACGCGGCAGTAACGGCGTTGTAATTGTTACAACTAAAAAAGGCGCGGAAGGTAAACCTGTCGTAACTTACAATGGACATGTTGGAGTGCAGACGGTTACTCGAAAAATGGATTTATTGAATGCTTACGAATATTCCGACCTTGTTTTTGAAGGTCATAATACCGTTTATTATGAGCAATTAAGGCTTGCCGGTAAAACTGATTTGTACGACCCATGGGCAACTAACGAACAGCGCTGGGCTATTCTGCGAACCGGTGCGATAAATATTAATCAGGCATGGATGATTCCGCCGGAAGTATTACCATACGTAAATGGCGAAAAAGGATTGACTGACACTGACTGGCAGGACGCAATTTTCCGGACAGGTTTCGTTCAGAAACATAATCTTTCCGTAAGTGGCGGCAGTACGAATGTGAAATATCTTATATCCGGAAATTATCAGAGTGAAAAAGGCGTTGTCATTGAATCCGATTTCAGCAAAATGGGATTTCGCACAAAATTAGACATGGATTACGGTAAATGGAAATTAGGCGGTAATATTAATGTAACACGCGATGTATATAATTTGGTTAATACCGAAGGTAGATATTCTGGCGAAGGCGTTGTTTCATGCGCTATTGTTTATTCGCCTACTTATCCGATTTATGATGCAGACGGCAATTTTGATTATCAGCATCGCAATTTGCTCTATGGTAACTCGCAATTCAATAATCCTGTAGCAATTGCCACATTGACGGAAGATAAGATGACGGCTATTCAGATGCTGGCTATTGGATATGTTGGTTATGAATTTTTCAAAGACTTAAATTTCAAAACGCAAGGCAGTTGGAACTACAATAATTATGTACGCGACTATTATAAACCGGCGGCATTACCGGACGGTACAAACAAAATGCCACCGTCTATACCTACTGCTGAATCACGTACTAAAAATAAATATACATGGGTTTGGGAAAACACCCTGGATTATAAAAAAGAAATCGGCAATCACCGTATCAATGCTTTAACAGGATGGACTGTGCAGAAGTATCTTGGAAACTTCAACCGTGTAAGAGCAACTGATTTGCCCATGAATGACCTGCTTCACACTATACCCTCAAACTCAATAGCCAACTATTGGGATTCAGGAAAAGATGAGTGGGCATTGCTGTCGGCTCTTGGGCGCGTACGTTATAATTATAGCGAAAAATACATGCTTTCAGCCGCTATTCGCGCCGATGGTTCTTCACGTTTCGGCAAGAATAATCGCTGGGGTTATTTTCCGTCTGTATCAGGAGCATGGTATATTACCGAAGAAGAATTGATGAAAACATCTTCAGAATGGTTGAACAAACTGAAACTCCGCGCAAGTTGGGGACTTACAGGTAACATGAGCATCGGAAATTACGCATCTCTGGGAGTGGTAGACGGAGATAACTACATATTCGGCAATGCAACAGCCATAGGCATGAAAGAGGCATCATTCGGTAATCCTGACTTAGGATGGGAAAAGAACTCTCAGGTTGACCTCGGTCTTGAAATCGGACTGTTGAAATGCTTGAATCTGGAAGTTGATGTTTATAAGGGTACTACGTCAGATATGCTATTGAATGTGCCGGTTATGAAAGTATCCGGATTTTCTTCGGTATTGCAAAATATTGGCAAACTCTCGAACAAAGGTATAGAACTGACTCTTTCGACCAGTCATAAAATAGGCAAACTGATATGGATAAACAGCCTGAATTATTCAGCCAATCGCAACAAAATTCTTTCTTTGGGCGACAGTGACGAAATGCAACAGACGGCCAATGACGTTGGTTTCATAACCAAAGTAGGCGAGCCTATAGGAAATTACTACACCTATGTTATTGATGGCGTTTACAAAAATCAGGCGGAAATTGACGCTGATGTAGCAAATGGAATAATAGTACCAAATGCGAGACCCGGAGACTTTCGTTTTAAAAAGTTCGGCGAAGATGAAACAATCAATGCCGACGATAAAACGATTACAGGTAATTACCTGCCTGATTTCACTTACGGTTATTCTACTTCGCTTAAATACAACGGATTTGATTTTGCACTCTCGTTGCAAGGAGTTTATGGCAATGAGATAGCCAACATTCACCGCCGCTATACCGCTAATATGGAAGGTAATCATAATAATACGAAACTTGCCTTGCAACGCTGGCATTCGGAAAGCAACCCTGGCAATGGCTCTGTTTACCGCGCCAACCGTAGCGCTACAGGCATGAATGCACAAACTTCATCCTGGCATATAGAAGACGGCTCATATATGCGAATACGTGAAATTACGCTTGGTTACACTATTCCCAAGTCTCTTTTATCACGTATTGGAGTCGGTAATCTGCGTGTTTATGTGTCTGCTTTCAATCCGTTTACGTTTACTAAATACACCGGTTTCAATCCCGAAGTAAGCCTTAATTCCGACAATCGCTTGCAGGGTATTGATTACGGTACATATCCACTGGCGAAAAACATTGTGCTTGGTCTGAATTTTAATTTCTAATTAATAAAATGTTTATGAAAAATATAAAATATATTGTTATATCATTTGCAACCATTTTATTTGCCGGTTGCAATGATTTTCTTGAGTTAACACCTGAAACAAACGAAGGTACAACCCTGAATTTTTACAAAAACAACAAGGATATAGAATATGCGCTGACTGCTGCATACGCAGACTTGCAAAACGCGCAGATATATCGCACAAACCTGCCGATACTCATAGATATTCGTTCTGACGATATGGCCGTTTTCTCAAACATTGGTCTTAATTCAGGTCGTGAATACAGTATTAAGATTTTTACCGCTGCATCCGACCTTACGATATTCCTCGACGCATGGTCTAAACTGTATGAGATGATTTACCGTTGCAATAATGTAATCAAATATGCCGACGTAGTAAATAATGCAACTTTAAGAGTTCAATACGAAGCCGAAGCCCGCTTTCTGAGAGCCTTGTGCTACTTTAATATAGTGCGCCTTTGGGGTGATGCACCGCTGATACTTTCGCCGTTAACCCCGTCGGAAGTAGCCAACTGTATACGCAATAGTACCAGCGAAGTATACGCTGCAATCGAAGCAGATTTGAAGTTTGCCGCCAACCCCGATAATCTGCCGAAATCTTTCAGCGGAAATAATCAGGGAAGGGCTACATCACTGGCGGCAAAAGGATTGCTTGGTAAAGTATATCTGCAACAGAAAAAATGGACTGAAGCAAAAACAATTCTCGGCGAGTTGATTAACACAGATAATGCAGGAACTCATCAACTTTTACCGGATATTGCCGATGTATTCAGTACTGCTCCCGCACATGGATTGGACGATGATCAATTCTGGGCATATACAGGTTGGAAGCCACAACTTATGAACAGGGAAATCATGTTTTGTGTGCTGTTCAACAAAGACATTGCCGGCGAAGGGCGTGGTTTAGTAGTTCATTACGACCGTTTGACGGACTTTAACGAGGAATTTGTTATCACAAGCCCCAAATGTATTTATGACGCAGGCGACCGTCGTTCCGACCTGTTACGTCTAATGAAAATAGCAGGCAGTAGCGCAAACATAATAGTCAAATATGCCGACGTGGTCAGTTCGCTCTCACAATACGGATTTTGTACGCCCATTTTGAGGTGGTCTGATATATTATTGATGTACGCGGAAGCTGCTAATGAAGCGGGTTTTGACAATAGTGCAGCAAGTCCGGCGCTCAAAGCGCTGAATGACGTTAGGACGCGCTCGTTCCCTTCCGGCGCTTATACGACTGTAGATTTGGCAAGCCAGGACGCTTTTCGGCGTGCTGTCTGGCTTGAACGCCGCCTTGAGTTCCCGATAGAAATGCAACGTTTGTTTGATTTGCAACGCTATGAATCGGTTGTATCGGGCGAAGCAATCAAAGCGATGAAAGCAATAGGTCTCGATATAACGAAAGACCAATTGCTTTACCCTATTCCCTACATGGAAGTATCCTTAAGAAATGACTCGGCAGTTTTTCCTCAAAATCCGGGATACTAAATAAAAATCACGTAGAAACTTCCCTGAATATTGCAGGGGAGTTTCTATAATTTTGACTGTATTGGAAAATAACTAAAAAGAGATGTTTATGAAATTATCAAGTTATAAAAAATGGATGATGCTCCTTTCCTGTCTGTTTATGGCAATGGGATATGCCAAAGCGCAATTGCCGGATGAAATTTATGACATTTACGAGTTTGACCGAACGCTTAATGTATCTGCGGTATTCGATCCAAATGCAGATTTAACCGGTGGTATTGTTGGTACTATGTTGGATGATGCCGACAGTACTTTTGTAGATGTCGTTGTTATTGATAACAGGGATAATACGATAATCTATGAAATGTACTTAAACCACAATTCAACTACTTATGTCAGTGATTCCATTCTGTATTATGCCCCTGATTTGGGAGATGGTGCATCTTTCTTCCCTTATACATGGTACAGTAAAGACATCAAATCTTCACTCAACGGACTTGACAAATACTATTATGAAACAGAAGGCGCTGGCGTTACTCCATTTTTTCAGGATAGTTTGGATGTTAGAGTAGTAGTAATAGTTTATAATGCAACTTTTATGAGCATTAAGATTCCTGGAATATCGGGTACAATTAGCGAGACGGAAACTCAAACATTATCTGCAGGCAATGAATGGTTTCCCGTCGGACATCGCTGTTATAATCCTGCATTTGCAGATCAATGTCCATGTAAAGAATGGAAAAAAGCAAAAGATCTGCATTCTTCAACTGAAGATTTCATTTTAGTAGCTCATCGTGGTGTATGGGGAGGTTTATTAGGTAACGGTGCGCCGGAAAATTCAGCAGCATCAATAGAGGCTGTAACTGATGACTTATTTATCATTGAGTCGGATGTTATGTTTTCAGCAGACAGAAAATTAATGATTACACATGACTATGCTTTGACCAGATTATCTGATTTTTCGGGTACTAATAAGAGTTTTTGGTTTAATACTGATTATGGATATCCAGATATTGATTATTTCTGGTGGCTTGCAGGAGCTACTAAACCCTTTCACCTTAAAAGGCGTAATGGCACTGTTACTACAGACCAGTTTTATCTACAATTTATAGATGTTTTAAATCTATTGAAGAAAAAACAATTAGTTACAACAGTAGATATTAAAACTATTATGCGACGAAATAATCCGGATGGAACTTGTGATGCCTGTGCATACGACCCAACAACTCCTGAAGGACGTGCGAAAATCCAACGCAATTGGTTAGATATTTTTAGCTATTGTTTCCAAATAGCAGAACGTCGTAATATGTTGGATTATCTTACATTCAAACTTCCATTCACTTATGATTTTCTGAAAACAAATGGAGGATTTACAGATAAACAACTGGCAAAGGTATTGTTTATACCAATTAAAGATCCCAATCCGTCTAATATGAATCCAATTCTTGATTATATTGATGATTGGGCCGAAAAAGATCCAAAAGGAATTGTTGCAATCGAATCACATTTTAAAACCGATTCTGCCGCAGGACCTTTTAAGGATACACGATCTGGTCACTATAATGATTACAGTAATATATTAGAATATATTTACAAGAAAGGTTATCGTACAGCAATTTTTCCTGTTGAGCCAATTGGCCCCAAGGGTATTGTTGATCGTTATGCTGATTGGAGAATGAAGAATGTTGTGGGAGATCGTCGAGGCGACCATCTATGGTTTAGAAACATACCTTATATTTCTACAGCCGTAGTAACGACCGACAGACCGGATGTATGGATTGACTTAAGGCAGCCCCAAAATATTAATTTCTATTCTGCAAATATTACGTCCTCTTTAACACGTAATACATCACAAGATAGTGCTGCAACCCGTATTAAAGCATATTATAAATCAGGTTCAATTTATATAAGTGGATTGAATCATAACGATATAGGAAGCGCCATTTACATTTATGATATGCAAGGACGTGTTCTGTTGAATAAAATTATTAATCAAGAGCCTGATATTGTAATCTCAGGAGAGTTCCAAGTGGGCATCTATATGATAAAAATATCAGGGGACAGAAATGAAACTGTTAAACTTACAATTAACAATAAATGACAGAATTATGAAATCTATTAAGAATAAACTGTTTAAGACAAGAGTGTGCATATTCATTTTTTTATTATTCTCATTATTGTGTTGTAAAACAATGACATTAGTTGCGCAACAAGTCGCTGGTCCATTTAATTATTCACCACCAGATTATACAATATCATGGAATGATGACACAGACTCTGTTTTTGCAAGCAGACAAGTAGAGATGAGTAATGTTCCCCGAAATCCACTAAAAAACGATGGGGTGATGGTGGCATTTGACATGACTTTGGCATCATCCGAAAATAATAAACCTATAGTAAGTTTTTATGATAGAGGTTTCGGCTCTGACCCCATTTTACATATTTATTATTCTAATAATTCAATTATCATAGCACGTCAACCGACAGAATGGCAGGGTAATACATACCATTATTCATGCTACGATAAAATTTTTGATTTCACGACATCAGGTAATAATAAATTTCAAGTAAAAATCTATATTACCTCGAGATTTATTTTTTTTGCTGCAAGAGTTGCTATGACTAATGATAATTATTTGTCTCCATTTTTCTTTGGATTAGATGCCAAGGGTGAGTCTGTTATGCAAAAATATATTCAACGAAGTTCGGATGCATTCATCAGAGTTGGCGATTATAATACAAGTTCATCATATCAACCATACATTTCAATTGTTGAGCTGTATTCTTTCAATTACAATACGTTACAACAGGAACTTCAAAACAACTTTTCATCACCTAATTCGCCAACGTCAAATAATTAAAATAACAATGTATAATTTTAATAAATAACAAATCATGAAAAAGTTAGTATTTTTTATAGTAATAGCGTTTGTTTCGCAAATGCTTCAGTTTGTATATGGGCAAAATTATAGGATATTAGGTAATCCTATTGAATTTGGTATTAATTCGGATTTTATAGGGCTTCAAATGAGGCTTGTAAATGCTAACGATTACGCATTATACTTTCCCATTTCTACTTCTTCAAATAATAAATGGAATCGAATAATCGCTAAAAATCAGATTGCATTTTTTACTGGAGATAGAGGACTTAATGATACAGATCAGCCTGATGTAATTATTACTACGCAAGGAAATGTAGGTATTGGATGTATGACACCTTCTGAAAAGTTGATTGTTGGTGGAAATTTAAGATTGGAAAATAATGGCAAAATAATGAGTAACGATGAGTTGGAATTTACCGGTAATATTTTCAGTCTCAATGCAGGAGGGGTAAAAGGACTTCAATTTAAAAAAGGATTTAATAATGATTTCACATTATTTTTCCCTGTTTCAGATGCAACTAATAGCAGATGGAATCGTATTATAGCTGCAAATAATTTGTCCTTTACGGCAGGAAATAGAGGTACTACTAAAAATGAAACAGATCTATTTATACACACATCTGGGAATGTGGGTATCGGAACAACCTCTCCAAGTGAGAAATTAACTGTTAGTGGAAATCTAAAATTAGATAATGGAAAGGTTATAATCAACAATAAGGGCGAATTACGCATTAACAGTTTCAATGAAATGGAAACCTATGGAGATTCTTTGAGTTTCAATATAAAGGGCACTAAAGGACTTCAAATGAAACTGGGACGAAATAATGATTTTACAATGTTTTTCCCGATATCAAACGGAGGAGGCAGATTAAACCGAATTATTGCTAAAGATAATTTGTCTATTTCGGCCGGAGGACGAAGTATGAACGATGAGAATACCGATTTGCATCTGCACAGTTCAGGAAATATGGGTATAGGAACATACGTAAATGCCAATAGCGAAAAATTAACTCTTAAAGGGAATCTAAAATTAGACAATGGGAAATTATTCATCAATATAAATCCCAACAACATCAAAGCAATCCTCAAAAATAAATATTCTGCATTTATTACCGGAGGTGTTCTCTCCGAAGACTACGCCATCGGCCCCCAATCTACTTGGGCCGATCACGTATTCAAACCTGGTTACAATTTGCAGAGTCTTAACGAAATAGAAGACTATATCAAAGTCAACAACCATCTGCCGGACATGCCTTCCGCCACCGAAGTGCAGGAAAACGGCTACACTTTGCACGACATGAACGTAAAACTCCTCCAAAAAGTCGAAGAACTCACCCTCTATTCCATCGAACAGAACAAAAAAATCGAACGATTGGAAAGCGTCGTGAAGTCCTACAAAACCCTCATGGAGAAAGTCAATCAACTCGAAAGCAGGATTAACCCATAATTCCATAAGAAGCATGCAGATGACGCGGATTTGAGGGATTTTCACAAATCTTTTCAAAGAAATCATCCATAAAATCTGCGTTATCTGCGTGCCAAAATAAAAAACAATGATTAAAAACATCATCTTCGATTTCGGCAACGTCTTCATTGGATGGAATCCCTGCAACATCTTCCGCAAAGCGTATTCCGATGAAAAAGCGGAATACATCCTGAAAAACGTGTACCGCGAGGCGTGGAACAACAGTTTGGACAGAGGTCTTACTTTCGTCGAAAACGAAAAAAAACTCTGCGCCGAATATCCGCATCTCAGCGAATACATCAGGGTATTCCACAAACACTGGTACGAATCACTGGGTGAGGAAAACCCGGAAAGCATCGCCCTGCTTACTGATTTACAACAGGAGGGATACAGGACTTACGGTCTCAGCAACTGGTCGTCCGAAACATTCCCGCCCACCCGGAAGGCGCATCCGTTTTTCAACACCTTCGACGGGATACTGCTTTCGTCCGAGGTAAAGGTTTGCAAGCCCGACCCCGCTATTTACAAAATCCTGCTGGAACACTATCAATTGCAGGCAGCTGAAAGCGTATTTATTGACGACCGGCAGGAAAATCTGGACGGCGCTACCGAAGCCGGTATAGCCTCCATATTGTTTCAAACTGCCGAACAGGTACGACAGGAATTGAAAAATACTCTTTCAGAACATAATACGGACAAACTTATTTAGTTCAAAATATGAAAAATAAATATTTTCTTATTATCTTCCTTTTTTGTTCGCTTATTTCATGTGAGCAGCAAAATAAAGTAATGGTGGTTTCTCACCGCGGCGACTGGCGCAACTATGCCGACAATTCACTCGAAGGGATCGTAAGCTGTATTCCCATGGGTGTAGATATTGTCGAAATAGACCTCGCACTTACCAAAGACAGCGTATTGGTGCTGATGCATGACCGCACTGTTGACAGAACGACCAACGGCAATGGCAAAGTCAGCGATTTTACTCTCGCCGAAATCAAACAACTCCGCCTGAAAAACGGTTTGGGGCGCGTTACCGATTTTCAAATACCCACATTGGAAGAAACAATGCTTGCAGTGAAAGACAAAATCATCGTCAATCTCGACAAGTCGGACAGGTATTTCGACCTCGTATTTGAGGTATTGGAACGTACCGGAACAACTTCGCAGGCTATTATCAAGTCTGATAAACCCTACGAACAGTTGAAAGCACAATACGGCGAAAACATGAACAGGATGATTTTCATGCAGATTATCGCCTTGAAAAAAGGCACAGCGATGGATTCCATTGCTCCGTTGCTGGAAAAAAAACATCCCTACTACGAAATCTGCTTTCAGGAAGAAGATCGTGAATTGCTGTTGCAAATCAAAGAAAGACTGGATAACACCCAGTCCGTTATCTGGATCAACGCCTTGTGGGATTCGCTCTGCGGCGGATACAGCGATGACAAGGCCTTGAAACGCCCAGATGAAACATGGGGATACCTCATTGATGAATTGGGCGCCGGAATCCTGCAAACCGACCGTCCGGCGTATTTGATTGATTATTTAAGAAACAGAGGATTACATGATTAATCTTCAAAAAAACAATACAGGTTCCACTTTATGACAAACCGGAAAAGAATAACACTGCCTTACCGCAGGGCGAAACTTTCAACGGATTACTTTGATACTTTCGCCCCACAGGCGAAACCCTCAACGAACTACTTTGAGCCTTTCGTCCCATGGGCAAAACTTTCAACGGATTACTTTGGGACTTTTGCCCATTGGACGAAACCTTCAATGGACTACTTTGAGCCTTTCGCCCATCGGTAGAAAGTTCCGGACGGTTATCAACAACGACTAAATAGGTTTCACTAGTAAAAATTTACTGCAATGAAAATTAAAAGAATCAAATTAAACAGACTGCGCAACGATGAATGGTTTAACTTCTTCACCGAGTTCAAAAGTTTTGTAATGCAATCAACGCCCGCGGCTTTGGATATCGAAGCCCTGTTTAACACCTTCGTTGCTCTTTACACGCAAGCCGACGAATCGCTGGAAGTATTGCGGAAAAGCAGCTACACCGCCGAAATCGTTCACTTGGACAGCCTTCGCGACCGTACTTACCGGGGACTGGTCGAAGCCATCAGATCCGGTCTGCACCACTATTCCGAAGTTCAGTCTGCCGCCGCCGAAAGACTTAAACCGCTGTTCGACCACTATGGCGATCTCTCGGCCAAATCCTATAACGAAGAAACAGCAAGTATCTACAACATCCTGCAAGAACTCCGCGGACAATACGCTCCGCAAGTGGTAAGCCTCGCCTTACAGGGATGGATCGACGAGCTGGAACGGAACAACGTAGCTTTTGAAGCCGCCATCCTCGCCCGTAACACCGAAGGCGCAGACAAAGCGGCCGACGTCAAGATGCTGGAAATCCGCCGCCAAACAGATAGATGCTACCTCGATATTCTGGAACGCCTCGAAGCCCTGATGTTGATTCAAGGCGACGACGCTTTCACCGGTTTCGTCAAGGAACTTGATACGAATATTGATCGCTACCGGAAGATTTTGAGTAGAAGGCATAGAAGTAAAACGGAACCCAGTCGGGAATTGTAATGAGGTTTGCATGATTAAGAAATTAATAAAATTTTTCAGTCTTTCACCGGAACAACCCGATTTAAAGGAAGATAAAGCCCGGCTGAAACGCCTCCAATGGTCGGTATTTTTATCCGCTACCATCGGATACGGACTGTTCTACGTTTGCCGGCTTAGCATCAGCGTGGTAAAAAAACCGCTGGTAGATGGAAATATCCTCACCGAAAAGGAATTGGGAATTATCGGCTCCGCCCTGTTCTTTTCGTATGCCGTCGGTAAATTTGTTAATGGCTTTATGGCAGACAGGGTGAATATCAAACGGTTTATGGCTACCGGATTGATTATTTCCTCCCTGGTCAATATTACGCTGGGATTTTCGCATACTTTTTGGGTCTTTGTCGTCCTCTGGGGGATAAACGGCTGGGTACAAAGTTTGGGTTCTCCATGCAGCGTGGTAGGCTTGTCCCGCTGGTTTACAGATAGGGAACGCGGAACCTATTACGGCTTTTTCAGCGCCAGCCACAACATCGGCGAAGCGCTCACTTTTATCGCCACCGCCTTTGTCGTCAGCATTGCCGGCTGGCGTTGGGGATTTGAAGCGGCAGGACTGGCAGGGTTAATCGGCGCCGTTATCATCATGCTTTTTCTGCACGACAGCCCTCCAAGCAAGGGCCTTGTTCCGGTAATGCCTCCCAAAGAGTTGGATAAACCGGCTAAGAGCGCTCAACTGGAAGTTCTGAAAAATCCGTTTATCTGGATACTGGCCTTATCGAGTGCGTGTATGTACATTTCCCGTTATGCCATCAATAGTTGGGGCATCTTCTTCCTTGAAAACGAAAAAGCGTATACTACCGTTGAAGCCAGCAGCATTATCGGCGTTTCGTCGATTTGCGGGATTATCGGGACAGTTTTATCCGGTTTCCTTTCCGATAAATTATTCAAAGGCAACCGCAATGCCCCCGCTTTACTGTTCGGCATCGGCAATACGGTTGCGATTGCGCTGTTCGTCTTCGTTCCCAAAGGCTATTTTGCGGTAGATATTTTCAGCATGATCCTGTTCGGACTTTCCATCGGCGTACTTATCTGTTTTCTGGGCGGATTGATGGCCGTCGATATTGCCCCGAAAAAAGCATCGGGTGCAGCATTGGGCGTTGTCGGAATAGCCAGTTACATCGGCGCCGGGGTACAGGATATTCTTAGCGGTAATCTGATTGGCGACAGCAAGACAGTAGTGGACGGTATTGCGGCCTACGACTTTTCATCTATCCGGTACTTCTGGATAGGAGCGGCGGCCTTGTCGTTTGTCTTGTGCGCCTGTTTGTGGAAAAAGCAATAGTTAACTTTATTTTCTTTCTTAACGCGCTTTGGATTTGCCGGAAACCAGCCTTTTCCAACCCTTCTGGTTTGTTCAAAAATTTCAAGTATCGACCAAAAACATGAAAAAGCGACAACGCCCATTACAGTTGATAGAAAAATCTCTTTAATAATCAGTGATAACGCCGCAAAAAATGCTCCCAAAACCAAGAACATCCACCAACATTTTGTGCCTAAATAGTATTCGGCTTTTATAACGATAGGGTGAAAAAGACCTATTACAACAAAAGTTGTTATTCCTATTGTCAACCCCATAAGATTATGTGTCGTCAAAAATTCGATCATATATATTTCCTGTTTATCTTTATATGGTTCAAAGTTACAAAAAATGTCGCAAAACCTTGTATTATCTTAGAGGGCTATACTTACCTTTGCTCCGAACTGTAACGGTTTACCTTTTTGCATGAAAGGTTTGTCAAATGATTCGAAATAAAATACCGCATAATCCGTATCTGTCAGGTTTCGCGCCCATAGATTCGCCGAAACAATCCCTTTTCGTACTCCGGCCTGCGCATTGACGATTATATGGAATGGTTGTGATAACTCGTTCGCCTCGTCCCAGTAAATTTTTCCTGTTCCGTTACATTGCGCGGAAGCAAAAATCCGGTCTATTATCCGGCAGTTATGCAGTAGTTTGTTGTATTGCGCCCCGATGCTTAAAGTGTGTTGTGGAGCGTAAGGAATGTAATTTCCTTTGAAATCCTCCTTTTCATTATTATAATCCCGGAAGATTGCATGCGTATATCCATAGTTCAGGTCGGCAGTGAATTCATCGGATAAAATAGCGCGTAATGAGACTTCTGCGCCATAGCTTTCCGCTCTTCCCGCATTACTCAGGTATCGCCCGCTACCGCTTTCTACAAATTTTGTGATTTGTAAATCCATCACGTCCATGTAGAAAAACGTAAGTTCCGCGTGCAGACGGCTTTTTATAAGTTCGCTTCGTATACCGGCTTCATAATTCCAGCTTGTCTCAGGCTTATATGAGATAACCTCTTTTACCGGTTTACATGCTGCTATATCCAAGTCGGGCGCCATTTCCCTGAAAGCGTTCATCACATCGTATTGCATTTGGTTTTGCATGATATCGGCAGACATCTGCACATTGTAACCTCCGGCTTTGTATCCTTTTGCTACCGATAAATAGGTAAATGTGCGCGGGGTACATTCGTATTTCAGGGAAACCTTTGGTAATACCTGCCGGAAATCCTGCGACAATTTTTCATCAATTACAGAGGCAGGGTACATGTTGCTGATATCTCTGGGAGGCGTCATTGGATTCGTTTGCATACTCAGATTCATTTTCGCTTCCGAATCGTATTCAAGTTCTTGTTTTTCGTAGTCCAGGCGTATGCCTGCAGTGATGGATAACCCTTTTGTGAAAAGATTATTGCAGGTAGATTGATGATATAATGCGACGCCACATGACGGAGTTTTGAAATCTCCGGGTATATAGAGCGATTCGTTTGTTATGGTAAGAGTCGGCATTTTGGGGTAATATTCTTTTAAATTGCCGAATACCGGTTGAAGAATTGATTTAATACCGTCTTCTTTAAATTCCACGGGTCCCTCTATGTTTAATTTATTATAGAATCCATAGGTTCCGAAAGACCATTGATAATTGCGGTCGGTTTTACTTTTTATGGATATTTCTTCGGTGAATGCATTTTGTGTTTGTAACTGGTTTAAGACAAATATGGATGAGTCGGAAAAGTCTTGATCCATTTTCATGTCGTCATCAAGATACTGATATCCTGTAACAGAAGTCAGGAGGATTTTTTCGTTCTGATATGTTAATGACAGGTTATTATTTAACAGGGAGCGCTTATAGGAAGATTCGTCATTCATATTTACCGGCGCAATCTTATCCGTTTTTTCATCATACGGCCCATAAGGAAATCCGCCTTGGTCAATATATTCGTATGACGCTGAGTATGAAGCGGTAAATTGGCGGGATATTTTCCATTGCAACTTCAGATTTCCCCCAATACTTTCTTCGTTATCTATTTTTTCATCATTGTATGCGTTTGTAAGAAAACCGTCGCAACGGTCATAAAAAATACCGGCCGAAAGTCCGACGTTTTCACTCAGTTTGGCGTAGCCGGAAACTTTGGAATTTAACTGTCCGTAGCTTCCGTATGATAGCGACGCCTTTATGCCTTGACGATCAAAAGGAGATAAGGTAAAAACATTGATTATGCCTCCCATCGCGTTGCGTCCGTACAGCGTTCCCTGTGGTCCGCGCAAAACTTCTATCCGTTGAATGTCCATCAGTTCAAAATCAAATGAGCTTTTGTCCATATAAGGTACATTCTCTACATATAATCCGATGGATTGCCCGCTACTTCGCGTTCCAATACCTCTGATGTAGATGGCGGATGTAAGTTTTGCTCCATAGTCCGGCATATATAAGTTGGGCACAAAGGAACTGATATCTTTTATGGACGTAACCTGCCTTCCTGCGATTTGCTGGGGGGTAAGTATGGATACCGAGCCCGGAAGCGTTCGCAGGTTGTTTGTTTCTTTTGATGATGACGTTACGACAATCTCGTCAATATTAAATGTTTTAATCGTATCCCGGGGTGAATGTTTTTCTTCTGCCGAA
Organism: Tannerella sp.; assembly: GCA_031257565.1. Lineage (GTDB taxonomy): Bacteria > Bacteroidota > Bacteroidia > Bacteroidales > Tannerellaceae > Tannerella. The sequence goes on along the minus strand of JAIROL010000070.1, from coordinate 32,271 downwards.
ATGAAACTTTGAGTTGAAAATATGCCGGCAAATGAGATATACATTAATAATTTCTTCATATTAAAGCGTATTGGTTTTGCGTTTGCAAAGAAACTTCAAATATCGGAAAAAGACAATAGCTACATGAAGTGATTTTTTGTTTAATCGGAAATATGCTGTTTGATCAGGTTTTTCAGTTCCTGTATATTGCGGACAACGGGAAATTCAGGGTAATCGGCAATTACATTCTCCGGCGGACAATATAGTATTCCAATGTCAGCCGCTTTGAGCATGGATATATCGTTGTAAGAATCTCCAAAAGCAAGAACTTTGTATCGAAGGCTTTGAAATGCTTCTACCGTTTTACGTTTGGGATCAGGTTGGCGTAGTTTGTAGTTTGTAACCCGTCCGGTTTTATCGATTTCCAGCGAATGACAAAGTAATAGCGGATTTTCAAGTTGGTCCATTAGAGGTTGGGCAAATTCGATGAATGTATCCGAGACAATCGTAAAACGTGTTACTTTGCGTAACCATCGGACAAAATCCAGCGCTCCCTCAAGAGGTTTCAGGGAGGCAATAACGTTTTGGATATCTTTTATTTTAAGATTGTTTTCGTCCAAAATCCGCAAGCGGTATGTCATTAATTCATCGTAATCTTTGATATCGCGTGTTGTGAGTTTCAGTTTCTCTATGCTCGTTTTTTTAGCTATATTGATCCATATCTCCGGAACGAAAACTCCCTCCAAGTCAGCACAAACAACCCACATCTCTTTTTCTTTTTAGCGTAAATAATCATTTTTTGCTTTATGAGGAGGCAAATATAGTTTAAGATAAGCTCAAAACAAAAATAAAATCGCATATTATTGTCAAAGTGTAAAGAAATACATGAGATTATGTACAAAATGATAGAATTAATGCGGTTTTTATACTTATTGGTAACTGTGCATACCTCCGAAAAAGTAGCTGACGCCGAAATAAGTCATTATAATCGATAGAAACGCAACAATAGTGAATATGTGATAAAATATCGGTTTTCGGAATATTTTTAGCGTTTGATCATGCATCGCCAAACTATAAATCAACATTGTTATAAGCGCCCAGACTTCTTTAGGGTCCCAGCCCCAATAGCGTCCCCAGGCAACATTTGCCCATACTGCTCCGACAAAAATGCCGGCGGCCAGCGTAAATAATGCCGGATATGAGATGATACGGCTTATTTTCCATAGTCTTATGATATATCCCCTGCTTTTCCCGGAAGTGAAATATAGTATAAGCGCCGTTATACCATTGAACATCATGAATCCGAAAAGCGAATATGATATCATTATTAATGAGACATGTATGCTAAGCCAGGGAGACTGTAATACCGGCACGAGTTGTGTTATTTCGGGATTTGTTGCGCCAAGTGTTGCTACCAGCAGAGCAAATCCCGATAGTAACAATCCCATGGAGGGAATAAATTCGGATTTGCGACCGAACAATATGGTAATGATCATGATACACCAGGATATGAAAATCATCGTTTCATATCCGTTTGACATCGGAATATGTGATGATATATACCACCTTATTCCAACCGACAGGCTCAGGAATGCCATGGAATGAATAATCTGAATGTAAGCCAGAGACTTGAAAATCCGTTTTTTTCTGTCAGTCAGCAAACTCCAGATGAATCCGGCAAATGTAAGTACGCCTACTCCGATATTTATTTTGAAGAGTATACTTGCCGCGTCAAATTTGTTATAAAAGATTTCAAGTTTTGTTTTTGCAGGCGAAATCGCGCCGCTATCTGTACGTTTATGTTGATATGCGGATATTTTCTCGAACAGTTCGATGTTTGCTTCATGATTCTGCCGCTTTAATGTTTCGCGCATCGTCAGGAAAGCTTTTGAAATGAACAACGTATCGTCGCTTTGAACTTCCGATAGATCGTCCGTACATGCGTACCAATGGTTTCTTTGTGGAAAAGCGGTCAATGCGCTACCTGTACGTTGCGCCATCAACAGGCTTATTTTTTCGTCTACTTCGCGGATTCCTTTGTGTTGTGCCGGAAAGCTCGTATAGGATAACTTGTAGATTCCTGCATTGAAAAAATCACTTAACCGTAATCTGTTTTTGTTTCCTTTGTTTTCGCTTATGAATTGATTTATTTCCTTGTCGTTAATCATGATCATCGGTTCTTCCTGCCATTCTTCCGGGAAAAACATCCAGCCGGCAAGGACCTGTACTGCATTGAATTTTTCATAAGAGGATTTACCTGTTATTTTTCGGGTGAAATCGTGGGCGTAAGTATCGACAGGTACAATTCTGCCATTATAATACATGGATAACTGTCCAAAAGCTTTTGCTTCCTCTTTAGTTAATGTGCGTTGTGCGGATACAAATCCGGGAGTAACTGCCAGCGTTACAATTCCCAGTGATTTAATCAGTTTCCGGAAGTTCCCGTTTTTGACGATAAGCAGCCGGATCATCGATAAAAGCAGTAACAAGTATCCGGCATAAGTTACCGTAATGCCACAGGGGTCGTAACTCACCGCTAAAATCGTACCTTTAAGGTCGCTATCATAGGACGCCTGATAAAACCTGAACCCACGATATGTAAATATGTTATTCATTGATACGACTGCATCAAATGTTTTTTCGCCGTCTTTTACCGACAAATGGCTTATGTAATCAGCAGGAGTTTTTGTTCCTGTATAGTAATCCATTTCAAATTTGCTCAGGCTTACGGCAAATGGCATTTCAATGGTTGATTCGGCCATCCCATTTTCTCTCAAATGGATTTGTCCGCGTTTTGACGTTGTAAATGTGGTTAATGCTCCTGCCAGGATAAGTCCGAATGCGCAGTGAAATAAAAAAGCCGGTTTTCTTTTCTTCAGCAAAGCGTGTACGCAGAGGGATAATCCTGTTATAAACACTGCCGCCCAAAGGGTCGTCATCCACCATGAACTATAGAAGTGATGCATTACAAATGGGGTTCCATATCTTCTTTCGGCAAAAGTGGCTATTGCCAGCGTCACAGTCAGGATTATCAGTAATATGAATGGAAGTTTGCTCATCTCAATCTGTTATGATAGAACTAAATATATTTCTTATGGCTGCATCTAAGACTTCTCATTTTCTTCCGGATTTTCAGGAATTCATAATAATGAGTTCATTTATTATATCGCGGTTGTTCGATAGACCTGGAATTTTATGTTGTCCGCCAAGTTTGTCGTGTTTTTTCATCCAGTCGAAAAACAAGTTTTCTCGTGCAATGATAATTTCAGGCGTCTGGAGTGATATTTCTTTGTATCTTTTAGCTTCGTAATCTGAGTTTAATTGTTGTAATGCCTTGTCCAGGCATGTTGCAAAGCTCTCCGGCGACGTCGGAGTTTTTTCAAATTCAATCAGCCATTGATGGCGCCCTTTTCCATTATTCAGCAAGAATAATGGTGCGGCAGTATATGCTTTTACGATCGCATTCGTTTCCTCGCATGCTTTTCGGATTCCTTTTTCGGCATTGTCGACCATCAATTCTTCACCGAAAGCGTTGATAAAAAATTTTGTTCTTCCTGTAATGATAAATTTGTGGGGAAATAGGGATGTAAAGCGAACAGTATCGCCTATACAGTAACGCCACAGGCCGCCGATTGTAGATATTACCATGGCATAATTCTCGCCGACTTTTACATCTTCAAGCGGTATTGCTTTCGGATTATCGGAGTTTGCCTGTTCGTTTATTGATATGAATTCATAAAAAATTCCGTAATCAAGCATGAGTAGCATACTGCGGTCGGAGGGATCGTCCTGAATGCCAAAAAAGCCTTCAGATGCATTGTATGTTTCCATATAATGCATTTTTTCTGAAGGGATCAGTTTTTCATACTGGGTGCGATAAGGTTCGAATCCGACGCCGCCGTGAAAAAATACTTCAAGATTAGGCCACACTTCGGAAAGGGTTTCTTTTCCGGCTTTTTGAATGACGGCTTTTATTAGTACGAGCATCCATGACGGTATGCCGGAAAGACTTACAATATCTTTATTCCAAGTCGTTTCTACAATCGCTTTTATTTTTGCTTCCCATTCGTCCATGAGAATAATCTCTTTGCGTGGCACGCGTACAAGATTCACCAGTGGATTCAGATTTTGCAGCAATACGGCCGAAAGGTCTCCGCAATGGGCCTGAGCATTGAGTGTTGACGGGCTGTGACTCCCGCCTAAGATGAGACCTTTTTTTGAAAAAAAACGGGTATGCGGGTTATTATGCAGGTATAGGGCTACAGTGTCAAATCCTCCTTTATAATGGCATTTTTTTAGTATTTCTTGCGTAACGGGTATATATTTGCTGCGGGCGTTTGTGGTCCCGCTGCTTTTGGCGAACCAGTGCACGGCAGAAGGCCATAATATATTTTTTTCCCCATTGATCATTCGTTCAATTAACGGATGTAAGTCTTCATAGGTAGAAATAGGCACGTGTTCACAGAATGTTTTGTAGTTGAGGATATCTTTGATCTTGTATTTTTTTCCCCATTCTGTATATCGTGCTGCCTTTAATAAACGATGAAGCTGTTTGTGTTGAATATCAGTCGATTGTTTGTCGAACAGATCGATTTCTCGTCGTCTTGCAGAAAATATAGGAGATATGGCTTTTGTTAAAATATCCATTCAGATTTGCAATATGAAGAAAAGTTATATCTTTTAAAAAATCATGCAAATGTATATATTATTTTTGTTTTGAAAAATTTTGGGCTGTGATGTTTTTCTTTACGCTCGCTTTATTGTTGATTTATAGGGTCTTACAGATGCATCTGCCGGATACTGGATTTTTTTCTGTCGAGAGCGGAAAAAATAGTCTGTTTTTTTTGAAATTATATTATCATAATGGTTATCTTTGTAGATGTAAACATAAAGAATATTGATATGAATGTTAAAGTAAAAGGCGTTTTAGCGACGGCTCTTGTACTGGCTGTTTCTGCTCTCTGTTTCGAGAATAGCGTTGCGATTAAGAGGAAGAAAAATAAATGGCTCCATTCTATGGGGCAAAAGTCTTTAAATGATACTTATAACAACAATCGGGAAGTAGTAGAGTCTATTAAATTTTGAAGTAGATTTTGCATATTTTGTCGATAGGGTGTATAACAGGGGGACTTTTATATGATAAACTTCCAATATTATATATGAGAATAGGAATACTTTCATCAGGGGGCGACTGTCCGGGTATAAATGCCACTATTCGTGGAGTGGGAAAGTCCGCCATTCTTCATTATGGAATGGAAGTCGTGGGTATACATAACGGTTTTACCGGATTGCTGAATAAGGATATTGAAGTTTTCAATGAAAAAAAACTTTCGGGCATATTAAATCTGGGAGGCACGATTCTTGGCACATCCCGGGAGAAGCCTTTTAAAAAAATGCTTGATTCAAATGATCATAATAAACCTCAGATTATATACCGGAATTATATTGACATGGGGTTTGATTGCATTGTTTGTATCGGCGGTAACGGAACACAGAAAACAGCTTATAAGTTATCTCAGTTGGGACTTAATATTATAGGCGTACCTAAAACGATTGATAATGACGTTTATGGTACTGATAAAACTTTTGGTTTTGATACGGCAGTAAATATTGCTACAGAAGCAATAGACCGTCTACATTCTACGGCAAGTTCGCATAAGCGTGTAATGGTCGTTGAAGTGATGGGGCATAAAGCAGGATGGATTGCTTTGTATGCGGGAATGGCGGGTGGAGCCGATATTATTCTTATTCCGGAACTTGGTTTTGATCTTAATAAAATAAATGAAAAAATACTTCAGCGTTCTTCTGTTGGAAAAGCTTATTCTATCGTTGTTATAGCTGAAGGCCTGAAAACAGGAAATGATAGTCCTTCGAATTATATATCGTCTGCGATAGAAAAAGCGACTGGGATTGAGGTTCGGACAACTGTCTTAGGGTATATTCAGCGTGGAGGAAATCCGTCTCCTTTTGATCGCAATATTGCTACGCGGCTTGGCAGTCATGCTACGGAACTTATTGCAGAGCAGGCTTTCGGCCGGATGGTGTGTATTCAGGGTGAAAATGTTGGTTCTATAGACCTTTTTGAGGTTGCAGGAAAAACTAAACTGGTACCGATTGATCATGATCTTATAAAACAAGGCTCTAATATGGGCATTTCTTTTGGAATATAATGTTATTCCGTAAAATCTCCCTGTTGCGGTTTTTCTATTTCTTCTCCTTTCGTATAGCCGGTATCTGCAGATTGTTGTTTGAGGTATTCTATGAGTCTCTGTACATCCTTATCTTTGTGTATTTTTTGTATCACTGTTTTAGCGGCATGTTGTTGCGATTCTTTTTTTGTGGCTCCTATACCTATGCCAAGCGGCGTTCCTTCGAGGGATACGCTCGTTTGAAAAACAGGGCTACCATCTTCGTCGGTAAAAGTTTCTATCAGGTCGAATGCTATATGTAGTTTTGTTTTTTGTCCCCATTCAAGGAGACGGGATTTAAAATTTACTTCCTGACTTGCCAGCTTGTCTAAAGACAGGTATTTGTCTATTATGCGTTTTTTCACGAATTTGCAGCAACGCTTGTATCCCTGATCAAGATAGATGGCTCCGATTAGGGCTTCAAGGGCGTTTCCATACATATATTTATGATGAGTTGTAGCGTAAGGCATAGATGTAACTTTTTTGTCGATGCCAAGTTCGAGAGCGATATAGTTAAGGCTGTCACGTTGTACGATTTTTGAACGCGTATTTGTGAGAAAGCCTTCTTTTTTATTCGGAAAATGTTTATATACAATGTCTGCTATAATGGCGTCCAGCACAGCGTCGCCCAAGAATTCCAGGCGCTCGTTATTCCTGCGTTTTCCGTATTGTGATGATGAGATAGAGCGGTGTATGAAAGCCTGTTCATACAATTTTATATTATCAGGATAAAATCCAAGTATTTTGTATAGAGACAAATAAGGCTCTTTGTTTTTTAATTTAAAGAGCCTTATTCGTTTATATATGTATTTAAAAATCACTTGATTTTAAAATTTTTTCACGATAACGCTTGCATTATGGCCGCCAAACCCGAAAGTGTTTGAAAGCGCTGCGTTAACAATTCTTTTCTGAGCTTTGTTAAAAGTGAAATTCAGCTTATAATCAATATCCGGATCGTTGTCCCCTTCTGCATGATTAATTGTAGGTGGTACGATATTGTCGTATACGGACATAATACAAGTCATTGTTTCCAATGCGCCTGCTGCTCCGAGCATGTGTCCGGTCATTGATTTGGTTGAGCTTATATTCAGATTGTATGCATGGTCGCCGAACACTTCCTTGATTGCTTTTGCTTCCGAAATATCCCCAACAGGCGTAGACGTGCCATGTACATTAATATAGTCGATCTCCTCCGGTTTCATGTCTGCGTCTTCCAAGGCGTTACGCATAACCAGTATGGCGCCCAAACCGTCAGGATGTGAAGCTGTCAGATGATATGCATCGGCCGACATTCCGGCGCCAACCACTTCTGCGTAAATTTTTGCTCCGCGGGCAAGCGCATGTTCCATCTCTTCGAGAATAAGGCAGACTCCGCCTTCGCCCATAACGAAGCCGTCGCGACTGGCGCTGAACGGACGTGACGCCGTTTCCGGCGAATGATTGCGCGTTGAAAGAGCATTCATTGCGTTAAATCCTCCAACTCCCACGATGGAGATAGGAGATTCTGCTCCTCCGGTTAAAATTGCATTGGCTTTCCCGAGGCGAATGTAATTAAATGCGTCTCCAATGGCATTCGTAGATGAAGCGCATGCCGAAACTGTAGCGAAATTAGGTCCGCGAAATCCATATCTCATCGAGATAAGACCTGCTGAAATATCTGCAATGATTTTAGGAATAAAGAACGGACTGAAACGCGGTCCACGTTCCTGATCATATCCCCTCACTTCTTCCTGAAAAGAGTAGATTCCCCCGATGCCGGAAGAAAAAATGACTCCTATACGATCTTTGTTTTCTTTTTCCGGATCCAGTTTTGAGTCCAAAACCGCTTCTTCGGCACAGGCTATGGCATACTGCGAATATAAATCGCACTTGCGAACTTCTTTTTTATCAGAAAAATAGGCCAAAGGGTCAAAACCTTTAACTTCACAAGCAAATTGTGTTTTGAACTTTGATGCGTCAAAGCGAGTAATAGGTCCTGCGCCGCTTACGCCATTAGTTAATGCCCGCCACGTTTCCGCGGCATTATTACCTAATGGCGTAATAGCGCCGAGACCTGTTACTACAACTCGTTTTAATTCCATACTAAATAAGGATTAAATTACTTCGCGTTAGCTTCGATATAAGCAATAGCGTCTCCTACAGTAGAAATTTTTTCAGCCTGATCATCCGGAATAGAAAGATTGAATTCTTTTTCAAATTCCATGATTAACTCGACTGTGTCTAGAGAGTCTGCTCCCAAATCATTGGTGAAGCTTGCCTCGTTAGTGACTTCAGATTCTTCAACGCTTAATTTGTCAACGATAATCGCTTTAACGCGAGATGCTACATCAGACATAATTTTAATAATTTAAATGAATACTAAATTCGTGATATTTCTTATATTTGCGGTGCAAAGAAACGTATATTTTTGCACATAAAACAAATAATCCATGCAAAAGATACAGCATATTGCACATGTTTTTTAATAATGTGCATAAATAAGGGAGGAAGCATAGATGAAAAACATTGCAATATTGGCTTCAGGTTCAGGAACTAATGCGGAGAATATCATCAGATACTTTGCAAAAAGCGACTTTATTCGCGTGGCGGTCATTTTGTCCAATAAGCGTGATGCGGGAGTTCATGAACGTGCAAAAAGTCTGAATATTCCTTCATTTACATTTTCGAATGCCGAATTTAAAGAGGGAGCGATCGTTTTAAATAAGCTGGCGGAGTATAATATTGATTTTATTGTATCGGCGGGTTTTTTATCTATGATATCGCCGGTTATAATTGGCGCTTACCGGGATAGAATTATAAATATTCATCCTGCGTTATTACCGAAATTTGGCGGAAAAGGAATGTATGGTCATTACGTTCATGAAGCTGTTATAGCTGCAAAGGAAATGAAGACCGGCATAACAATTCATTATGTGAACGAGCGATATGATGAGGGGGCCGTTATTTTTCAGGCCACTTGTCCGGTTTCGCCGGAAGACAGGGTTCGAGACATTGAGAAGAAAGTGCATGAGCTTGAATATGAATATTATCCTCAGGCCATAGAAAAGTTATTGAATAAATATCAGGAATAAATACCGGATCTTACAGATAAATCATTTCTTCCGGTCAGGTTCGGGAAATAGCCGGATAGGACTGTAACGGATATAGGTTTCGAATATTTCTTTATCGGGACCGACGATACGAGGATCGCCTGATCGTTCCAGTTCCTTTTGCAGAACGTTTTTTAATTCTTCTTCCACGTCCTTATAATTGGCGTCGCCGGCTAAGTTATGTAAGCAGAATGGATCATTACCCGCATCGTATAATTCGTATTCGGGACGTTTCTGGTATGCCAGGTCGAAATAGGGACGAATGGCAGGGACTTTATAGTTCTCAATCAGGAATGATTTTGAAGGTGCGGCGTCGACGTCGGTAAATGCCCATTCCGGATGATGAATGCCTTTTTCGTCAATACCGTACATCGGACAGATTCTTCCGGTTTCTTCATTGATTGCCTGTGGAGCGCCGGCCGGCCAGCGTTCGGGTTTCATATTCCAGATAAAGAGATATTCCCGGCTATGTATGGCTCGTTGAGGATATCCGAGGTTTTTCCAACGGGAAGAGGAGTGCCTTTCGCGACCCATAAATACATATTTTCTGGTTTCATCCACCAGCCCTTCTTTTTCCGATCGGAGAATATTCACGATACTTCGCCCTGAAAAAGGAAGCATTCCGTCGGATTTTGCGCCGACCATTTCCAGAATAGTAGGCGCGATATCCACAAAACTTACCGGATCGTTGACCCGGCGATGACCCGTAAATCCTTTCGGGTAACAGATTGCCAAAGGGACATGCGCCCCATATTCAAAACAATTTGCTTTTGCCCGTGGAAAAGGCATGCCATTATCGGCTGTGACTATCACGATCGTATTGTCAAGTTCGCCGATAGAATCAAGATGATTCAGCATTTTGTAAAGATGGGAATCCGCCCATTCGATTTCGACGGCATAATCTAGCATATCCCCTCTTATCTCTTCCGTATCGGGTAAAAAATCGGGGACGTCCGCAAGGGCAAGTTCTTTTCCATTACGTTTCCATGATCCTTTTTCGTAGGCGCGATGAGGTTCGGTCGATCCATACCAGAAATAGAATGGCTGTCCGGTTTCGCGTTGTTGCATGAAATCCAGGAAATTAGCATAATAGTCCACTAATCCGATGCCGTCGGCCGTACGTGAATCCAACGGACCGTCTTTTGTGTATCTATGTTTATTGTAAGCGCGTCCCGCCGCATTTTGTTTTCTCCACAGCGAATCCTCCTCATTCCGTGCATAACGGAAAGGATCGACCCCTTTTCCGGTAAATCCGGTGTGATAACCATTGGCTTTGAGAATATCGACAAACGGAACAAATTCTTTCATCCAGGATGAGGCATGCTGTCCGGACTGTTTATTTTGCCAGTGATGTCGACCTGTCACCAAGGCGCTCCTGGATGGAGCGCTTCCTGGTGATCCGGCATAACAATTGGTAAAATAAACTCCGTTGGCTGCCACTCTGTCAAAACCGGGAGTACATACCATACGGCTACCGACAAAGCTCGTATGTACGTAGCTCTGATCATCATTTATCACAAAAAGAATATTTGGCGGTTTCGCCGATGGCTTTTCCTGCCGTTGTTTGCATCCGACAAGAACCCCTGAACTTACAGAGAAAAATATTACTCCTGATAAATAGTTCATGTGTAATATAAGTTTAATGTGAGACTTTCAAGATAATAATTATTATTCGCCGTCATAAACCAGCGGGGGAATATTTTTCTCCGTTCCCGGATAACCTTTATTCTGGTTGATGATACCTCCTGTGTTAGTATTTATCGCATAAGAAGGGATCGGCCAAAAGATATGAAAAGGGGAACAAGTGAAATAGTTACCATAAGGAGTCCGAACGCCTTTGTTATAAAAGTCGCTTACTTCCACCACCCTGTCATACCAGAAATTATCTTCTGTCAGACGATCCATACTGTACGTTTTTCCATTGTAACAGGGAATGCCTGTCTTAGCGAATGTTACGGCAATCCTTGTCAGCTCGACTTTGCGGGGTTCTTCGTAATACAATTCCCGTGCTCTTTCATCCAATACTGCCCCGATCTGTTGCGCCTGAATATCCGAAGCCGTGTACATATACCGGGCATTGGCTCTTTTCCTCACCGTATTAATATCGTCGGCGGCTTTTTGCCATTCGCTTTTCCATGTATAAGCTTCCGCTCTGAGCAAATAGGTTTCGGCTAAACGGAAAATGTAAAAATCGCCGGGGCCTCCCTGAGGTTGCACTCTGTCAGGATCAGGATACCATACTTTATAGTGTGGCCAGCTATACCAGCACCGGATCGTGTCGTTACACAGGATAACTCCTTGCTCATTATATAGCTGCAGATTCTTTCCATACCAATCATTCCCACTCCTCTTAAGCGCCGGATTATTATAAACCAGCATTTCCATGGTAATCCAGTTCTCATTATCTGTTCTATGACGGTAATCGGAAAAGTCTTCTTCTCCATTGATTGTCCATACGCCCTTTTGTGCATAATAAGTAGGACGAATACGGGAAATTCCTCTACCATATTTTTCTACGAGTCCTATTTCATTTCTGGCTGCGTCTGATACTCCGTTAGCGCCATTTGGCGTTTTTATAGCGCCTGTCAGTCCGTAATGAGGAACCGCATTCCGCATGGCGATTACTCCGGTAGTGTTTCCTTCCATACCATATCTGTCAATGGTCAACAACAGGTCTTCCGTATTATCCGACAGACTTTTATTTTCAATACGGAACATGTCCCAAACCACATCTTTTTCCGCCAGGTTCTTATCCGATCCGAAACGTTCAGTACATAGTTTATGTATACCGCCGTCTATCACTTCTGTTGTTATCCGTATAGCGTCGTCAAATCGACCTTCCAATAAATAATATTTGGCGAGTAAATGTTTACAGGCTGCTTTTGTTACCTGTCCGCCATTCGTTTGGTTCGCTTCAGGTACATGCTTTGCGGCAAATTCCAGATCTTTAATCATTTTAGGCCAAATGGATTCTTTGGTTGTCGTATAATAATCCACTTTAGGCTCGGATGGTTCTTCCAAAACGAAAGGGACGTCCCCATACTGAAGCGTTTTCATATAATAACGATAGGCTCTCAGAAAATAGGCGCTGCCTAATAATTTATTCTTCGATTCTTCCGATGTGAACGTTGCTTCGTTAATCCGGTTAATAACCGTATTACAGTCTTTTATATTTATATATGTATTATCCCAATACCATCCGATTTTTGTATAGGCGAGATCGTTATTTGTTCCGTCCGGAAGCATTTGATTATTCAGATCCTGCCAGGGTGTTGCCTTGTCGGTTGTACCGTCGACGGCAATATCAGAGTATTTTATGTTTGTCAAAAACGGAGCCTGATCGGTGCAGAATTCGACCCTCAGGCTTGTCAGGCCTTTGTCTAATACGGCCTGAAGCCCGGCTTCGTTGATTAATACGTTTTCCGGAGCATAAAACGACAATGGATTGGGGTCGAGGAAGTCTGATCCACACGCACTCAATAAGCAGGAGGTTAGACCTATTATTCCTGCGAATCTGTTTTTTATGATTATTTTCATTTTTCAATATTATTTAAAGTGTCATATTCAAGCCAAAAGTAAATATCCGCTGAGAGCGTGTCCCGTCTTCCGGGTCGCCGAATTTCCAATCCGGCGCCCATACGGCTGCATTTCTTACATTGAGAGTCAATTTAAGATTCGAGATAGGAGTTTTATACAATACTTTAGCCGGTATTTTATAAGCCAGCGCAACGTTTTCGAGCCGTATATAAGATTTATTAAACCATACGGAATAACTTACCCCTTTAGCAGGCGCTGATCTCAAGCGGGCATAATCGTCTATTTGGTTTTCAGGCGTCCAGTAAGGAATATCCCATGAATTACAGCGGTCTTCAATATGATCGGCATGTTTGGCCAGATCGAAACTGCCTTTATGTCCCCAAAGAGAATATAAAACAAACGAAAATTCAAAGTCCCGGAATGCATTGAATGTATGGGTCATCGTCCATGAGAAGCGGGGTGTGCTATAACCCAGGAACTGCTTGTCGTCGTCCGTAAGTAGTCCGTCGTTGTTCACATCTTCCAGCCTGAAGTCTCCGGGAGCTTGGTTCCATTTGGCTGCTTTTTCTTCCTGCCCTGTTTTCCACGTTCCCAAAATCTTATAGTCCCATATCACGTCTTTCGCCTGACCAATGAACCAGTTATTGGTCTTGTCATCGGGTTCTTTCCGACCAATCAGGTTGCCATTGTTGTCAAACACGTCATATTTTTCACCCGTAATGGAAATAATCTTATTACGGTTCAGCGAAAAAAGTACGTTGGTGGTCCATTCGATATTCGGTCTTTTCATATTCAGGCTGCTCAACGAAAATTCGAATCCTCTGTTCTTTATCTCACCCAGATTGGCGTATACCCTATTGAATCCTGTAATGGTGGGGAGTTGACGGTTCACCAGCACATCGATGGTCGACATATTATAAGCTTCGATTGTTCCGCTTAATATCCCGTTCAATATCCTGAAATCAAGAGCGAGATTGTAAGCCCCGGTTCTTTCCCACTTCAGTTTCTTGTTTCCCATCGTACTAATTTCCAATGTAGGGATTGTGATTGGGCTACCATTAGCCTCGACATTCAAGGCCTTTCCTGTTAAAATTCTCGACAGAGCTGCGTAATTATCAATATCCCTGTTACCGTTGATTCCCCACGAAACTCGCAGTTTCAGGTAATCGATAAACGGCGCTTTAAAGAAATCTTCCTCAGATAATACCCACGCTAAAGCAGTAGCAGGGAATGTGGCGTGTGGGTTGGAGTATCCGAACAACGATGAACCATCGCGGCGTATAGAAGCAGTCAACAGATACTTATTTCTGTAAATATAATTCAATCGGGCCATCAAAGCATCCGATGTTCTTACCACATCGTTGCTCGATATTACCGGCAATGTCCCTACGGACATATCATGATAGCCCAGAACGTCATTGGGGCTGAAATTCTGATTTTCCATTTTTTCAGTATCATTTCGGAACTTTTCGAAATTTGCCAGCAAAGTAATATCCACTTTGTGGTCCGCCAGTAAAGTCCGGTTCCAGTTGATGATATTATCTACCTGCCATTCCCTGCGTAAGGAGTTTTCACGGGAAGCGCTTCCGTCGTATAAACCCCATTGCGGGTGTTCGGAGGAATCATGTATATGATTATGGTAAAAAACAAATCGGGTAGTATAATTCAACGTATAAGTGACGCCAAAAGGCAATTCCAGAATTGAATAGATTTTAGGGAAGAAAGTGAAATATTCCATTTCCCGGGTTCTGTATTTTCTTTGCAACAACGGATGAAACGCCTGAATGTCGTCATTGGGATACAATCTCATACTCTCTCCGTCATTTTCATAAAAAGAACTGTAAGGAGTCAGCATTTTGTATTGCCCGTTATTGACCGGTACGGAACTTTCATCGCGGTAGGAGAACTGTGCGTTCAAACCCACTTTCAGAAATTTAGCCGGTTTTCCTTCGATATTCACCCTTGAGCGTATGGTTGAAAATTCATCTCCTTTAACCAAGGATTTGTTCTCCATATACCCAAGCGACCAATAGTATGAAAAGTCTTCTTTCTTACCTGAAAGGCTTATGTTATAATCTTGACGGGGACCGTTCTGAAAAATGTGATCTTCCCAGTCGATACTGTTCCCGGCTTTGTAATTCTCGATTTCCAGTCCGGTTAATTTGAGTCCTGATAACCAGGCGTCCACCAGATTATCCTGCGTAGTGCTATGATAAGCCATCCATTCGTCAAGATATTGGGAATCGATTGTACGAGGGTCGTCAAATGGGCTCCACGGCGTTTGGGATACGGTTGCGCTATAAACCGATTTTGCCATATCCGAACGCCACCTGATAAAACCGTCTTTATCATAAGGTTTCATCCGATTTGTTGCTGTAGCCATTCCTGCCGTTACACTGAAATTGATGACCGGTTTCCACGTTTGCCCTTTTTTTGTTGTAATAGCTACTACTCCATTGGTAGCCCGCGAACCGTAAACAGCCGCAGAACTGGCGTCTTTCATGACGTCCAACTTTTCGATATCGTTAGGATTGATATCCGATACGTCGCCGTTATAAATAATCCCATCGACAATAATGAGAGGACCCGATCCGGCAGTTAATGTATTATCGCCCCGGATCATCATATCTCCGCCTCCCTTAGCTGAGACGGAATAGCCGACGCTCATTCCCGGAATACTTGTACGTAACAGATCGCTTACGCTCGAAGGCGTATAATTCTGCATACTCTCAGTCTTTACCTGAGAGATCGATCCCGTCAGGTCGCTTTTTTTGGCGATACCGTATCCAACGACAACCACTTCTTCCAGGTTCTGTGTATCCTCGCTTAATATGATGGTTATATTTTGTTTTCCCTCAACGGGAACCGCCTGTGTGATATATCCGATGTAGGAAAAATCAAGAATGGCGTTTTCTGAAATATTATTGAGGAAAAAATTACCTTCCGAATCTGTAGAAATACCTTTGGAAGTTCCACGTATACTGACAGAAACGCCAATCATGGGCTCGCCTTCCGAATCGACTACTTTACCACTTATGTTTTTCTCTGTCGGATTCTGGTTAACAGTAGGATATGCATTTGAAGACGCATCCTTGATTTTAGTGACTACTACTTGCTTACCTTTAATCCTATAGGAATAATTAAGGGGTTTCAAGGCTTTTGTAAGAACATTTTCTATGTTTTCATTTCGCGCTTCTATGGATATGGTTTTACGCGTATCAACTTCTTTCTTATATAAAAATATAAACTCCGTATTACTTTCTATTTCATAGAATAGTCTCTCAAGCGTTACGTTTTGAAGTTCTATAGTTACGCCTGCAGTTTGGGAATAACCTTTTCCTGCAAAAGCGTAGCATAGAAAACCGGATAAAAAGAGCATGATAGATGTTTTCATAATCTTTGGTAAAAAATCTTTTTTAAGATTTTTAATGTCAATAATAATAGTATTTTTCATACCTTTGAAAAGTTTTAATTAATGTTCAGTTTTTGATTAAGACTTACGACCGTATAATATTGCGAGTATTATGCGGTCTTTTTTATTCTCTCATATTAATATGGGGATAATATAATCGCCGGAAAATGTTTTAAATTGTGTGTTTCATGGCAGTTGATTTAAAAAATTGTTAATATTATATTCTACTCTCAGTTTATTCTATACAGACTATCTTTCCATAGACCTTGTAGGTGAAATTACTGGAATGGGCTAAATTGTCTAAAACTTCTTGTAAAGAGTCGTTTAAGTCAAGTTTACCTCTATATATTTCTTTACTCATGTCGAAATCCTGATTATTTTGTTGTATGGAGATGTTGTAGTATCGAGCTATCTTTTTGAAGATAGCATCCAAAGGTTCATTGTCTAATTTAATAATTCCGTCTTTCCAACATATATACTTATAAGTGTCGACTTCTTTGATCGACGCTTTTCCATCTTCTTGAAAGAACGCCTGGTTAGGCGCAATCTTACTTTTATAATTATCAGTTGAAACTTCTACTGCCCCTTCAACTAAAACAATGCTATGTATATTGTCATTGTTGTATGCAGAGACATTGAACTTTGTTCCTAACACAGCTACTGTTATGTTTTTTGTCCTTACCAGAAATTTTTTGTCTTTTTCTTTGGCAACAGCGATATAGATTTCTCCGTCAACATAGATCTCCCGTTTATTATCCTTGAATTTTCTGGGATAGATTAGTTTTGAACCGGAATTTACCCGGGCTATCGTTCCGTCGCTGAAACTGATAGACGTACGTTTTCCGTTGGGAACAATAAGCTGTATATATTCGTCTTCCATTTTTGACGATTCTATCTTCTCCTCGTTACCTATTAATATATCTCCAGTTGGCGTTTGAACAATTTCTTTGTTTTCATCAACTTTTACATGAATATCACTTGTAGAAAGGCGGATAGACTCTACGTTAAGCGAAGTCGAATCCATAAGGGTAAAAAGTGTATTTTCAATAGAACGTTCTCCAGGTTGACTGAGGAAGAAAATACTCATAATCATAGCCAAAAGACAGGCGGCTGCACTCCACCTGATTAGAATGAAGCGACGCTTTTTGGATTTTATACGATTTTGTAATTCTTTATATTTTTTATCTATATAATCTTCGTAGAATTCAATATCTTTAACATTCAAATGAAGAAGTAATATTGATGCGGAATTAATAAGCTCTTTTTTATCAGGATATTTTTCAAATAAGAAGTGAATATCATCTTTTCCCCCTTTATTGATCAATTGATTAAATTCCGGGTCAAAAAGAAAATCTTCAATTTTTGTATAATTATTAAAGTTTTTCATAAATACAATATTCAGATTACTTTCTGATATAAATACAATCAAGTTTCAATTTTGTAATCACTTTATAAAAATAAAAAAAAGTAAGGATTGTTTTTCCGTATTTTTTCAATTGCCCTATGGGTTAAATTACGTGCCGCTTGTTCAGTCAGTTGCATTATAGATGAGATTTCTTCATAACTCATTTGCATAAGAAACTTAAGGTAAATAATCTCCCGTTGACGTGAAGTTAGGCTTTCAAGAATACGAGCGATTTGTTTTTTAAGAAGTTCTTGTTCTTCTTTTTCCTCAAAAGGATTGTTTTCAACTAAAAAATCAAAACGGAAAGATTCAATGTCATCTATACGTATGTTACGTTTAGAACTCTTTTCAATATTGAGAAAGCTGTTTCTAAGCGAAGTAAGCAGGAATGGAAGAAGAGTTGAAGGCGTCGTAATTTGTTTAGGATTGATATATAATTTAATAAACAGTTCTTGAATCGTATCTTCCACACATTCATTCGTCATACCTGTATTTATACCGTATGTATAAAGTTTTCTATAAAGAATCTTGTACAATTTTGAAAAGGCGGCTTTTTCTCCGTCGACAAATGCCTGCCATAGTTCTATCGTTTGATTATTTATAGATTTATTCATATATGCGCTTTTTATGAACCTTTAATATATGTTATCCTCATAATTCTTAAGTACTATTTTAGGTTTGAGGGTATTCCGCCCGGCGATTTCCGAGGATACCCGTTTACATTAAATTTGTATGACCATCTAAAACATGCTGACAAAATTACAGTTTTTTTCTTAAATTTTCGCCAATTAATTCAAAACGATGCGCCGTATGTACGATTCTGTCGAAAAATAAAAAAAAATTCGAGTTTTATTTAGGCATATTTTATGTTTTTGTTTTCTTTATGGAAATGCAGCCTTAAAACTTTTTAGAATTAAGGTTGATGTGATTGTTTTTTTAGTCCGGAAGCTATTTCTCTGTTGATGGGTAAAATAGCAGGACGACGAGAATTGATATATATTTTAATTTGTTTTGATTTAATTTTAAATCTATGTATATGGAAAAATTATTATTAAAGATTGTATTGGCAATAAGTTTGTTTTGTACGTCCTCGGTTTATGCAGTTGACTATATGCAAATGGCTGAGATAAGCCTGGATATGCAAAATGCAACCTATGAAGAGGTATTCAAAGCTATTGAAAACCAGACTGAATTTACTTTTTTCTACGACGAGAATGTATTTGATTCTAGAAAAAAGATCACTTTGAAAGTTAAGAATGAAGGGATAACTTCCGTTCTTAATGAGATGTTTGACAAATCGACGATCTCATACAAAATAACAGATCGTCATGTGGTTTTGTATAAACGCGTACCGGAAAGGAAAAAGAATGAGTCGGTTACAGAACAACAACCCCAACAGCCTATTGTTGTATCCGGGGTCGTATCCGATGAAATCGGCGAGCCGTTAATTGGGGTAACGGTAGTATCTTCATCCCGGAAAGCGACTATTACGGACGAAAACGGACGTTATACCCTTCACGTTGACGCGGGCGAGGAGCTTACATTCTCGTATGTCGGGTATGTTCCGCAAAAAATCGCGGCACGAGCGGTTCTGAATGTTCAGATGGAGCCCTCTGTGACAGGTCTGGAAGAGGTCGTTGTGGTAGCGTATGGCCAGCAGAAAAAGGCGTCCGTCACAGGCGCCATTTCTCAAGTGTCGACGCGCGAACTGAAGCAAAGTCCGGTCGCAAATCTTTCAGCTTCGCTTGCCGGCCGTTTACCGGGTTTGACCGCTTTACAGATTTCCGGACAGCCTGGCGTCGATAAGGTGAATCTGTATCTGCGCGGAGTGGGTACAACCAATGGAAATACGCCATTGATACTGATCGATGGCGTACCCCGTAGCAATATTTCCACACTCGACCCGAACGAAGTGGCGTCAGTATCTATTCTTAAAGACGCTTCGGCAACAGCCGTGTTTGGGGTGCGCGGCGCCAATGGCGTTATTCTGATCACGACAAAACGCGGACAGGCGGGCGAAGGCGAATTGAGTATCTCAATCGACCAGAGTATGCAGCAGTTTACCATCTCGCCGCCGCGCGTACATTCATGGGAATATGCCCAATTAAGAAATGAAGCCCAGGCTAATGCGGGCGCCGCCCCGATATACTCCGATTATCAGATAGCCAGGTATAAAGACGGCAGCGATCCGGTATTTTACCCCGACCGCTACCCTTATGAAGAATTTTACAGGAGCTTTGCTCCGCAAACCCGCATCAATGCCAACCTGAATGGAGGCGACTTGGAAAACCTGACTTATTTTGTCAATGCGGGTTATATTAATCAGGGAAGTAACATGAAAACGGAAAAACAACGCGACTTGGGTTACGACCCCGCTTTCAAGATGGATCGCTACAATTTCCGGGGCAATCTGGATTTTCGGGCGACCAAGACTCTGACGCTATCGTTAAATCTGGCGTCTTACCTGCAAAAAGTCAATGCGCCGATGTTTTACGACGGAGATCCGTTCAAGATGACCCAAATGCTTCAGAATACGATTACAGCCGACCCTACGGAAGTAGGGCCTTTGACGCATGAAGGCTATACGACGCCGTCAGGCGTCGTGGTTCCGGCTAACGAGGTAGTCGGCAGAATCGGCGGAGGAATATACGGAACCATAAACCGGCTGGGATACAGGGAGCAGACGCAATCTGTATTAAATTCTTCATTTATAGCCGACTGGGGACTTGATTTTCTGACCAAAGGGTTAAGTACCAAGTTCATGATTTCTTTCGATTCCGACGCCAACACCACGCTGGTGGGCAGCCGCACTTTCGCTTTCTATAATTACAGCGTGGCAACCGCAGAAGGCGGTACAAACTATTATCTTGATAATAACAACGCCGCATTGGTAAATCCGAACATCACGCTGGATAAGGTCATGTATTCCAATTATTATATGAACCTTCAGTATTCCGTCAATTATGCGCGCACGTTCGGCAAAAAACATGATGTGACCGGGCTTTTGCTTTTCCAGCGTGATAACTGGGATTCGCAGAACGGCGATTTGCCGTTTAACGTGATTGGGCTTGCAAGCCGTTTCACCTATGCTTATAACAACCGTTACTATGCTGAGGTAAACATGGGCTACAACGGTTCCGAACAGTTTGCTCCTAAAAACCGCTTCGGTTTCTTCCCCGCCTTTTCGGCTGCATATGTTGTTTCCGACGAAGAGTTCTGGAACAAATCGGTAGTCAGTAACCTGAAATTGCGCGCGTCGTATGGTCTGGTCGGTAATGATAAGATGGGAGACGTACGTTTTCTTTACGACAGCGAAAACAGCCTTTATAACGGAGGGGTCACGCCATCGCTTGGCAGAGGCGGCGTGATTAGCCAGGGCAAAGTGGGCAACGATGTGATACAATGGGAGGTTGCTGAAAAACAGAATCTTGGTTTGGACTTGCAGTTGTGGGAATCATTGTCGCTTACAGTCGATTTTTTCAAAGAACATCGTGACAAGATACTGATTCAGCGCGGACTTGTTCCAAGTTTGCAGGGTATTGCGCTTGGAAACCTGCCGTTAGTGAACATGGGTATTGTCGACAATAAAGGTTTTGAAATAGAACTGGCATACGTTAAGCGGTTTAATAAAGACCTTATGGTCAATGTCCGTGGAAACTATGCTTTTGCGCGCAACAAAGTGGAATATTTTGATGAATCGCCATATCCTGAAGACTATGCTTGCCGCTACAGAAGAACCGGTTATTATGTGGAAGGTCATGGAACTCATTGGGCAAACCGTTTCGGTTATAAGATCGATAAGACCAACGGTAGCGGTTACATCACCACGCCTGAAGAGTTGGAGTGGGCGCAAGGCGCTTATTCATGGTCGGTGACTGAGGGAGACTTCCTGTATACCGATATAAACGGGGATGGACTGGTGGACGACAAGGACAAAGTGTTGATGGCTTACCCTACCGTTCCGGAAATATCTTTCGGCTTCAGCGGCGTAATTAACTATAAAAGTCTGGACCTCTCGTTTCTCTTCTCGGGAATAGCTAACTGTTCCATGACATATCCAGAAACGCTTTACAGATATAGCGAACCCGCATACTCTCATGCATGGACAAGGGAACGTTGGGATAATGGCGAATCGATTCAGTATCCTGCCCTTAAGCCGGAGAATCTGGGGGCGTCTTATCTGCCGAACGATTTTTTTACGTTTGACAGGAGTTATCTGCGGCTGAAAACTGTCGAATTGGGATATACTTTACCTAAAGACTGGTTGAAGCCGGTTGGTATAAAGAGTTGCAGAATCTATTTAAATGGCAACAACTTGCTGACCTTTACCAAATTTCCATTGAAGACGATCGATCCCGAACAGGCAAGCGCAGGAGATTTCCCGATACAAAAAATGTATAATCTGGGCGTAAATGTTGTATTTTAAATTAAAATCATTAAATAAAGTTCCGTTATGAAAAAATATATTTTAATATTGTCCGTTTTTTTTCTTTTCTCTTGTACCGATGTACTGGACAGGGCGCCCAGCGGCAATCTCACGATGGAAGAGATATTTTCAGACCCTGAACAGGTCGAGGCCTTGCTCGCGGCATGTTACACCCAAATACCGACCAGAGGATGTAGCGCGTGGGTATATGACAATG
Organism: Tannerella sp.; assembly: GCA_031257565.1. Lineage (GTDB taxonomy): Bacteria > Bacteroidota > Bacteroidia > Bacteroidales > Tannerellaceae > Tannerella. The sequence continues at coordinate 10,018 of JAIROL010000070.1, read as the reverse complement.
GTTATGTAGCATCTTCGGATGATGGCTGGAGTTCGGCGGACAGGTTCGGCGGATATGCAGTCTACGATATCTACATCGACGCTCATTATAATCCTGCTACATATCATGCGTTGTTTACGTTCTATGCAGAAGGAGGCACCGGTAACAATCAACCCTGGAATACCTGGTTCACTCAGATACGCTTGTGCAACCAGTTTATCGAGAACGCCGACAAGATGTCGTTCAACGCCTCTAATCCAAAAGAGAAGTTAGTGGCGGAGGCTCATGTTCTTCGCGCCCTGTACTATCTCGAATTGATGAAGTTGTTTGGGCCGGTACCAATTTTCAACCAGACCCTTCCGCTTGACGCTGATTATACAAATATGCCCGAACTGGTTCGCAAGCCGGTATATGAAGTGGCGAAGGCCATCATTGCCGATTGTGATTATGCTCTTGAATCGGGTACGCTACCATGGCGGCAGACTTCGGTCAGCGAAGCTATTCGGGCTACGAACGCTTTGGCATGGGCATTGAAAGCCACAGCCATTCTGTTTGCTGCCAGTCCGCTCCATAATCAGGGACAGGACCATTGGCAAGAGGCTTACGGGATTTGTAAACAAGCCGTTGAACAGTTGAAAAATAAAGGTGGATACAAACTCTTTACCGAAGCCAACAAAAGCCTTTTCGGAGATTACGACGGAGCCGCATATCATCAGCTGGCATGCCAGAGCGCGACCGACGAGGTGGGATTGAATAATGACAGGGAAACCATTTTCCAGCATATCAGGGCGCCTCAAGCTAATAACGGGGCATATGGACCCGGCTGGATGTACAATTATGTGGGCGTATTAGACGGCGCCTACCAGGCAGGTACATGCCCTACGCAGGAACTTGTCGATGCTTACGAAACGACCGACGGGCAACCCGTACTGGATTTAAGCAGGCCTTACTATGACGAAGAAACTCATCTGGAGCCAAATTATAATACCGAAAATACGCTTTACGATCGGAATAATCCCTATGCTAACCGCGATCCGCGTTTTAGAGCCACTATTTTGAAAAATGGAGATCAGGTGACATGGAATAATGGCGAGGTATTTACGGTGGATGCATACGTTGGAGGGCTGTTTGAAATTAAAACTGAAGGCACTCAGGAGGCGCTGTTGCATCCGTCGCGTACCGGTTATTATGCGCGTAAGATGGTGACGCCCGGAGCTTGCGCCACAAATCCGATTGCCAGTTCGCCTTCCAAGCACTATCGCTTGGCCGAAATATTACTCGACCTGGCCGAAGCCGCTAACGAAGCCGGACAAACAGGAGATGCGCTGGCAGCTGTGAACGAAGTGCGTGCACGCGTGAATATGCCTGCCATCACAACTACCGATAAAGATAAATTGCGTGCACGGATACGCAATGAACGCCGTGTGGAACTGGCCTTTGAAGGACAGCGTTATTTCGATCTGCGCCGTTGGAGCAAACCGACAGACGATTTGGGTAAATATCATAAATATTTGACGGCCATGTGGATTACTAAGGGCGAAGATGGCGCTTTCTCTTATGAACGTAAATTAATTTGGGACCGTCCGCGCGGCGGCTGGGCAAACCGTGAACTGCTGGCGCCGATCGATATCGACGAAGCAAGCCGTCTTGAAATTGCAACCGGAGTCAAATGGCAGAATCCGGGATGGTAATGTGTGTTTATACCGATTATAAATATTGAAACATTTAGAATATATGAATCAGATAAAATATTATCTATCAATAGCATGCATCTTATACGCCGGCGTAGCTATTGATGCGCAACAACCAGACGTCAAGACGGATGTTGCGGTGGATACCGTGACGTCAAAGTTGGAAAAAAGAATCAGTCAGGGCTATTTTTCGCAACCTGAAAATACCCTGACCGGCGCGGTGGAAACGCTTTCGGGAAAGGTCTTTGAAAAGACGCCTGTCGCCGAGCTTTCACTCACATTCCCGGGACGTTTTGCAGGATTACAAACGATAGAATCAACTTCGGAACTCGCTAATGCTTCTGCTCTGAAACTGATACGCGGCGTCTCTACGGTCAACGGTACCACTCCATTGATAGTTATTGACGGCGTGATAACGCCCACTTCATACTGGGATTATCTGGCGCCTCAGGAAATAGAAAACATATCTATCCTGAAAGACGGAGCTTCCACTGCCCTGTATGGTATGGAAGGGGCCGGCGGCGCTATAATTATCACGACGAAACGCGGTTTCGACGGTAAAAGGAACATTGAAGTATATGCCGGCCAGGCCTTCCAGCAGATGACGAAACGCCCGAAGTTAGCCGGCGCCGCCGAGTATGTCGTTATGCGGAATCAGGCTGCCATGAATGATGGTCTGTCTGTTCCGTTCGGTCCGAATGCAGTGAACGGATTCACTTCTGGAAATACGGATTTGTATCCCGACAATGACTGGTACAATACGTATATGCGTAAGTATGCCGTGATGCAACGGGCAGGCCTCAATATTGCGGGGGGAAACAAAAACCTTCATTATTTTACCAATTTGAACTATATGCATCAGGGTTCTACATTCAATATCGACAAGAATGTAGCCGGACGCGATTACGATCCCACTCCCGGCGTACACAGCCTGAACTTCCGCTCAAACATTGATATCGCGTTTAGCAACCGGCTGATGGGCTACCTGCGGATAAGCGGTAATGTGGACTTGGACAAACGGGCAGGTAATATTTTAGGTGATAATAATAGTTATATTTATAGCAGTCTGTTCAGATTTCCGCCTACGATGTACGGACCTGTCACGCCTCAGGATTCGCAATATCCGAATGAGGTCGTGACGACTTCGGAAGGGGCATACGATCCTACTTACGGCCTGCTGAACCGTTCCGGATACAACCAGATATTGACCACCTGCATTATGTCGCAGGCCGGACTGAAACTGGATATGGACTTTATTACCAAAGGACTGTCGCTCTCCGGAAATATGGCTTACCAAAGTCGTTCGGCTCAGACGACAATTAATAGCCAAACGTTCGCGACATACATTCAGAACGCTTACGGCGCGTTGAACTTTACCCAGAACGGAACGGATGAAAATACCCCGCTGTCATATCCGCCGGTAAAAAGTTCGGAGTTTGAGTACAATCTGAACCTGTACGCCAATTTGGATTATGAACAGCGTTTTGACGATCATTATTTCAAGGCTCTGGCTTATGCTTCGTATATGCAGCAGGAAACTCCGGAAGAGTTTTATATTGGTTGGGGAGCCGACTGGGAAATTTATGCAGCCAACGTATTGCCGTATTATCGCCAGAACTACGGAGCTTCTATGACTTACGGCTTCAAAAACAGGTATTTTATCAAGGGCGATTTGGGCTATACAGGCTCGGAACAGTTTGGTCCCGGACACCGCTATGTTTTTACGCCGGGAATATCAGCTTCATGGATCGCATCGGATGAAGATTTCCTGAAAGGCAATGCCGTTCTGACCTGTTTGAAACTCCGCGCCTCTTATGGAGTGAATGCCAATGACCAGCTGGGCAATACACGCTTCATGTACATGGATTATTATAATTCCAGAGGTGAAGAAGGTCTGAAAGGAAACCCCGACCTGACCGCCGAAACAATCAAAAAGCAGAACTATGGATTCGACCTCGGTTTACGGGATATGCTTACCGTACATTTCGATTATTTCAGTCATCGCACCGATAATATGCTTATTAGCGGCGCGGGAGAAGCTCCTTTGTTCTCGGGTATAAAGCTCGATAATTATCCTAAACTGAACAAGGGCGTAATGACGAACCACGGTTTTGAGGCTTCGGTACTGTACAATAAGCGACTTGGCAAAGACTTGCAGGCGCTGGCAGGCATCGGGCTGGCATATAACAAAAATAAAGTGATTTCGGCCAACGAAGCGGCTCGTGGAGAAGGATACGCCTACCAATATCTGACCGAAGGATTTTCTGTCGGACAACAATTTGGTTATCTGATCGATAAGAGTAACGGCAACGGATATATCAATACCGCTGAAGAACTGGCGAAAGCAACGGCTATGTATAAGTTCGGATCACAGCCTCGTCTGGGAGATTTCATGTATCAGGATATCAGCGGCGACGGATTGATCGACGATAAGGATTACGCGCCTATAGGCCATGCTGCGATACCCCGGATAAATTATAATTTCACATTCGGTTTAGATTATAAGAACTTTGAAGTAAATCTGTTGTTTCAGGGAACTGCAAAATCGAGTACCTGGCGTATCGGCAACGAGTATGTATATCCGGGTATATATACGGATTTTGAACAGAATGCATGGACAGCCGAGCGTTATGCCGCCGGTGAAAAGATCGGTTATCCCGCGCTTTCGTATGCGACCGCATCCGCGAGTAACGGCGTTGCAAATGATTTCTTTCTCGTAAACAATTCGTATCTGCGTTTGCGTAATCTGGAGCTTGCGTATACATTGCCTGTATCCCTTTCAAATCTTATTTCGGCAAAATCCGTGCGCGTAGCTTTCAATGCGCAGAACCTGTTGACTTTCGATAAGATGCCTTCCAAATATGTTGATCCGGAAACAGGTTCTTTGACAACTTTTCAGCCATTCAGAGTCTACAATATTGCTTTGAATATTAAATTTTAATGATAATTAAACATATAATAATATGATAACCAAGTATATAAAAATAATGTTAACGCTTGCGTTACTGCTTGGAGCCGGCGCTTGTACCGACCTTGAAATGAAGTCGGACGGACGCGATACGTTGAACAGTATTTTCTCCAACTACGGGAAAACGAGTACTTACTTTCGGAATTGTCTTGCAAGCGTGCCCCAGATGGGTACGACTTACGGCTCTACTTTCCTGTCGTCGTTTTCCGACGAAGCGCAGGATGCAGGCGATATATTGAGTACGCCCGTATCGTATTGGTACGCAGGCAGTGTGACGCCGCTTTTCAATCCGATAACGAGTTATTCTGATCCATGGGCTACTTTATATGTCACGATCAGGCGCTGCAATACTTTTTTGCAAAGTATAGACGATCCGGCGCTGGCGACTTATGGATTCAATGAAATAGAGAAGAACGGCTGGAAAGCACAGGTAAGGATGGTACGCGCATATGCTTATCTGCAACTGATGAAACGGTATGGCGGAACGCCTATCATGGATGCTGCGGAAGAGATGGATATAACATACGACTATTCACAGGCTGAACGGGCCTCGATAGAGGAGGTGACTGATTATATTATTGGAGAATGCGATCTGGCGCTGGCTACTCCTGAAAGCGAAGGACAGCCTGTCGGGTTCAGATGGGCGTTGACGGATTCGGATCGCGGACAGATTTCCCGCGCTTTCGCGCAGGCTGTGAAATCGGAAGCCGCCTTATATGCCGCAAGCCCGCTATGGAACCCCTCGAACAGCGGAAAATATACATGGGCAAAAGCGGCCGAAATTACGAAAGCGGCGCTTGACGCCTGCCTGGCGCACGGGTTTAAGTTGTACGATACGCCGGTAGGCGGAAATATCGCTCAGAATCCGTATGCTTACTATTTTATCCAGCGTTCCGATCCGAGCCGCCAATCCGATAAGGAAACCATTTATGAATCTTCTTATCAGCTGAGCGTTTGGCGGTATTCGGGAACGCCCATGTGGACGGGCGCGGAGAGCGCGGGTACTTGTCCTTCCCAGGAATTGGTGGACGCCTATGAAACCATCGACGGACAGCCGGTTCTGGATCCGGACAAACCGTATAACGACGCCGACCATCTGGCGCCTAACTACAATCCGGCTAACCGGACTTATAGCAGTACCAATCCGTATGCCAACCGCGACCCGCGTTTTTATGCAAGTATTTATTATAATGAGGCGCCGCGTACACTGACTGCTGCAGGCCAAACGGTTGCATACGCGATGAATTTTTCCAATCGCGCACTTGATGCAATGAATGCAATAGAGTTAACGCATAACGATGACGGAAGTTCCACGATGTTTATTGCCGACGGAACTGCTGACCCATGGATATTTACCAGCGTACTTGAAGACTACCTTCCGCTGAATGCGAGTCCGTATAAGATCGTATTTGAGTATAAGAGTAATAAAGAAGTACCTGATGCGCAAATTTTCTTTGGTTTCAAAAGTGGTCCCGTATGGGGTGGCGTACAAACGGACAATAATCTCATTCCCCAGGCGGATGACTGGACGACATTTGAGTATGACCTGGATAAGCCGGCTTTAGGCGACAAACTCCCGATAGATGACTGGGGTTGGGGTACGAACGCAGACGGTCCCCACTTTTTGCGCTTCGATCCGACAGGAGGCGTTTCAGACTATGAAATAACCATACGTAACCTGAGGGTAGAATGTGTTCCTCCCTCCGATGTTTCCGTGCCTACCGTAGATACCTATGTCGGCGGCAACTGCGAGATGCGCAGCAACGACCAGCGTTATACCCGTACCGGCTATTACCTGCGCAAGTACAATAATCACCGTTCCAGCGTAGATGTGACGGGCGACGGCTATATGAAGATGTTCCGTCTGGCGGAATTGTATCTCAATTTTGCCGAGGCGGCCTACAATGCCGCAGGACCGGATGGGGCCGTAAGCGGAATGACTGCCCGCGAAGCGGTGAACAAAATCCGTAATCGTGCGGGAATGCCCGATCTTCCTGCCGGTATGACGAAAGAGGCTTTTGAAAAACGCTATCGCAACGAACGCCGGATTGAAATGGCTTTCGAGGAACAACGTTTCTTTGACGTGCGCCGCTGGAAGATTCTCGGCGAAACGGATGGCTTTGTCACAGGCATGGAAATCACGAAAGAAACTGACGGGTCCTTTGTATATACCCGGAAAAAACTGAGAACGCGCTATTGTAATACGGATAAGTTTCTGATGTTTCCGATAGCGCAGTCCGAGGTTACCAAGATGAATGCTCTTACCGGGAAAGAGTGGCAGAATCCGCTATGGTAACGCGCTTTCTGAAACGGATTTATGAAAATATTAATTAAATTTATCGATGCATGAAAACTAAAATTTTTAAGGGAATGTTGGCCGTTGCCATGTTGGGCGGTTTTTACGCTTGCGATGACTGGAACACTCCTAAAGTGGATTACACGGATAACATGAAGGTGTACTTTGTTCCGGCGCGCAATGCCGCCAGAACGTTAAACCTGTACGGTATTTGCGATACGACTATTGCGATTGCCGGCGCGCGGTATGGCGGTACTCAGACTCCCGCAGGCGAGATAACGGCTACTTTTGCGCTTGGTAGCGCTTCTCTTGTAGACGCTTATAATACAAGCAATGATACTAAATATAAAGCGCTTCCTGCGGGTGTGGCGACACTGCTTGAAACTACGGCGACTATTCCTGCCAATAGCTTCGCTTCTCCTGCGTTTTCTGTACGTATCAACGATAACGGGCTGTTGGAATCGAACGAATCTTATCTGCTTCCCGTACAGATGACTAATGTGGAAGGCGCTTTGCCCATAAACGAGAATTATACCACAGCGTACGTGATAGTCAACAGGCGTCTGGATACTCAACTCCTGCTTGCCGAACTGGAAGGACACTTAAAGGGGAAATGGACGTTCGACGACAGTCAGCTTCCACAAAAGGCAAGCGCAGGTAGAGACATGGCTTTCGGGTATGGCTCGATGGAGGGTTATCTGGGACGCAACGACCTTACGTACACATTCACGGAAGTTACGCCTATTAATGGACCGAGCGCTGCGAATAAGGCCGTAACCAAGCCACTGGGTTCGCACCTGCGCGCCGATCATAATATTGGCGCTAACGGGGGAGGCAACAGGGTGAACGAATATTCGATTCTTATCGATTTTCGGGTTAACGCGGAGTCTTATGATACATGGGTTTCACTCTATCAGACGGATATCAATAATGGTAATGAAGCTGACGTGTGGACAGTTCAAGGTCAGTTCGGCTTTAATCAGGAAACAAGATTCTATGACCCGATAGATTGGAACACCTGGACCGGTAGCGAGACCTATAAAGCCGGAGAGTGGCACAGAGTTATCGTAGCGGTTTCATTGGCCGATCATGTTTGCAGTTTCTATTTAGATGGTAGCCTGGCGAATAATGGGAGAGTGGTTTCTCCGGATGCATTTACTGTCGATGGATTTCTTAGTCTCGATCCGGTTTCGGCGCTTATAGGCGGCGACGGTACCGACTATGACAATGCAATTGACTTCGCCGAAGTGCACATATACGATTTTGAGCTGCAAGCCGATCATGCGGAAGTCTTGGGAAAAGTGAAATAAATTATTATGTTGTACGTAAAACAGATCCGCAAGAGTGGGCGAAAAAAGCCGCAGAAGCCGGTTTTAAGTATGTGGTGATTACAACGAAGCATCACGATTTCCCGTATGACCCGATACATCCCGAATGTCCGGGTTTACCGGGTAAAAGCTACTTTGAAGCAGATTTAGCTGCGATGAATACGGCAAATAAGTCGCGCGATATAAGGAAATACCGGCAATATATGAAGGACCAGCTCACAGAGTTGCTTACCATGTACGGACAAATAGACGAACTGTTTCTTGATTTTTCCTATGACGAAAAATGACATAAAGAGTAGGATTCCGAAGGAATTATGAAACTGGTCCCCGTTACCGGACGCAAACGGAAGCAGAAAGCAGCATAAGCGAGACTTCCGGCGCAAATGATGTGGCGCTTTCGCTGCCGGTGGAACGGCCCGACGCGGAAGTTCCTGTTATTGAATTGTTTTTGAAGTAAAAATAAATAATGTACGTATGAAAAGTAAGATTTTTTCAGTAGCAATATTATTATTGATCTTTGTGGGCGAATCTTTTACGTCTTGCAAGAAAAATGAAATACCACCCAAACCGGATGATACGACTGCTTCCGATAATCCAAGTCCGATTCCCGACCCCGATTATCCGGCCGACAAAACGCAATGGAATCATAAAGACTATATTGTGATCCGACAGCCTAAAAAAGGGAACGGCTTGGCAATCGTATTTGTAGGCGATGGATTCTCGAGGAATGACAACAAGCTCGGCGGAAATTATGAAAAAGTCTGCCGTGATTTGGCAGATCAATTTTTGAAAGTTCCCATAATAAAAGATTTCAAGGATTATTTCGGAATTTATGCCGCGGTTGCCGAATCGGGTTCAAGCGGTATCAATGCGCAAAACTTCTTTAAATCAGGCGTGGGCGAGCCGGATTTTAATGCGGCAAACGTATTTACCTGCGAAGCTATTCCGGGTTTGGCGGCAATCCTCGACCGCTCGTGGATTTTTATAGGCAACGGGATGATTGGCGGATATGCCGGTTTCGGCGTGTACGGCAACGGCGGATACGGCGTTTATTCCGTGCCGGAAGGCGTTAATTATTACTGGATGACGCATGAATTTGTGGGACATGCTTTTGCTTCGCTTGCCGACGAATACGCATGCGAAAGTTTCGGCGAAGGCTATTATGGCGGCGTTTCGGCATTGCGAGATATGCAAAGTCAGGGTATGGGACTGAATTGTTCTTACACGAATGTCGCTTCGCAAGCGCCTTGGGCAAAATTTATCGGGCGTAAAGGTTACGAGGAAGTAGGATTATATAAGGGAGGTTTCGGCAATTGTGAAGATATCTGGCGCCCCGAGCAGTGGTCGATCATGGTGGGCAACCATGAAGGCAACGGCTATGAGGGAATGTACTTTAACGCTACGTCGCGCTGGCTTATTTACAAACGCATTCGCACGATCGCCGAATTGCTTACGCATGAGCAGATAGCAAGAGGAGAGCAAATTACAAAAACGCAGGAAGATAAGCTTTTCGAGGAATTTTTAGAATACGACAAGGTTTATAACGTGAAATGAACTCAGTGTCCGGATACGCTTCACCGAGCGCCGGAAACCTGCGCCATCCGATACGGTAAAAAGAGGATACTATTACAATAATTTTCCGATATGAAAAAAATAATTGTTCTTATCATTGCATTTTTTGCAGGAAGTCAGCTTGCTGTTTCCCAGCATGCCGACCATACGGAAGGAGGGGATTTCCTGAAAAGGATTGAATATA
>JAIROL010000026.1 GCA_031257565.1 Tannerella sp. | reverse complement strand
CAACGCTCAATTTCACAAATAGCAAGAAAATTAAATGAAAGACCTCGAAAGACACTTGACTTTTTTACACCAAAAGAGGTATTATTTGAGTTGCGCTAGGAATTACCGACTGCCTATTTATATGTGCCTTCGGCAGGGTCCTTTTCTGATCCATATTTCCTACGGTATTCAGCTTTTTTTGATTCCAATAAATTAAAAATAGAATGCAATAATGAATTGGGGTATTGGATATCAAACTGTGATAGCTCAGATACATCAAAACCAAGTTGAGACAAATTGCCTTTGAAATATTGGTTCTTTTCAATAATTGTCTTATTAAAATCCAACAATTCATTATAAATACGTTCAAATTCTCTCGTTTGAGAATATTCTATTTTTAATTCATTCTCCAATCTTATTTTCTGTTCATTGATAGTTTTATATTTTTCTACAGATTCATTTTGAACAGTTTTATCCAATTTGGGAAGTTTACACTGCAATATTTTTAGTTTCTCTTCTTTGATGGTTTTTTCTTTGCGTTTATTAGGCAACTCTATTGTTTGCAATTGGTGTATTCGAGAAATTTCTTTATTTGATTCTGAAATTCTGTTTTTCAATGAACTTATGGCTATTTCTGATGATTGACATAGAATGATTTTAAGCTCTGAAAAATTACTTGCCCCCATACGTTCTACATCATCTAAATTTTCAAAAATAAAACGTTCAATTTCATCCTGTAAGCGCTCAGTAGAACCTTCGTCTGAACAAAGATTTTCTACAAATTGCCGGGAGAGATATTTAACTAATGGCAGGTCTGAAGAAACATTGTCAGGGATAAATTCTTTTGATATTTCCTTCCCATCTATATTGATCTTGGTTGTAAGAGGTTTCACCTTGTTTTCTGCCTTGCCTAGAAAGCTTGCTTTATAATTTGAGTAGGCATTCGCACCAAGGGCTATAAAATCCAATAGCGCGGTTTTTCCAGAGTCACGAGCACCAATAATACTAATTAGCCCGCGATTTAGCGTAAGTGTATTTTGAGGAAACCATCCTTTTGCAACTGTAATGGAATTAATACAATTTTCTCTATACAAGTCAGGATTTTCGACTCCTATAAATACCCGATTATCAGGTTCATATACAATCTGTTTTAAACCTCCAAATGTGGAGTCTGCTTTTATCCATGTATTACAGATGTATTTTGTTGATTCTTTATAGTTGCCGTATTTATCCTTAATTGCTGTATCCAAAGTAGAAAAATCGTGTATGTCAAGAGAGTGAAGCAATGACTTTTCCCCATATTCTCTTAACCAAGATTTACTCTTATTGTATGTCTCATGGTTTGATGTGAAAAAAGCTTCAACTTTTCCATATAAATCTTCTTTCAACGGCTTTAACTGATTGTTTTTTTCCAAATTCGACCATTCTTTGTAGCCTAAAAGAAGGAAGCATTTGTTTTGCCAAGTGGGACTATTGAGCAATCCTAACACCGTCTCAGTTGGAGGTATTAGATCACTAAAACCTGTTTTCAGATTGTTTTCACCTTCCTTGGTCAAATTCTCACGTGATAAGAATTTTGTCTTATGTTTGTCAAGTTTAGTAATCGGGATACGTTCTATAAATTCTTTTTTTACTTTTTGTATTTCTCTATCAAGATTGTTTTCATTAATATCGAATATTACGTGTAGATTTATTTTTTGCAAGTTATTTTCATTGCCACTTCCAAAAGTATCAATACGGAATTCAAGAACAGGGAATATTTTATCAATGTTTGTCAATCTGCCCTGTCTTTTATAGGACATTACCTTTTCGTAACCATCAATAAAATAATAATCATTAATGCCAACAACCTTTACTTCCTGCGGTAACCGCTCTAATGATTCAATAAATTTGTCCCATTGAGTGTCTCCACCATAGTTCTGAATTATTGAATTGGGGGTATGAATATGCAAATCCCACTTTCGCCATTCCGAACCTTTGGAAAAATTACCGTATGTTGACATATTACTTTCCAACTTCCACCTCCATCGGTCTTATCATAGACTCAATAAACGTAATCTCATCCTGTGTTGAGCCGTATTTTTTGTACCGTTTTTCGTCTGTCCAGGGTTCTGAAAAATCCTGCATGGGGACAAAGGAATAAACATCCTTCGGTGCGTTCTGCGTATTCTTTTTAAGTAATACGAGAAATCTGAAAACCTTGGTATGAATGTAACTTTTAACATTTTGGGCTTCTTTTTCAGTATTAAACTGACCGATTACTAAATAGGTCTCAGAACAACAATTTCCTATTTCACCAACAAAAGGTTTCCCCAATACTAGATATGGAAGACCACCTCGTTCTCCATATGCCTTTGCTATCATTACTTTATTTTTTGTTACCCATGATATATTCTTCGATATTTTTTTCTTAGACACAAATCCATTTTTTGGATAGGAATAAATTTTTACAGAATTTGCAAATTCTTTTTCCGCCACTTTAATCTTACTATCAAAACCAAATGGTTTTCTTGAACTAACAAGGGATTCAAATGATTTTTCATGTTTGCCATTAATATTTCTAAAGATTCTGATCGCATCATTGAATCTAATAAATGTATTGCATCCTTGTTCCAAAAGTAGTCGCCCCATATTACTTGTTTTTCCATTGCGAATTGATTTAACATTACATTCACCCGGATTATCTCTATCCCAAAGAAAATAACAAATACCTCCAGACAAATCTATCCCAGGAAAACATTCAGAAGAATCAAAATAGTCTACAAGATTTCGAATTCTTCTATCTTTTTAACATTTCAGATCTAAACTCATCTAAGCCCTTTCCACCAGAAAACCAACGAGAAGGGATGATCATTGTTAGATATCGGGGATTCATCTTTTTTGCTTGTCGAACAAATTTCTCATACAATGGTATGGCACTTGTCCCCATGCCACCCCCATCGCTCAACTGATACGGCAGATTATCCACAATAACATCAAACTTCATAGTAAAAAACTCCCCCGGCCTTTCTGTGTGTATAAACTAATACGCATAGCTTTCCCGTTCCCCGCCTCTATCGTAGTTTTTCTGATTCGCCCCGCAATAGACACATCGCCTGCTTTGGTCAGGCGCACCATCCTTCCATGTATGTTCTGTCCGCTCAAACCGGATATTCCTTGAATCGTCATCGAAGGCGTCACAGACAGAGTATTTACCCCTTGCGTGTTTTGAGCAATACACGGAACGGCGGGTCAGGTGGGTGGTCAATTCGGTTATGGCGATGCCAAAAATTTGGTTTGTAAAAATGTGATTTATCCGCTCGCACAGATCGGGGATTTCTTTTTCCAAGCCCTTTAAGAGCCGTTTGGCGATTTCCCGCAGGAATACGCCGGTTTTTGAGCAGGGGTCAAGGAATGCGGGGTCTTTGTTTGACCGTAGGGATTGGGACAGAAGGTCGAGAATCTCGTTTGCTAATTTGGGCGGGGTAAACACCTCGTCGTGGCTCAGGTTGGCAAGGCAGGAGAGGACATCGGGGTTAAAAGAGTGTATGTTTACCGTAAAATGTCTTCTTTTCTGTCCGCGAATGTTCGCGAATATTTGACATATCCGTTCGTGTCAATTCGCGCACATCACTGCCTTTATTATATCTTAAACCTCATCTTTATGTAACAGTTCCGTTTAGTACTTTTTGCTTGTAAATACCAATTAGTATGGCACGGGATGGGGGCGTTACGGGGGCGGGCCCCCATAGAGGGTAGCGTAAGACTATGCGGAGGGCGGAGACCGGAGCGGGGTCTGGAGCGAGGGGGAGACTTCTCCCTTTATATTTTCTTGAGCGGATCAACGATATCTTAATCCCATTCGCGCTCATTCGCGGATTCCATTTTCCAGATTTTAAGGTAATGCGCCGACGGGAATTCTTTGCTGCCCGCCAAAAGCGACCATTCGGAAAACACGATGGGCTGAGGATTATCCCCTGCGGTTTGCAAAGTCAGGGCATCGCATTCACTTCCCGCTTGGCGGTGAAGACTTCGCCATAGTCGGCAACCCGCTGTCTGGAGACAGTTTGGCTCGCGGATACAGATGATGCGCTCATTAATCGGCGGCACTCCTCAACAGCAGAATTTCGTATGGTTTTCTCGTATTGACACGCCTTTACTTAGACAATGAGTTTTCCGCTCACCGGAACAATCGAAGACGCGGTTTTTTGCCTTCCCAGTGTAGAAGGCAAAGAATGTTCTGTCAACACACGCACCTATGTGCCAATGGAGTGTGTATTAATCTCGTTGGAAGGCTTGTCGGTGGACAGGAGTAGAAACTCCGCATAAGCCCCGTCCATATCGGGACCCTTTTTTATTTCCGCCTCAAACGCATAAACCTTGCCGCCCATTCTACTCCGCCTCCAACCAGTCCGCCGCCAGCCCCGCCAGTAAGTTGAACTATAGTTAAGTATAACCATAAAAAAGTTTAGTCAAGAAAAATTTTTGAGATTTTTGGACAAAAGTATGTTAACCTAGCAGGCAGTCAACTATGGGACTGTGGATAAAGTCTCTTAAGCTTTATCCGGGCATCGGCGGCAGTAAAACGCCAGTCTATGGTCCGTGCCTTTTCGTTCCGTATGGTGTTCCATGCGGATACTTCTTTCTCCATCCGCCCTGTCGCCGGCACACGATCCTTTAAGCCGTGGCTGTTCAGTACGCTCAATTCAATCTCCGCCCTGTTCTGCCAACTCCCGTGTTTGGGCGTGTAATGTATCTCC
>JAIROL010000292.1 GCA_031257565.1 Tannerella sp. | reverse complement strand
CGTTGGGACTTGCGGCGGAATGTTGCGTACCAACCATGGAATGTTGACTGGATAAAGAAAAATTACAGGAACCAAAACGATAAAACGCCGCCGAAATTTAAGTCCGGCGCGAAACCGAAGGTACATCTGTCTGGCGATGGAGCGTTGATAACATATCCGCAGGCAAAAGACAACGACATTGTGTTCCGGTATCTCATCGAGGTTAAGGACGGCGATACAGTGATTGCCTCCTACAAACAGTTTTCGCAATTTTATCTGACAATTCAGCAGCCGGACAAATTGACTGTGGAATTTGCGGATTTACCGAAAGGCAAACAACTGACCGCATCGGTAAGAGCGCTTGACGTATTCAACAACCAGTCGGCGGCGATTGTCAGCGAAAAATTCACCGTTTGAGACCGGTTTATGACAAACAATGAAAATAGAATATACTGTTCGGGAAAAAGATTTGTTGGAAACACAATAGTTGATTGCTTCCCGGTCAAAAAACCTGCGAAAGCAACAATGGACGGGCGCTCTCTCCATAACCCTACTCATGCCGGTACTTTGCTTACATTCGGATATTCATCTGCAATCATTTTCACTGTTTAAAACTGTAGGGGCAATAGCGATTGGCGTTTTTGTCGGCAGACTGTTCTTTTTTTAGTCCCATGCATGTATTGGAGGCATTGTAAAAAGCAGGTTAAAACCTGCTTTGCGGATATGATCGGAAATTCGGTTGGGCAATTACCTGACGATTCCGAAGCGGGATATTGATATTGCCGGATTCCGGAATTGTCTGCGTTTTTACGGCTTGAATCCGGACATGCTTGCAAAAACGAGAGTAAAATGGAAACACTGTCTCTCTCGTTTCCGGAACCGGATAGCAAGAGAAGAAGTTTACAAGTGAAGATTTACACAAATAACGAAAACGTCAATGAAAGGTATAACAGTAAATTATAACGGAGAAATTTTTCATTATGTCGGGTGATAAAGCATTTACCGGAGAAGCATGCAATGCTTCTCCGGATTGATCAACATACTGTCGGCTATCAGGCCTGATGCAGCCGGAAAACCGCGTCTTGAAATTTTATTTTTCATATACATTTATTCACTTATCAGTTATATCCCTCATTCTGTTTAAACACATCCAGGTTCGTTACTTCATATAATGCATCCTGAGGGATCGGACGGTAAATATGATGGCTTTTAATCAGTGTAATATCCGGATTCCGTTCTTTAATCCAGTCGATCATCATACCGGAACGTTTCAGCATATACCACCTGTTCAATTCACATCCCAGTTCGCGTGCGCCTTCTTCAAGGATAAACGCCATATTCATATCTGAAACGGTTACTTTCAGCTCATCTTCATGGCCATCTGTCAGCGCCCGTTTTCGCAATGTGGTTATGGTTTCAGCTGCTTTTTCCAATTGATTTGTTCTCACATAAGCTTCCGCCAGCGTAAGATACACTTCGCCCATACGCATAAGGATGACATCCTTAAATCCTTCTTCACGCTTGGCTTCATCCCTGCTCGGATCCAGAAATTTAGTAAGACTGTGATGACAGGAACGGCCGTTTATCGTCGGCACACCGGTTACCGTATCGTACAAATCGGTTATTTCATCCACAATCACCCCTTTGGCATTGTAATCCGCAATGTATCCGGGCGTTACAGGGTCCAATGCGCGAATCAGCAAGGTATCCGTGTAAATCGGCTGGTTATTCCAGTTATCCGGTATCCTGCACCACACGGTCTGTAAGGACTCGGCTCTTCTTTTATCATATTTATTAAAACACGAAAGATAATAATAAGTAGGCATAATACAACGAAATTCCCTGCCGTAAACGATCGAATGGCTCCACAATCCGTCTATATTTTCATTCGTATTTTTAGCTGATTTGTTATACCATCCGATAAAATAACGATGCAGGTGATTGGCGTCTTCATTTGTTTCCATTCCATTGTATTTCAAATCACCGGAATACTGGATCGACCAGATTATTTCGTCATTGATCTGGTTGTTCACATCGAAAACAGAGGCATAACGATCCAGCAATTTATATCCATAATCGTTGATAATGGAATTACACAACGTGACCGTTTCTTCATAACATTTCTGTTTTGTATATCCCACTTGTCCGAGAATATCCTCATTATAAGCGGCAAGCGCCATTAACACACGCATTTTTAACGCTTTTACCACGCCGGCATTCATCCGTCCGAACTGTGTATTCTTAGGCGTATCCAATGATTTCCCGGCAATCTCCAGATCGCTCAGAATCCGCTCATAAAATTTAGCAATACCTGGTTGGTATCCTTCCGTTATGACGGTTTGCGAAGGCGTTTCGGCATAATGCGACGCAGGCCCCCATGTTTCCACAATCATAAACAAATAGAAAGCCCGCATAGCATGCGCTTCCGAAATCAGTTTTTCCTTTTTCTTTTCGTTTGAAATCGAGGTTTCCTGTATATACAATACGCCCGTATTGGCAATGTTCAAGGCATTATACAGATATTTCCAGTATTGGGAATTCCAGCGGTTGGAAACCAGTAAAGGATCATTATATATCATCGCTTCCTCATATGGCCAGCCGACCCCATTGGTCGCATAAGTAGTCAAATCGGTACCACAATCGGCAAATCTAACTAATCGCTCCGCCAAATAACGGTTACGTTGATATAAACTTAATACAAGCGACTCGACGCCTTCTTCTGTTTTTGCATAAGAATCGCTGATTAATCCCTTGGGATCTTCTTTCAGAAAATCATCACAGGACGTAAAACCGGCAAAAGAAGCAATAAGTATGATTAAAATTATATTTTTCATAAGTGCAAAATTTAAAAGGTTACGTTTATTCCAAAATTATAGCTGGTAGATACCGTCAGGTTAAAATTAGGCGCTTCCGGTATAATATCATACTCTGCGGCTCTGTATACATATGCAAGATTCCTCGCCTGAAAATAAAAACGGGCTTTCTGCAACGGGATATGCTTCGATAAAAGCCGTTCAAAGCTGTATCCGATCGTGATATCCTGTAATTTAATAAAATCTCCTTTCTGATAACCGTTTGATGAACGGTACGTATCGTAACCGCTTGCCTGGTCGGCTCTCGGATAATCGTTGGTCGGGTTTTCAGGCGTCCAATAATCAACAGCAGGTAGCCAGCGTTGTCCGTCCATAATAATATCATCGTAAGGACGCGGTTTGACAAGAAATCCCCAGCGGGAGGTGAAGTTAAATGAAAAGTCAACATCACGGTATTGCACATTTCCACCCAGGGAAGCGATCCATTTGGGCCTTTGCTGCCCCAATATAATCCGGTCGTTCGCCGCACTGATAGAACCGTCGCCATCCTGATCTTTCGTCTTGATATCACCGACTTTAGCATTATATTTTGTAGCCTCCGCTTCTTCTCCCAATTGCCAGACGCCCAGTTTTTCATAATCATAATAAACGCGTAACGGCTCCCCGATAAACCACCGGTTATTGGGCAGGTCTTCCCCACTGATCAGTTTCAGTATTTTATCCCAGTTACGGGAGGCGTTGAACGTCAGATCAATCGTTAAGTCTTTAGTGCGGACCGGATAGTAATTGAAGCTCATTTCCAATCCTTTGTTTTCTGTTTTTCCAATATTCTGCCATATTTTCGTAAAACCGGTAAAAGTAGGAATTGCCCTTTCCATCAACAAGTCACTTGTTCGCGTTTGATAAAATTCAATATACCCGCTGAACTTATTATTCAGAAAACCAACATCCAGTCCTATATTCGCGGTTCTGGAGATTTCCCATCCCAGATCTAAATTGACAATCGACGAAGGATAATAAACATAAAATTTATCGCCTGCGTCTTCACCGAAAAGATATGATTTTTGCGACAAGGCAGCCTGAGTCTGATACGGACTGATTGCCGTATTTCCTACGGATCCGTAGGAAATACGCAATTTCATATTATTGATAAAATTGACATCCGTCATAAAACTTTCATCTTTTATACTCCATCCGATACCGCCTGACGGAAAGTACGCCCACTGATTTCCTTTCGCTAACCTTGATGATCCGTCCGACCGGATCGCCACGTTCAGAAAATATTTATTCTGATAATTATAACGCGCACGTATCAGCCCGGAAGCCAGTGACCATTCATTATAGCTACTTCCCATATTGATATTTTCCGTATTACTCTGCAGGTTATGATAGGTTGTATATTCCACCGGCTGGTTATTTCCCCACAGATAAGCGCCGTCATAGTTGTATTTTTGTATTTCGCCGACCATATCCACTGTCGCCTGATGATCGCCAAAGGCTTTATCAAAAGAGATAATATGATTCAATGTATACTGATTGGAATTATTATAATCCTTACCGGAAGTTGTTTTAACCCCTTTATTGACATATGCATTTTTACCATAAAAATAGCCTCTCTTATAATCTGAAAAAACAAACCCGAAATTTGTCTGCATTTTAAGCCACTTTGTTATGGTAATATTTGAAGTCAGGTTTAAATTAAGCGTATTCGTTTGCTTGTCATCGGCATATTGTCCCGGTTCATAGTCCGAGAGCGGATTATACCCCGAAGTATTCAGCGGGTTAGGGAAATAATTGAGTGTTCCGTCCTCCTTATACGGTGCGGACAAAGGCGTCATATATAATAATTCGGTATTACTCTGCTGGTTACTGTCCGAAAGCCTGAAGTCCGATTTGTTATTCCTGCGCAGCCTCACCGTAGCGCCGATGGTCCAGAAGTCAGCAAGTTCATGATCGGCGGTTAATGTCAGGTTCAGGTTTTCCACACTATTTGTCTTGTAATATCCATCTTCCTTATCATATTTGAAAGAAGTAAACAATTTCGTCCGTTCACCACTGTTCCCGATACTCAGATGATAGCTCTGAATCAGGCCGTTCCGGAACATCAGGTCCTGCCAGTCGGTATAATTCCCGTTTCGGATAATCTCCAGTTCGGAAGCCATAAATACATCTTCATCCGTGAACGGTTTATCCCAACCATGTGCATACCGATAACCGTCCCGCCGGAATTGCACATATTCTTCACCCGATTGCAACGGCATCATATGAGGTATATTCACCCCTATATACGAATTAAAATGAACTTCCCTTCTTACTCCCTTTTTAGCCCTTTTGGTCGTTACAAGGATGACTCCGTTTGCTCCCATCGAACCGTAAATGGCTGAACTGGCAGCATCTTTCAGGACATCAACCGATTCGATATCATAGGTGTTTACATTGCTCAGACTTCCGGGTATTCCGTCGACAATGACGAGCGGGCTGTTTCCGGCGCTCAAAGATCTCTCCCCGCGGATCAGTATGCCTCTGTCATCACCCGGAAAACGGGCGGATTCCACATCGACGCCCGCCACTTTTCCCTGCAGCACATCTTTTATATTGGAGGTAGAAGCCTGACTGAACTCTTTCCCCTTGACCCCTGCCATAGCGCTTACCACATCCCGTTTGCGGGACGTCCCGTAACCAACCACCACTACCTCATCCAGATCCTGTAAATCTTCCGATAATACAATCGCGAAATAATGCTGGTTTCCAACCGGAATTTCCCTGGAAGAATATCCGATATAAGAGATAGATAAAACGGCATTTTCCTTCACTGTTAAAGTAAACTTTCCGTCAGCATCCGTCGTAATACCGTTGGTCGTGCCTTTTTCCACTACATTGACGCCAATGACGGGTTCGCCTGCTTCATCTGTCACAGCGCCTTCTATCTTTCTCGGATTTTGAGACTGTAGGGCCTGTAAATATTCAGGATGGCTTGTCAGGACAATATGACGATCTTTTACGGTGTATACAATGCCTGTCTGGTAAGCAATATCTTTCAAAATATCTTCTATGGAAGAGTTCTGTTTATTCATGGATATTTTTTCGTTTTTATCTATATCCTTTGCATTGTAAAAAAATAAAAATTCGGACTGATCTTCTATGTCTTTGAATATTTTTTCCAGCGCTTCGTTCTCCACTGTAACCGAAAGCCTTGCATGCTGCGCATACGTATTAGCCGACAATTGCATAAAGCTAATTATCAATAAAACAAGTATTAATTTCATGATTTTTATAGTCCTTTTAAGGTGATGGTAATGAACAATACTTTGGTTTTTCATATATTTGTACGTTTTTAAAGATTAAACATTCATCCCACGGCAATGGGAGTTTAATTGGTAAACACATTGGGGAAGAGAAGATCCGGCAAGATTTTCTCTTCTTTTTTTATATTACGTTAACTGCTGTCCATGGTATATTTATTTTAAAGTTAAACATTCTATTTCATCAGTCGTTTTATTTATAGATCGTCACATGACGATCTTCTATTTTATAGTCGATAGGTACAGACAGATTTATAATCTCCATCAGGTCTTTAGCGCTTTGTCCCCGGTAAAAAGTTCCGGTAAACAATGTATTGTTCAATTTCTCGGATCTGACGTCAAATGTCAATCCATATACGTAACTCAAACGGTGCAGAATTGATTTCAGGCTCTGCTCCGAAAAATAATAATATCCGGCTGTCCAGGCAATGTAATTTTTCGCATCAACATCATAGACATGTGCTTTCCGTGTATTTCGGTTGTATACATATTGCTGGTCAGGACTGAGAATAACAGGTTTCTGATGATTTTCGTTCGTCAGTCGTATAGATCCTTCCAGCAATGTAGTAGTAAAAAGGGAGTCTTCCGGATAAGCCATTACATTAAAAGAAGTTCCCAGCGCTTCTATTTTTATCCCGTTTATATGCACAATAAAAGGCTTATCCTGCTGATGAGCGACCTCAAAATAGGCTTCTCCTTTCATAAAAACACTCCTTTGGGATTTTCCAAAATCAGGATCATAGTAAAATGTAGTTCTGGAACCTAAACTTACGCGTGTTTCATCAGGAAGAACAACAACATCGGATTCCAGATCATCGCCTCCGATATAGCGGGTTGGTATGACATCCTTTCTTTCCATCATAACCATAAAAGTCACGGAAGTTAAACAGATGGCAACCGCCGCGACTGCTGCATAGGAAATAATCTTTTTCCGGAAACGATAGATCGGGTTATTCTGCTTCCGTTTTTTCCGCAACTGCTGCCAGCTTTTTTCTATATTGAAAGCTCTTCCTGCCGAAATACTTGCATCATAAACTGCTTTCATTTCAAAAAACAGTTCCTTATTTGCATTATCGGCATAAACCCAAAGAAAAAAAACATCCGTTTCCTCTCTTGATAAAGCGCCTTGTAAATATCTAATAATCAGATTTGAATATTTTTCCTGCATATCGTAACAATATGGAATTTTCACATACAACGTATGAAAAAAGAAAACTACTCACAGGAAATATGATTTTTCGGAAAAAAATTCACGGACTATATAATCAAAGAAGGATAAATATATAAATAAAATAATGTGATGCATTTTTCCTTAGAAAGAGCAATGAACGATACAGTTGATTTTCAACCGTGCGTGTGGAAATATTTAACCGTTCGGCTATTTCGGATGCTTTCAGGCCTTCCAGATAAGACATTTTAAAAATTTCCCGGCTTCGTTCGGGGAGTTCTTCAATTTTTTGCAACAAGATCCCAAGCAGGTCATCTCTCATAAAGAGTTCGTCGGAAGCTTCGTAGTAATGAAGTTCATCCAGTTTCAGCTGTACGATCCGTTTATCAATATATTCCTGTTCCTGATTAAGTTTCCGGATATGATCGATACACGCATTTTTTACCGAAACATACAGTATACGCTTAACCTCATCAGTCGGCAATAAAAAAATCTGTCTGTCCCACAATTTCAGAAAGACGTCATGTACGATATCTTCCGCATAAAACGGAGAAACAAACTTTTCCGCAAAGCGTAACAACATGGGGGCATATTCCAGATACGCTTTACGGTAGTGATCAACCAATTTACTGTCCATATAAAAAACAAACAAATGTATAAAAAAATAATCAGATAAAACCCAAATACGCACCGGAGAGTCATTGATTATCAATTCCTGTTTTTCCGATGCGTAATTCAGGTTAAAACCTTATTTTTTGATCAGAGAATAAATCTGCCGTAATACTTCCAGGCGACTTGTTTCTCCAACTTTTACATTTTTCAATGCTTGATTGCTTAACTCTCTCCACGCTTTAAGGGTTGTACTATCTACCGGCTCATTTATCCGGCTTTCCCATTCGGGAACATAACCCTTAAGTCCCATATATTGAATCAATTGAAAATTTGGGTCAGTATGCTTAATGTCTCGAAAATACATGAGCGTAGCTTTTTGATCAAGAAGCTTTTCTTGTAGTTTGTTTAAACACACATGCCGTATTTTAATCCGGTCGTCTATTGCAATAGTTGCACAGACTCCTGCTGCTTGCCCAATAGCCATCCAGCACGGTTCCATGCGCAACGTAGAAAAACCAATATGCGAGCCGGAGACAGGAACGGGCAATAATAGATTGTCCACTTCTTTGGGTACCATAACCCCAAAAGGTACAGTATAAACAGCTGCGGTATAACTCAAAAATCCATCTAAATGTACCCGCCTTTGTTCTCTTTTTCGTACGGCATGTGAATCGAGCGGATAATAGCTGGCAGTAATACTTGTGGTATGAATGGGAGGGCGGCTTCCGGGGAATACGGGAATAGCATCATTTGCCGTGAAGAAATACAATCCTTCAAAACGACGTCCTTCACGTACGTACACTTGTCGCGGGAAATATCCGTTGTCCTCGTATTCATCTTTTGCAAATCCCCATTCTTTTGCAGCTTTCCGAAAATGTGCCGGTAGCTCCGGATCATTTTGAGCAAACCAAAACAATCCTTCTATATATTCACGCAAACGAGTAGCATAACGATCGCGCCATTCCCACGAAGATGTCGGCCAAGGCCAGTTCTCTTCAGGAAGATCCGTCGATATGAAAGCATCATGCTGATTGTTTGCATCGGTCTTCATATTAGGCAGATTAACAATATTGGTTATTTTATCAATTCCCCATCGGTCACCCGGAAGTTTGGAGGGATTACCCGCTTTGATATGCCGCCGGTTTTCTTCCATCATTTCGGGAGTAACTTCCAACATTTTCACATTCGTATTATATCCCGTCCACACATCTTCTATCAGGGAAACAAATTCATCGCGGTTATAATTAGCCGGTTTTGATATTGTTACCCTATTTTGCGGATCATTGGTCAGACAAAGACGGTAGTTATAGGCTTGTACTGCATTATCAGCTTGAAAAGTACTTCCAGCGCCTTCGGGACCGTTCCAATATTTATATACGCGTCCAGCTCCCGGCTCGTTGAATTCATCTTTACTTTCCCTTCCTACGCGAAAAGGAATGCCGGCCGCAGCGCCGAGATCGCCTTCGTATGTCGCATCCATAAAGATATTCCCCGAATAAGTTTCCATCTGCTGATTTTCTCTGTTCAGAATATATATCTTTTCAATCCGGTCATTGTGGATCACGACATTTACTTTCTCCGCATCGAATTGCCTCATCTTCCGAACAGTAATCTTATCCGCATGTTCATTCAACATATCGTTAAATACCTTTGCGCCTACAGAAGGTTCGAAATGATAACCGTCACTACATGCTTTCACCTGTTCCGAATCAGCGCCATACATATTGACATAATATTGCTTAATCCGGTTTACAAACTCACGAAACAATCCTGTAGTAGCCTCACGGACGCCAATATCTGTAGCGCCCAATCCGTTTGCCGGTAATCCTCCGACATGACTGGTTCTTTCCAGAATCACTGAGCTTTTCCCTAATCGCGCAGCAGCCACAGCCGCCATTATGCCACCCGGATTACCGCCGACAATAACGATATCATACGTCTGTTGCGCTGATAAATTCAGGCTGATAAGGCAAAACAAAATGAATAATCGTATTTTCATCTCTTCATCTTTTCAGTTTTATGACCTCGCTTCCGGCAAGCAGAAAAGCGCCGGTACCATAAACCTCCCAACTGTTCGCATCAAAGTTTTTACGCGGATCGGCTCCGACAGGCTGAACCCATCCTACCCTTCCTTCATCATTTACACACCGGTTCAATGCTATCCAGCATTTTTCAACAGCCGGAAGATAAGTTGCTTTATCCAGCAATTTATTATTAATCCCCCATGCCAAGGCATAGCAGAAAAAACCGGAACCGCTAACTTCCCCGCCCGGATAAGATTCGGGATCAAGCAAACTGGCGCGCCATAATCCGTCGCGTTGTTGTACCGAAATTAATTTTGCGGCCATTTCCTTAAACAGATCTTCATAAAAGGAACGTTTGCGATAATCTGCAGGCAATTCCTCCAGGATGCGGACCAATCCTCCCATCACCCAACCATTGCCACGGGACCAGAAAATGCGTTTTCCATTTGCTTCCCAACGATCTTTTCCGTCGTTTTTAATTACATAATTCAGGTCGCGTGCAAATAAACATTCTTCTTTGTTATACAACAAATCATAACATTCACGGAAATATTCATCGTTTTTATCCAGATACTCCTCATTTCCGGCAGTTATTCCCAATTTAACCAATACCGGAGGAGCCATAAACAAGGCGTCGCACCACCACCATTTTATCACTTCAATGCCTTTTACAGGGTAAGGCCTTTCCATGAACAGGGCCAACGTATCCATTGTCGGACGAATCATCTCCCGACGTTTTTCCTTCCTGTATAAATCGATATAAGTCTGGCAGATTGCAATATCATCCGCATGATACCAACGTTTATACGGAACCCAGTTATACTCATTCCCCTTATCCATCATAGCTTTATATATATCTTTCGATTTTGTTGTCTTCCAGGCGGCAAAGGCGCCGGCGTAAAAGGCCCCGTTCGTCCAGTCCCGAAAATCATGCTTCGGATTTTTAAGCTGCCAGTCGGTTACCTTTACCATGACTCCCTTTATATATCTCTTTTTAAAAAGGTCTTTTTCCGTTTTTTGCGCAAATACCGTTACGCTAATAATCGAAAATATCAATACTAATACTATACTACTTGTTTTCATCTTTATAAATTTTTTATGTTGTCACAAAAATAATGATTTTAAGAGAATGCGCAACATTATTTCTGCACATTTTTTTAAAAAAATTGTCCGTTTAAAACTCAACAGCTTTCTGTTTGGGGAGACTTTGGGTGAACGGATAATACAGCTTATATATTTTTTCAAAATCACACCGGGAATATGCCATATAATTACTTGATTTCGTTCCGGCAAAAACAATACAAATGGAACGAGGCGATACAAACGAGCCGACAGAATCGAAAACGAAGTCAATTATCTTGTTGAAATCGTGTTTATTGGTTATATTCATTTGCGCCTGCTCAACGCCGTTTTGCAGCAATTCACCGGCAAACATTTCCAGCAATGTGGATTTCCCGCAACGCCGCACTCCTGTGATGACCTTGATGATATTCCGGTCTTTCAGATTGCGTAACATTTGCATATATTGTTTACGCTCGATGAGATTTGATATATTCTGTTGTTCGGGCATAATAATTAATCTTCTATTTTTCGTTTGAAAATTTCCTGTTTAACCTTTTTCCAAATCGTTAAAACTATTTTCGCCGTTGTCCATCAGGTTTTGAATGTAGTAAAACCCGCCGTTGGCATATTCGTTTATCAATAGAAATATTAGCTGCGGACTTGACGTCCACAAAGATAGCGTTTTCTGTTGTATCTCGGCAAAAACGAAGAAAAAATTCAGGAAGGTCGTTTCGCTTCAATAGCTGCCCTGTTTTGAACTGTTTCGAAAAACCGAGAACCCCCGAATCCCATCTTCTCTTTTTTCGTAATATGCTTGCTAATTCGCTTAAAATACCTATTTTTGTACCCATAAGCGGCGATAGTTTGTATTACTCATTTTTTGTTTTAACTATCATATAATCAGTAATTCACATTCAATCATCACCACTTTTCCCCATTTTTTTATCTCTGTTTTCAGTTATTTAACAAGGTGGGAAACTTAAATAAGGAAATATGGATTCATACAGAAAGAACCCTTCTAAGGAAACTCTATTCAGCGAAATATACGCTGAATATTTCCGTCGTTGCTGTCTTTATGCACAATCCTATTTACAGGATCAATATTTAGCAGAGGATGTTGCGTCGGAGGCGATGATGCGATTGTGGGAGAACTGGGATGATTCTTTCTCGCCCGTTCAACGTAAAGCTTTTCTGTTAACTATTATCCGAAATCGTTGTCTGGATCATCTAAGGCGGATACAAACTACGCTAAAAACACAAGAAGACCTGACGAAAATATCTGACCGTGAACTAAGCTTCCGCATCTCCTTACTCGAATCGACAGTTCCTCAGGAATTATTTGTCTCAGATATTCAAAAGATAGTAAACAGCACATTAGAACGATTACCCAAGCAGACGCGATTGATATTCCAGCTTAGTCGTATCGAGAATAAAACAGCCGGTGAAATAGCAAACGAACTGGGGGTAAGTATAAAAACGGTAGAGTATCATATAACAAAATCATTATCCGCTTTACGGAAAAACCTGAAAGATTATCTGCCCGTAATTCTATTCTTATATTTTTGAAAAGGGACTGTTTCCGAACATATTGGCAATATTTTCAAAGAGGGTGAGTTGGACGAAACAGTGGTGTTGTCCGGAAATTCCGGATAACCGCTCAACACGGGGCAATAGCAGGTAAAACGCAAGAAATTTCGGTTAATGCTTACAACCTTGACGTCGTCATCTCCGTTGGTTACGTGTGAAATCGCCGCAAGGCACACAGTTTCGCATCTGGGCGACGAAACGCCTGAAAGTTCGGGAAATTCTTCGCCGACCATTGACCTGAACGAGCGCAATGTGGACGGTTCCATCAACAAGCGACTGCCTATTTCCAGCAATACACGAGGTAAAACATAAGTAGAACAGGTAGTTACGGAAGGATAACGCACCTCAATTTTTACGGGGTCATCATCGGGGGCTTTGTTATCGACTACGGAAAGAACGACATCGTTAATTTCTGCATCTTCAAACTCTTTGCGCAGGGCATTCAGAAAATCGTTGGAAATATACCAGCTCGAAGCATCCTTCAGTTTTCCTACCTGTGTCCGGCTAATATCACCCGAAAAGCCGAAAAATTCGCGATTGAGCGCCAAATCGGCTATTATGTAAATATTTACATAAGCAGATATGTTTTAGTATCTCCGTAAGCAGCAAAATCGCTTGCAAAAAAAACCATACCCCTCTTGGCTTTTTTCATTCTTTCAAATACTTTATATTCAATATTTTCATTCATAATTTTCATTAATTTTTGTCGCAAATTCAGCAAACTTTTGCGACAAAACAAGCAATCGTTTCAGAAATTCACATAATATGTTAATTATCAATAACGATTAAAACTGCAATAATCCGTTATATTCCTTTCTGTCTTCGACACTATATTCCTCAATATAAGAATCGGTTGCCGATTTTTTGGAATGTCCGAGATTGCCCCAAATCGAGCAGTATATTTTTGCCGAAGGTGAACTGCAGGAAGAAGTGGTATGTCGGAAATTCCGACATACCACTCAGCATGGCGCAATTGAAAGGAAAACCACAAAGTAGCATAAGTCGCACAAAGATGTTTTTCTTCGCTATCTTTTTTTGCAGAACTGTAAATCCTGCTTCAAACGGAGTGATCCCCAAAAATAAGAATGTGAATCTCGAAAATATTTGTTTGCATGTAATTGAATTACAGACTTTTCACAAATTCCGTCACCGTCAGTCGATGAACGCCGAGTATGCGGGCGATGGCCGATTTTGAGACATGCTTGTCAAGCAGTGTCTTGATTTCGGCTTCCTTGCC
>JAIROL010000279.1 GCA_031257565.1 Tannerella sp. | reverse complement strand
GATGACAGGAAGCCTTCCAGGACTACAAAGTTGGCCTTCTGCCTTAACAGGCGCTTTATCGCCCAGTCAAAACGGATGTAATTACTTTTTTCCATATCTGTTTATTTATGCTATATGTGGAACTATCTGCAAATGTAGCGTTTTTTTTTGGAAAACCACCTCACGCTACGCTATTAAATAGTTACTTTCTCCCTGAATTGCTGAAAAAATATAACATTTCAATAAAAAAAATGCGTTTCTTTTTGCTTTCAACAAAATAAATGTTGTATATTTACAAACTTATGTAAGATAATACAATTATCATATTACGCTAGTTTAATTACTTAATACAGAGTTTATTATGAAAAGGATTTATTTAATTATTTCATTTGCGATCGTTTTCCTGACAGTATCAGGTATGACGTCGGAGTATAAATACGAAAGCGTACAGGGAGATCCGTTGCAGACGCGTATTTATACGTTGGATAACGGTTTGAAAGTTTACCTGTCGGTAAATAAAGACAAACCGCGCGTACAAACATATATAGGCGTCCGTGTCGGCGGGAAGAACGATCCGGCGGAAACAACCGGACTGGCCCACTACTTTGAACACCTGATGTTTAAAGGCACTCAGAAATTCGGCACATCCGACTATGAGGCGGAAAAGCCATTGCTGGATCAGATAGAAGTCTTGTTTGAAACATATCGCCAAACAACCGATGATGAAAAACGGAAAGAAATTTATGCGGAAATAGACCGTATATCGCAGGAAGCTTCAAAAATAGCCATACCGAACGAATACAGCAAGCTGATGTCGACCATAGGAGCGCAGGGAACAAATGCTTTTACTTCTTATGATGTTACCGCCTATACGGAAGATATACCCTCCAATGAAGTTGAAAACTGGGCTATCATACAATCCGACCGCTTTACCCATCCGGTAATCCGCGGATTTCATACGGAACTGGAAACCGTATATGAAGAATACAATATGAGCCTCGCCAGCGACGCAAGAAAAGTTTATGAAGCCATGCTGAGCGGGTTATTTCCACATCACCCATACGGAACGCAAAGCATCATCGGAACACAAGATCATTTGAAAAATCCATCCATCACAAACATTAAAAAATACTTTGAAACATATTATGTGCCGAATAATATGGCCATTTGTATGGTAGGCGATATCAATCCGGATGAAGTCGTCAAAATTATTGACAAATATTTCAGTTTTATGAAACCGAAAGATATTCCCGAATTGAAAACATTACCTGAGCAACCGATTTCTGCGCCTGTAATAAAGGAAGTTGTCGGACTGGAAGCCGAGAATATTGCAATAGCCTATCGCCTGCCTGCAGCCAACACAAAAGACGCAGCCACGCTGGAGCTTGTAAATTATATGCTTACCAACGGCAAAGCCGGACTGATAGACCTCAACCTTGTACAAAAACAAAAAGTCCTCAGAGCCGGCAGTTACTCCAACCCAATGGCCGATTACAGTATTTTCCGGATGAGCGGTACGCCAAAAGAAGGACAAACGCTGGATGAAGTTCGCGACCTGTTACTCGGACAGTTGGAAATGCTGAAAAAGGGAGAGTTTGAAGACTGGTTGCTCGAAGCGGTAATTAACAATTTCCGCTTAAATCAATATTATCAGAGAGAGGACTATCAATATGCAGCAAGTATTATCCTTAATTCATTTATAAATAAAATAGACTGGAAAGATCAGGTTAACAAAATCGACTATCAGTCAAAACTGACCAAAAAGGATATTATCGATTTCTGCAACAAATATTTCAATGATAATTATGTGGTTATCTATAAAAAACAAGGAACGCCGGATGATAAAAAAATAGAAAAACCGCAAATAACCCCGATTCCGACGAACCGTGACACGGAAAGCGCATTTCTGGCTAAGATAAAAACGCGTGAAGTCAAACCAATCGAGCCGGTATTCTTAGACTATTCAAAAGAT
The DNA here is from genome assembly GCA_031257565.1 of Tannerella sp. GTDB lineage: Bacteria > Bacteroidota > Bacteroidia > Bacteroidales > Tannerellaceae > Tannerella. The sequence goes on along the minus strand of JAIROL010000279.1, from coordinate 1,540 downwards.
ATATCCACCACAAAAGTAAAAAAAGATATCCCGCTACTTTATATACAGAATACCGCCAATCCTGTTTTCTCTTTATATTACATTTATGAGATGGGGAATAATCACGACAAAACACTGGGGACCGCGTTCAGTTATCTGAACTATCTCGGAACATCTACCAAAACTGCGGAAGAAATAAAAAGCGAATTATACAAAATAGCATGCTCTTTTAACGTATCTACTGCGAACGATCGCGTTTATGTCTATGTGAGCGGTTTGAATGACAATTTTGAAAAGGCGATGAGTCTTCTCGAAGAACGTCTGGCGGATGCGAAAGCGGATCAGGAAGTCTATGACAATCAAATAAAAGATATCCTGAAACAACGCTCGGACGCCAAGCTGAATCAGCAAACGAACTTCAGCAGGCTAAGCAATTACGCAATCTGGGGACCCAAGTCGCCGGCTACAAATATTCTTTCCGAAGCGGAACTGCTTGCCTTAAATCCTGAAGAACTGGTCAAACGCACCAAAAATCTAAAGAACCTGGAGCATACAATTATGTACTACGGCCCGCTTACAGAACAACAAATCACAGAAGCCATCAACAAAAAACATGCCGTAGGAGAAACGCTGCAACCAATACCGGAACCGGTAAAATTTACCGTACAGGAAACGAATGAAAACAATGTCCTTTTAGTTCATTATGACGCCAAACAGATCTATATGGCAATGATTCACAGAGGCGGAGACTATGACAAAAACCTGGAAACAGACCGCAATATGTATAATAGCTATTTTGGCGGCGGAATGAACGCTATTGTATTCCAGGAAATGCGCGAAGCACGCGGACTGGCCTACTCTGCCGGAGCAACTTATCAACGTATGAACAAACCGGTCTACCCTTATGTTCTCAATACTTTTATCGCTACGCAAAATGACAAAATGGTAGAAGCCATTGAAACATTCAACAGCATACTCAACGATATGCCCGAATCGGAAAAAACATTTTCCATTGCGAAAGAAAAAATTTTGACAAACATCCGCACACAGCGCATCTTAAAAGAAGACATATTATGGAACTACCTGAGTGCAAAAGAGTTCGGAGAGACGACAGATACCAGAAAAGAATTGTTCGAAAAAATACCAGGTATGACGCTCCCGGACGTAAAAGCATTTCAGGAAAAATACGTGAAGAATAAACCTTTTACATATTGTATTCTGGGCGACACAAAAGATTTGGACGTCGATGCGCTGAAAAAAATCGGACCGATAACAACTCTGACACAGGAGGAGATATTCGGATATTAAGGTTTTATGATCATGGATGCGAACGCTACGAAATGACATGCTATTTTGCATAAAGATTAAGAGAGCAGGACATAAAAACCGGCTCTCTTCTTTTTTTACAATAAATCATAATTTTGTCTCCCTGTAAAATTTTTTTGTCGAGTAGGCCGGCGCATTTCAGCGCCAGCCTCTCACAGAACCGTGCGTGAAAGTCTCCCCTCACACGGCTCTTCTTATTCAACCCTTATGAGATATCGGCGGGGTTATACCCAAC
>JAIROL010000244.1 GCA_031257565.1 Tannerella sp. | reverse complement strand
AAGAGAAGAATTTTCACACAGGTATATTTTCGAGCGTAGTTTTAAGATACTCCCACACTCTCCCTACCGAAGAAATACTTATTGCTTCATCCGGAGAGTGAGGATGTTTCAGATCGGGTCCAAACGAAATCATATCCATATCCGGATAGACTCCCTGTATAATACCACATTCAAGGCCGGCATGCATAACTGTAACTTCCGGCTTCTTACCATAAAGTTTTTCATAAGTATCTTCCATCACTTTCAATATCGGAGATTTTGCATTCGGCTGCCAGCCATTATAGGCGCCGCCATATTCAACTCTGGCGCCGGCAAGAGAAAATACGCTTTCCAAAGACGAAAGCAAAGCTGCTTTCCTGCTTTCAGACGAACTACGGGCCAAAATCTTTATTTCAATCAGGCCCTCAAAGGATTTTACCAACGCAAGGTTTGATGACGACTCCACCGTACCCGGAAAATCATATAGCATGGTAGCCACCCCATTCTGACACCCTTCAACCGAATTTATCAGATCATCCTGAATTTCTTCCGGTATAAGCGCAAACGGAGCGCCCGTCATTTCAGCCATAAAGCTGATATTATCTTCAATACCGGCATATTCTTCCCGATAGAGGTCCTGATAGTCGGCAATAAGCTCCCATAAAGGCTCCACATTGCTTTTCGGAAGGGTAATAACGGCCTCCGCCTCGCGCGGTATCGCATTACGTAAAGAGCCGCCATCAATGGTTGCCAGACGTACGCCATAATCGCGTACCGCTTCTTTTAGGAAACGGAACATTAATTTGTTAGCATTTGCACGCCCCAAATGTATGTCAACCCCCGAATGTCCGCCTTTAAGCCCGGACAAAAATAAACGTACAGCGACGTCGCCATCAATCAGGGGAGCGCCTTTTTTGTACTGGAATGAAATATTCAAATCAGCGCCGCCTGCACAACCGACAAACAACTTTCCTTCTTCTTCCGAATCACAGTTCAACAATATCCTGCCATGAACAAAACCGGGCCTCAAGCCATTTGCGCCATCCATCCCCACTTCTTCATCAACAGTAAACAAAGCCTCCAGAGCTCCATGCTTCAATGAATGATCGGCCAATATAGCCATCGACATAGCCACGCCTATACCATTATCAGCCCCTAAGGTAGTCCCCTGCGCCTTTATCCAGTCGCCGTCAATATAAGCGCCGATAGGATCCTTCGTAAAATCATGCGTCACAGAATTATTCTTCTGAGGCACCATATCAAGGTGAGATTGCAACACGGCAACCTTTCTATTCTCAAACCCGGGAGCAGCCGGTTTGCGAATTATAACATTCCCTGCCTCATCCTGCTCTGTATCCAGATTCAATTTTTTGCCAAAATCAACAATAAACCGTGTTACGGCTTCCATCTGACCCGTCGGACGCGGAATCTGCGTTAATTCATAAAAGTATCCCCACACAGACGAAGGATTAAGCGATTTAATTTCTGCAGTCATGATTTTTATAATTTAAAAATCCAAAGTTAGTCATAAAATTCGGATTATCCAATAAAAACAAAAAAAATCAGTTTTCCGGTTTGACGCTATCTTTTACTTCCTTATTCTTGTTTACAACAGGCAATGCAGTAATACCGAATAATCCGACAAGCGCCACCCATGCCGCTTGTATTGCAAAAACGACCATGGCAAAAGCGCCGGCGTCATCTGAGTTTACTCCAAATGCGACCAATGTTGATATTACCATAAAATGCCATACGCCAATCCCCCCCTGTACCGGAGCGGCAACGCCAATACTACTCATCGCAAAGGCAATCAAACCGATACGGATACCCAGATCCTTTGTAAAATCAAATGCAAAAAATGTAATATAGAAATAAAGAAAATAACAACACCAAATCAACAATGTTTCTACCGCAAAACGGACTTTTTGTTCGATTTTCCATAGACATTTAACTCCTTCCCATATATTTTTTATCACGCCGATAACTTTCCGTACAACCAATAAATGTTTCAGCCTGACAAATACCAGCCAGATCAAAAATACAAACAGGGCAAGTCCGATATATGTCCATACGGAAGATAACATACGATATATGGCCTCCACTATAGCCAGAGGGTTCTCTGAAAAGAATTTTTGAAAAAAGCCGATATTAAAAATACATAAACATAGCGTTAACAACCCGACTACAACCGTATCCATTATACGATCGACAAACAAAGTACCCAGCAATTTAGTGAAAGGAACCTTTTCATACTTGGAAGTCACTCCGCAGCGCCATATTTCTCCGACACGCGGAAGAGCCATATTGATCGCATAATTTCCCAGAACCGCATATATGACATTCCTGCGCCGAACACGTCTACCCAGAGAATCTATCAGCATACACCAACGCAAGCCGCGTATCATGTTCCCCAACAATCCGAATATCAGCGAAAAAAGAATAATATCATAACGTACGCCTCTCTTTATAACATTCATCATTTCGCCCAAATCCTGATTGCGATATAAGTACCACAACAAAATAACGCCCAAAGACAAAGGAAGTAATACCTTAATAATCTTTCGGAAAATTTGTTTAAAATCCATGCAATATTTTAGTTATTATTTGTATCTTTGTGCCCGCAAAGATAGCGCTAAGTTGAGAGCAATACAAAATAAGCTTGTTTATTTTTATTGCCGAGACGCCGCCTGTCTTCATTTTCTTGAATAAAGATAGCGCAAGCCGAGAGCAATACAAAATAAGCTTGTTTATTTAAAAAATAAAATACGCGTTGCATTACCAAAAGATGAGCTGTCTATTTAAAGTTATTTTTTTAAGTTCAAAGCAAATTGGAAATTGATGACTATTATCCGGCCGAAAAAGTCTATAGGACAACACTTCCTGAAAGACCTTGGGATTGCACAGCGTATAGCAGAAACGCTGTCGGCATATCATGGCTTACCTGTCCTGGAGATTGGTCCCGGAACCGGCGTGCTTACGAGTTTTCTGCTTGATGAAGGACATAATCTGTCTGTCGTGGAGATAGACATGGCGTCTGTAAAATATATAGAACAAAAATTTCCGAAACTTGAAAACCGTATTCATGTAGAAGACTTTCTGAAAATGAAGCTCGAAAACATCTACAATGATAAATTCTGTGTTATTGGCAACTTTCCTTATTATATTTCAAGCCAGATATTTTTCAAAGTACTTGATTACCGCGAACAGGTCGTATGCTGCTCCGGTATGATACAAAAAGAAGTTGCCGAACGCCTTGCCGCATCTCCGGGAAGTCGCGCTTTCGGCATACTAAGCGCGCTCATACAACCCTGGTATGATGTGGAATACCTTTTTACCGTTAGTGAAAAAGTATTTGACCCTCCGCCGAAAGTCAAAAGCGCAGTCATCCGTATGACGCGAAACAGCCGTACGGATTTAGGTTGCGAGGAAGCTTTGTATAGAAGAGTCGTAAAAACGTCATTCAATCAGCGCCGGAAAACATTACGCAATTCAATGAAGCCTCTGTTGGGTAAAGATTGCCCCTGTTTAGCACGACCTGTCTTTGACAAGCGACCCGAACAATTATCAATTGAACAATTTATAGAACTTACGCTGATCGCCGATAACTATCTAAAAGAAAAAGATACCGAGCCGGCTCATAAGCAAAACGGATTATGAACACCATACAAATTATAAAACGAAATATATTCAGACCGAATAATTACGGATGGATATTGCTGCTGTTCGTGATATTGATGTTGCCGAATATTTTTGTTATTTTTCTATCCGGCGAATTATCAGAAAGTTTCGTGAAGCAAATGGAATATCTCATTTTCTCGTCATCCATATTAATCACTCCCGCATTATTTTTAAAAATGCGATGGTATTTCTTATTTGAAAGTATATTTATGCTATGCGCTCCGTTCGAAATAGGATATGTATGGATATACAAGTCCACGGTAACGGATGGCTTCATTTCTTCCGTATTGAACACGAATATTGGCGAAGCCGCCGAACTGCTTATGACAATTAAATGGCAATGTTTTATCTTATTACTGCTCTGGACAAGCTATTATTTTATCACATTTCGTAAAATAAAAAATAATTTCTTGTTTTCACGTAAATATTATTTCATTGCAGGAGTATCTGTTATCGCCCTTAACCTGATGTTGTTCTCCACCATGTATGCTACCGAATATCGTCAGGATAAATCGCAAGCCAATATTAATGAAGCGACAAATAACTTTGTTGACAATTACAGATGCGCATATCCATGTAATATAATCGCTACGCTCGTCCGTAAATACAATAATCATATTACGCTGAAAAATCTGCATAAAAATATCGCATCATTTTCTTATCATGCAAGACAGAACTCCTCCACACTCCCTGAACGCGAAATATACGTTGTGATAATCGGAGAATCGGCGAGGTATGGCAACTTTTCCATAAACGGATATGAACGACACACATCTCCGCAATTGGAGAAGATCAAGAACATCATAACGTATAGCGACGTCTATGCAACGTCAACCGTAACCGAATTTGCCTTACCGTTATTGTTGTCAAGCGCCACCCCTCTTAACCCTGAAGAAGCGTTCAAAGAAAAAACATTTGCCGACGCATTCAGAGAATGCGGATTTTACGCCGGCTGGATAGCCAATCAATCCGGTTGCCTTCCATACATCAAACGCATTGCAAAAGATATGGATGAAACTTTCTTTATTTCTGACGAATCCGAAAATTACGGTAATTACGACGGGCTACTTTTACCCTATATCGATTCGCTATTGAATAAAAATGAACAAAAAACATTCATTGTCATACATACTTTAGGCAGTCATTTCAGATATAATTTCAGATATCCTAAATCATTCGAGCGCTATGTTCCGGCGCTGGAAGGAATAGCAAACTACTCCATCATTTCGGATAAAGACAAAGAATTGATAATAAACGCTTACGACAACAGCGTTTATTATACGGACTTTATCTTATCGGAAATAATAAATAAAGTAGCATCCCAACAGTGCATTTCAACCGTACTGTACATCTCTGATCATGCCGAGAATTTGTACGACAACGGAAGCCTTTCAGTCTTCCACGGAAGTAAAATTCCTCCGAAGGCTGAAGTTCACATCCCTCTATTCATATGGACTTCACCGGATTACAACAGAATATACCCGCATAAACAGAAAGCTCTGAAGGCAAATATAAATAAAAAAATAAGCGCATCAAACTTGTTTTATTCCATATTAGATATTGCAGATATAAGCTACTCAGGGGAAAAGCCTGAAAAAAGTATCGCTTCGGATTCTTTTAAAGAAGACAGTATACGATACGTTTATACAGCAAACAAAGAAGTCATTCACTTTCAATAAGTCACATCATGATTGAAATAACGAAAGAATACGCCGATGAGCTGAAAAAAATCATTGAGACGAAAAATAAAGAGAAAGCTGTTGCAATCCTGAAGGACTTGCATCCGGCCGACGTTGCGGAGTTGTACAAGGAACTGACTCTAAAAGAAGCAATCTACCTGTATCTGCTGATGGACGGCGACAAAGCGGCCGACGTCCTGATGGAACTCGAAGATGACGAGCGTCGCAAACTACTGAACGAGCTACCCAATAAAGTCATCGCCCAACGCTTTGTGAACGAAATGGACACGGATGACGCCGTAGAGTTAATGCGTGATATGGACGAAGAACGCCAGGAAGAAATCCTTTCGCACATTGACGACGTTGAGCAGGCCGGAGATATTATCGATCTTTTGAGATACGACGAAGATACCGCAGGAGGATTGATGGGTACTGAAATGATTGTCGTTAACGAGAACTGGAGTATGCCCCAGTGTATTGAAGAAATGCGCAAACAGGCCGAAGAAGAAAACATGGACGAAATATATAATGTCTACGTAATTGACGACGACGAACGCCTGCGTGGAGTTCTTCCTCTGCAAAAACTTATTACAAGTCCGTCTATTTCTAAAATAAAGCATATTATGCAAAAGGACCCTGTTTCTGTGCAAGACAAGGCTGAGATGGAAGAAGTGGTAGAACTTATATCAAAATACGACCTTGTATCTCTCCCTGTAGTCGACAGTATCGGACGATTATTAGGGCACATCACCGTTGACGACGTCATGGACGAAGTGAAAGAACTTCACGAACGCGATTACCAGTTAGCATCCGGTATCTCGCAGGATGTAGAAACGTCGGATAACGTACTGGTACAGACAGCCGCGCGTTTACCATGGCTCCTGTTCGGCATGATTGGAGGTTTGAGTAATTCGATGATTCTCGGAGGCTTCGAAAGCGGATTTGCCGCAAATCCTAAAATGGCGCTGTTTATTCCGCTTATCGGTGGTACCGGCGGAAATGTAGGAGTTCAATCATCGGCAATTGTCGTACAGGGTTTGGCAAATAACAGCTTAAAACAAAGTCATATTTTCAGGCAAGTACTTAAAGAAACTGCCGTAGCGCTGATTAATGCCGCAATCATAAGCTTTATTGTTTTTATTTATAACTACTTTACGCTCGGAAATCAATATATCACAATGTCCGTATCTATCAGTTTGTTTGCCGTCGTTATGTTCGCCAGTACGTTCGGAACGTTAGTTCCGATGATACTTGATAAATTCAAAATAAATCCGGCAATAGCAACAGGCCCTTTCATATCTATTACGAACGATATCATCGGCATGCTGATATACATGGCCACGACAACTTTATTAATGAGATAAAAGGTATCTTCTTAACAAAAAGACGCCGATTCATCTTTCTCCGTCACATCATAATTAAATCTGTTAGCTTACCCTGTCGGACATTTTATTTTATTTTATTTTTCAACTAAAAATAGTAACTTTGCATCGAAAACTTTAAAATTATTTTAACTATATCTACAAATTTATGGCTACAACAGCAGATTTTAGAAACGGAATGTGTCTTGATATAGACGGCAGTTATTTTTTCATTGTTGAATTTCTCCACGTAAAACCGGGAAAAGGCCCGGCTTTCGTACGCACAAAACTCAAAAATGTAACGACAGGGCGCGTTATTGACAAAACATGGAATGCCGGCGTCAAAGTGGAAGAAGTCCGTATCGAACGTCGTCCGTATCAGTTCCTTTACAAGGATGACATGGGTTATAATTTTATGCACCCTGAAACATTCGAACAGATATTCCTGCCGGGAGACAGCATTAACGGCGTACAATTCCTGAAAGAAGGGGATATGGTAGAAGCTATGGTACATGCGGAAAGTGAAACCATTCTGACTTGCGAGCTTCCGGCGCACGTGATTCTTGAAGTTACATATACGGAACCGGGCATTAAAGGCGATACCGCTACAAACACGCTTAAACCTGCAACTGTAGAAACAGGCGCAGAAGTACGTGTGCCCCTGTTCATAAATGTCGGTGAAAAAATAGAACTCGACACGCGAGACGGTTCTTATGTAGGACGCGTTAATACGAAATAAGTTATGGTAGACGCCAACGGGAGACTTCGCATGAAAGAATTGGCGAAAGAAGACCGTCCAAGGGAAAAGATGCTTCTTAAAGGTGTCTCTTCGTTGAGCGACGCCGAACTGATAGCTATATTAATAAATTCCGGCAATAAGGATGAAACAGCAGTCCAGCTTGCCCAGAAAATATTGAACAGCGTTTCAAACAACCTCAACACGCTTGGTAAGCTATCCGTAAAAGAGCTAATGACATACAAAGGAATCGGCGAAGCGAAAGCCATAACTGTTGCTGCAGCAATGGAACTGGGGAGGCGCAAAGGCCTTACCGAACCTGCAAAGCGTAATTCCATACGCGGCAGCAATGACGCTTTCCTGATATTTTATCCCATATTATGCGATCTTTCGCACGAAGAGTTATGGATAGCATTAACAAATCATGCCGGTAAAATTATTGAAAAAGTGAAAATCAGTCAGGGAGGCGTCGGAGAAACCTCCGCCGATCTGCGATTTATAATGAAAGCAGCAATAAATACGACTTGCCACGGGATCATACTATGCCACAATCATCCTTCCGGAAATATACAGCCCAGTCCACAGGATGATCTGCTGACGTCCCGACTGAAAAAAGCTGCGCAACTAATGAATATACAACTACTCGATCATATTATTATTAGCGACAGATATTATTATAGTTACGCTGACGAAGGAAAATTATAAAATGGAAAACGAATTTCTAAAAACAGAGGAAGAAATCTTAAAAGCTCTCAAAACAGTATATGATCCCGAAATACCAGTCAATATATATGACCTCGGACTGATCTATAAAGTGGACATTGACGATAGCAAAAACGTCAGTATAGACATGACATTCACGGCGCCCAATTGTCCCGCTGCAGACTTCATTATTGAAGATGTACGTCAAAAAGTAGAAGGTATCGAAGGCGTAAAAAGCGCGCACATAAGCCTTGTTTTTGAACCGGAATGGAATAAAGACATGATGACGGAAGAAGCTAAACTTGAATTAGGTTTATTGTAGAATATGCCTTCAAAAAAAATATATTTCGCCTCTGATATTCATCTTGGCAACGGCTATCTGGATAATCCTCCGGATGTAGAAAAAAAACTTGTACAATGGCTCGACGGCATAAAAAAAAATGCGGCTGCGATCTATTTTCTCGGAGACATATTCGATTACTGGTATGAATATAAATATGTGGTACCACGCGGACATGTGCGTTTTCTCGGCAAGCTGGCGGAATTATCCGACATCGGGATCAAAATACATTTTTTTACAGGTAATCACGATATATGGATGTTTAACTATTTTAAGGAAGAAATTGGAATAATCATCCACCGCGAACCGCTGACCGTCGAATTACTCGGAAAAAAATTCTTTCTGGGACATGGAGACGAAGTCGGATACCGTCCTTTAAAATACCGTATTATACAACGTATTCTCCATAACCGCCTCTGTCAGATCTTATATGCAACCATTCATCCACGATGGACTTTCGGATTTGCACGCCGTTGGTCGCTGAGCAGCCGGAAAAGCGGACTTAAAGCCGAAAAAATCAACTTGGCGCAAACGCGCAACGCAAAAGCATTAGAGATTTTTGCGAAAACACACCTCAAAACGCATCCGGATATCAATTTCTTTATGTTCGGGCATCTTCATATTTTATTAGACCGTAAAATTGCTCCTGATACCCGGCTTATAATAATTGGCGACTGGATGCAATTATTTTCATATGCCGAATGGGATGGAACTGTTTTAGAACTCAAAAAACTTGCCGAATAATAACGATGCAGCACGCCGTTTCATCTGCCTGTAAACAGCGTCTCTGTCAACAGCGTTTCTGTCGACAGCGTCTCTGTCAACAGCGTCTCTGTCGCAATTACCTTCATTGCCGGCTGATGGGCGGAAGTGGTTTTCAGCAGCCTTACATTTGTCAAGCCGTGTCCGGTATCGGGTTGTGTCGATTTATCCCATCGCCGGCGGTAATAGCAGATTGTGTAGTCGGCGGCGCCC
>JAIROL010000160.1 GCA_031257565.1 Tannerella sp. | reverse complement strand
CTGAGCCGTAAGCGTTGTTCGGATTCCGGTAATGCAGGCCTAAGTAACGGCGGAAACGCATGATGTCAGACGCTAACTTGGCTTTCTGCAATTCAATCAATACGGTTTTGTAGCCGCCGCCCGGAACGGAGATGCGCGCCGAAAAGTCGAACCGGCAGACCGTAAAGTTTATTTCTTTCTTCTCCGTCGGATGCTCCTCTTTTTTTGGGGGTACGCGGATCGTGTGTTCCTGCGGCGCAAAATCCAGTTCCACGACCTCCTCCTGTATGATCGCCGACAGAAAGGCTCTGGCCACGCGGTTGTCTTCCATCATGTACCTGAAGACTACATCGTATATGGGATTCGCTATATGCATTTTCTTGTTTATTTTAAGTTTAACGGTTACAAAATTACATGAAACAGATCGTTTTTCCAAGCGCATAAGATGAAAAAGTTTTACATGCAGATGAAATGTTACCACGCAGTTCTGTTTCCATGCCGGTCAATACCGGCGCACCCAACGGGAAACGGAATAATTGCTCTACCGTCTGATCCGGGACATAACCGGAGAAAATATATAAATCTAACATCTTAAAAATAAGCGAGTAATAAAAAGTTATTGGGAAATGAAAGTGTCCTGTTTTTTTAATTGAAACATTTTTATTAGATTTGCAGTAAAATCTAAAATCCATTAAATATTGTTATTATGCCTCAAGCAATCCTCCCCTTGTTTACGGAAGACATGACAATAGTCAGTATGCATGTCGGTGTGGCCAAACGTGAAGGCTCAGTGTATTATTTTCAAGACTGTTTTCCTTTTTATCATCACAGGGAAGATGCTGATATCATCGTTGATAACGAAAAGCAGGTCTTACATGTTAAAATACATCGTACCGACCACTGGGCAGACGATAAAATATTGGTTAATTTATGTGAACAACTCAACCAAACCCAAACCATCTTTCCCGGCTATAATCTGACACTTTTTTACGATTTGGTGACAGATTGATTTCCCCAGAGGTCAGGAAGTCTGAACTTTAGTGTCGATGGTTGTTCCCGACCGACATGGAAAATTGGAAAATATTGTCCTTCGCTACAATCGGATAGAAGATTATCTGTCGGATAAGTTTTATCTCGGAAGCGCTGTCGGACGCTTTGCCAACCGGATTGCCAAAGCGCAATTCCAATTAAACGGAAAAATATACTTGCTGGATAAAAATGATGGCAATAACTCCAACCACGGAGGTTTTGCAGGATTTAATTCCCGATTATTCGATTATGAAGAAAAAAGCGGGAAAATTGTTTTTTCTTATTTCAGCCCTGACGGCGAAGGCGGATTTCCGGGAAACATGCACCTGACGATAATCTATTCCTTTTCGGACGATAATGAACTGACCGTCGAATACCGGGCGATTTCCGACAGGGAAACTGTTTTCAGTCCGACCTGTCACGCCTATTTCAATCTTTCCGCCGGAAAGAACACGATTCTTGATCACGAATTGAAAGTACTCGCCGATGATTATCTGGAAACGGACAGCGAATTTATCCCTACGGGGAAAATCCTGCCCGTGGCGCATTCCGCTTTCGATTTTCGCGATTTTCAAAAAATATCCGCCCTGACGCCTCTGAAAAATGAAATTCTCGCAGGATACAATACCTGTTTTATTGCGGCGTCAAAGAGCGATTCGATGAAACGCCTGGCATCGCTTCGCGAGCCGGATTCGGGAAGATGTCTGGATGTTTACGCTTCACTGCCCGCCATTCAGGTTTATACGGGCGATTATCTGTCGGCGCCTTTTCATCCTTTCGATGGTATCGCCCTGGAAGCGCAATTCTATCCCGACGCGCCGAACCGGACGCATTTCCCTTCCTGCCTGATCAGTCCCGGAAAAGAAGCGGGACATGTTATCCTGTTTCGTGTTTCCATACCGTACCCGACATAATCTTGCGGTCATGCTTACAAGATTATATCGACAGACTTCAAAACATTATCAAGCGCAACATTCGATCTGTTGTTAGCAAGCGGATATATAGTAACAGTGAGCGTATTATTATACTATACTCGGCAAATTTCGTTGTACTGCTTATTATAATCACAATGCTTATAGTCATAGACTTTACCGCCTACTCTTTAAGATATGCGGTTTCAACATTGAGAATACGGTTTTTCAAATTTCCGAACAGGTTCCGGCGAATGCGGAGCGTCATTTCACATGTCATTTCATATGTTTGCGATACGATTTCAGGCTGTTCTTCTTTCACGATACGCATAATACTATTAAGATAAGGATATTCGAAGACAACCGTCATATCCGCATCTACAGTACGTTCCTCTATCTCTGCGGCAGCAATTGCTTCTGCGGCGGCGGCGCGATAAGCGACAATAAGACCGCCGGCGCCCAATTCCATACCGCCGAAATAGCGGACTACTATGATCAAAATATTCGTCAATCCATTGGAATTTATTTGTCCGAGAATAGGTTTTCCCGCAGTAGACGAAGGTTCTCCGTCATCGTTCGCACGAAATGCAGTACGATCCGTACCGAGCATATAAGCCCAACAGACATGACGTGAATCATGATATTTTTTCCGGTATTCCTGCACATACTCTTTCACGTCCTCTACTGTCCGCACGGGTATGGCAAATGACAGAAAACGACTTCGCTTTTCCGTATAATATCCTTCCGACAGCGCTTTTATCGTCTTATAAGAATCCGTTGTCATAATCCATCAATCCGGAATATGCGTTTCCTGTTCTTCACGAAATGCACGGAAGTCTTTCAGTATCTCCTCTATTTCTTCAATAAAATAAGGATCTTCCACTTTTCCCTTCACTGTTTCATAATATTTTTCTATTGCAGGAAGGGCGCATATATCCTTACCGCGAAGCACAAAGTATGGTTCTTCGTTTTCCACGCATTGCTTAATCATCTGTATCGGATTCTTCATATAACAAACATTTTTAATTCAGTCTTTAATATTTTAACCATTAACCATGCCCGGCTCATTTTTCAGGAATGGCATTGTATAGCTTTTTACCTTCGAAGATATAAACTCCTCCGGCGTTCCGGCAAACAGCAATGTTCCGCCGCCGCGTCCGCCTTCGGGTCCCATATCAATTATATAATCGGCCGATTTGATAATATCCAGATTATGTTCAATAATTATAATCGTGTTTCCTTTATCTACCAATTTGTTCAACACGCCAAGCAGTACGCGTATATCTTCAAAATGCAACCCTGTTGTAGGTTCATCCAATACATACAAGGTCTTTCCCGTGTCGCGCTTCGACAATTCTGTGGCCAGCTTAACACGCTGACTTTCACCTCCCGACAAAGTGGTAGACGGCTGACCAAGTTTAATATACCCAAGCCCCACATCTTGCAACACCTTGATCTTACTTAATATGGCAGGTACGTTTTCAAAAAATTCAACTGCCATATTTATGGTCATATCAAGCACATCAGCGATTGACTTGCCACGAAAACGAACCTCCAGCGTTTCCCTGTTATAACGCTTGCCGTAACATTCTTCACAGGGCACAAAAACATCCGGAAGGAAATTCATCTCTATTGTCTTATATCCGTTACCTTTGCATATCTCGCACCTGCCACCCAAAACATTGAACGAAAAACGTCCCGGTCTATACCCGCGTATTTTCGATTCGGGAAGTTCGACAAACAGGTTTCTGATATCGGAAAACACTCCCGTATAAGTAGCCGGATTGCTACGCGGTGAACGACCTATGGGCGATTGATCCACATTTACAATTTTATCTACATTTTCGATCCCTTCAATTGATCGATAAGGTAACGGATCTTCCAGCGAATGATAAAAGTATTGGCTTAATATGGGTTGCAACGTATTACTGATTAATGTCGATTTTCCGCTCCCGGAAACTCCTGTAATACAAATCAGCGTTCCTAAGGGAAAAGTTACGTCCACATCTTTCAGATTATTCCCGCTTGCTCCTTTCAGTTTCAGGAAGAATCCGCTTCCTTTGCGCCGGGATTTTGGGATTTCTATCGATCTATGCCCGTTCAGATAAGCAGAGGTAAGCGTATCCGCTTTCATCATTTCCTGCGGAGTTCCGGCAAATACGACTTCTCCGCCAAGACGCCCCGCTTTAGGGCCCATATCGACAACATAATCAGCGTTCATCATCGTATCCTTATCATGCTCTACAACAATAACGGAGTTGCCGGTATCGCGCAAATCTTTCAATGAATTTATCAAACGGACATTATCACGTTGATGAAGTCCGATACTTGGCTCATCGAGAATGTATAAGACATTCACCAATTGGCTGCCTATCTGTGTAGCAAGACGTATACGCTGGCTCTCTCCTCCGGACAAGGTAGCAGAAGCGCGATTAAGCGACAAATAATCAAGTCCCACATCTAATAAGAATTTCAGGCGGGAACGTATCTCCTTCAATATCTCCGTCGCTATTTTATTTTGCTGCAGCGACATTTTTTTATCGACAGACGTCATCCATTCATACAACTCGGAAATATCCATTTCCGAAAGCTCCGCAATATTTTTCCCGCCAATACGATAATGCAGCGCCTCCTTATTCAAGCGCTGTCCCTGGCATTCCGGACATACGGAAGTACTGATAAACTGCCCTGCCCATTTCTGCGCCGAAGCGGAAGCTTCATCTTCCTGCTGCATCATGATATACTTTGCAACACCTTCGTAGGATATCATATAATTCGAGTTCCCAAGCGATTCATTACTGATCTGTATACATTCATCCGTTCCATTCATAATCTCATCAATGGCATCTTCCGGCAAATCTTTTATCGGCGTCTTCATCGTTGTTCCATGCTTCTTGCAAAGCGCTTCAATCTGCCAGAATATCATCGAATTCTTATACTTGCCAAGAGCGACGATTCCTCCGCCGTATATACTCAGAGACGAATCCGGAACAATCTTTTCCATATCAAGAATATTCACCGTCCCGATACCTTTACAACGCTGACATGCTCCCTGCGGAGAGTTAAAAGAAAAGTTATGAGGAGCCGGTTCGCTGTAAGAAAGACCCGTTACCGGACACATCAGGCGACGACTGTAATAACGCGCCTCGCTGGTATCAGTATCAAGAAGCATGATTAGCCCCTCTCCCTGCTTCATTGCAACACGCAGACTATCTTTCAGACGTTGTTCGTCAAAAACCGAAACAACTAATTTGTCTATCACAATTTCCACACTGTGCATCTTATAACGATCAAGCTTCATTCCATAACAAATTTCCTGCAACTCTCCGTCTACGCGCACATTGAGATATCCTTTTTTACGTATCTGTTCGAACAATTCGCGGTAATGTCCTTTACGATTACGCACGACAGGCGCAAGAATATATGTCTTACGGTCCCTGTAATCTTTGAGAATAAGCTGAACAATCTGTTCTTCCGTATATTTGACCATTTTTTCCCCGCTGAGATAAGAATAAGCTTCACCGGCACGCGCATACAAAAGACGCATAAAATCATATACCTCTGTTGTCGTACCGACCGTCGAACGCGGATTACGGTTTGTTGTCTTCTGCTCAATTGAAATAACGGGGCTGAGACCGCTTATCATATCGACATCAGGACGCTCGACATTACCGAGAAAATTCCGCGCATAAGCCGAGAACGTTTCGATATAACGCCGTTGTCCTTCAGCAAAAATCGTATCAAAAGCAAGCGAAGACTTGCCGCTACCACTCATACCCGTAATAACAGACAACTTGTTTCGCGGTATTTCTACGTCTATATTTTTCAGGTTGTGGACACGCGCTCCCAACACCTCAATACTTCCGCCTTCCATCGCTTCTTCTTTACCGGAAACGCTGTCGGTTCTTCCGTTTTTATTTTTTTTCATCAACAAATACCTTCTGTAAAAAACAATCTTTCAATATTCAACTAAATATAAATAACCATCAAAAAATCAGTCTCCAATGCCTATCGAGCAATCCAACGCTTGTCATGCACATAGAAATTAGAAGAACTGTAATACAATTTATTCTTATTCGGAATAAGAATTTTATATCTCACGCCTCCTGTCAGCAGTTTTGTATCTTTGAGCCAGGGATTAAAAAATTTCAAATCATTATAAGTTATCCCTTTTTCACGCGCAAATACCGCCAAATCCGGAATATCGCTATCGGTAATAACCTCGCTGCAATCTATCGGACTATACAGATTTTCCGCATGAAGCACAAAACCATATTTATACGGATTCTCAAAAATTTGTTTTGCAGCAAAGATACGATAGGGATACCGGGTCGTTTCTTCCGCCAAATACAGATTAAGCACAGATAATTCTCCCTGTTTCTCCATTTGTCCCGATATACGCCCCATTCCCGCATTATACGAAGCCGCAACGGCAATCCAGTCTCCATACAAGTCATAAGCTTCTTTCAGGTACCTGCAAGCCGCTTCGGTTGATTTAGTCACATGCCGCCTTTCATCGACAGTGGCAGTAACTTTCAGTCCATAACTCTTTCCGGTACTTTCCAGAAATTGCCACACGCCTGCCGCATGAGCGGGAGACGTCGCCCTCGGATCGAGATTACTCTCTATTACCGCAAGGTATTTGAAATCGTCAGGAATACCATTTGCTTTCAAGACAGGCTCTATAATCGGAAAATAACGATTGGCCCGCTTTATAAGTAACATGGTTGAAGAATGAAAATACGTAAAGCTACTCAATTCACGATCCAGCCCCTCTTTTACATTATAGCGTGAAATATCTACATCCTTTCCGCAAAAACGGATGGTTGCCGGTACTTCCGGCGAAATAGTGAAAGAAGCAACCACAGGCGCTTCTTTTTTGACGGAAACAGAATCACGGTAACAAACAAAAAGATAAACCGTAAAACACAACACACATGCCGCCGGAAAATACATTATGCTTTGCAAAATTTTCATGTGTACATTATTTATTTTTTAACATTTCGGTAACATAGAACTCACAAATGTTCATAACTCTCTGGCGCAAGCCGTTTTGCATGTTCGTTTCATGTGTACATTATTTAATTTTTAACGCTCTTCTTCCTTACGAATTTCCGTATCTATCTCTTTCGAGCGGAACACATTAATATCTCCTTTTTTTACGCGTTTTTTCCCGTCTGTTCCGGTATATTCGATCAAATAATAATAGGCTCCCGGAGGCGCATATTTGCCTCTGTACTTACCATCCCAGCCCTGTAAAGGATCCGTCCAATGAAACATCTCTGTTCCCCAGCGATTGAAAACCCAACCCTGAAATTTTATCACAGATTTACATCTGACTTTAAAAATATCATTAATTCCCGGCGTACAACCCGGAGAAAAAGCATTCGGTATCGCCATTTCCGTTTCCGTTATGCTTATCTGAAACGCATGTTCGTCATCATTAGAACAAAAACCCGAGCGATCGCTCGCTTCCAACTTTACAATAAAAGTTCCCACACGGTCAAACGTATACTCCAACTCTTCCGCACTATATTGAATCAACAGGTTATCAGGATCTTCGCTATTATAAACCTTCCATACAAACCGCGATGCTACAGGACGATTGGCATATGCGGTAAATTTTATAACTGCAGGCGCGCATAATTCATATTCAGATCCTTCCATATTTCCCGAACCGACTGAAACAATCAAAGTATCCGCATAAACCTGAATCGCTTTTGCCTCATAAGGTATCGATATTGACTTCTCTACGCCAAAATAACGTGCAAACAGGTCGCCTTTAAGCGTTATCTCCGTATCAGTCAACAGCATTGGATCATCCGAATGAGAAGGAAATGTGGTTGAAAAGGGATCCGTATTAAAAATTTTAACAAACTTTTCCTCTGAAAACCGTTTTAATGCTTCATTCCACTTAAGTGTGACGTAACTTAGTTCAAACTCACGCTTAATCGCCCCCCGTGAACCGGAAGGCGTATAATAAGCCAACTCTTCAATATCCGCATCGCCATCAAAACCGACAGCTACACATTCATCCACATCCGGAGATATACTCAAACTACGTATAAAGAATTCATATTTGCTGTAATCGATAATCCATACAAAATAATTCATTCCAACGTTTTCATTCTCTTTTACATAATATCCATAGCCTTCTTCCACATTCGTAACGTAAGACGTCGTTCCGGTCTGTGTCGAAGAAACTATTTCGGAATCGTCAAGCGCCCTCGTTTTATAGCGATACCACTGATGCGACGTCGACGAAGACGTATAACTAATCTGCACATTCTCCATGCCGTAGACAAGATAAACCTGAATCCTGCCGCCTGTATTATTTTCAGCCAGAAGCGGAGTATGTCCGCCTCCTGTTACGCCGTATTGCCGGGCAAATGCAGAACAAACAAACAACATAAAGGCTAAAAGCCCGCCGAACTTTCTTTTTTTATCAATATCCATATCCAAAATCAGTCTCCAAAGTTACGAAATATATCAATTAATAGCAAGTTTCAATATTCGCTTACAACAAATTATTTAAAAAAAAATTTTATTTCTCAATCATATATTGTATTTTTGCGAAAACATAATTCTTAATAATATCTTGTAATCATGAAAAGAATTACGCTACTCGCAATACTATGGGTGTTTTGTCTGATCACAATAAACACTTATGCGCAAAACAATCAATCCACAATGAATAATAACGCACAGGGGGGAGATATATTTTATCATACTGTGGAACGCGGACAAACGGTTTATTCCATTGCAAAAATATATGACGTGAAAGTGAGCGACATATACAGACTCAACATCGGCAGCGACGAGGCGATTAAGGCCGGAGATAAATTGAAAATACCACAGAAAAGCGTTGCGGTAAAAAGCATACCGAAAACAGACAAGGAAAAGGATTATATCTATCATACCATACAAACAAAAGAAACATTATACGGAGTATCAAAAAAATATGGCGTGAACGGTGAAGATATAATTGAAGCAAACCCCGGTTTATCGCATGAAACTTTTTCTATCGGGAAAACAATACGCATCCCAACATATATAAAGCAGAAACAGATTGCGGAAATCGTAGAAAATAAAAAAAGAGCAAAAGAAGTGTACTACACGGTTCCGACAGGAGAAACAATGTACAATATATGCAGAAAGTTCAAGACCTCCGAAAAAGAATTATTAAAGCTTAACCCTGAACTGGCAGGAGGTCTACGCACAAGTATGACCCTTCGCATCCCGTTAAGAATAAACGAAAAAGATTTACCGAAAGAAATAGAACCGGATGCCGGAGAAGTGAACGCCATGCTGAACGCGGAAAAAGAAATAAAACGCGTCAATGCAGCAAAAATAGCGTTATTACTTCCTTATGATACGGAAAATATCAAATCGACGGACGCCAAAAAACGCATAACGGAATATTATGAAGGAATGCTTTTAGCGGTTGATACGCTACGCAAACAAGGTTATTCCACCGAATTATTTGTGTATGATATCGGCGAAGAAAATCCGTCAAAAACAAAGAAGTTATTGCAGGAAAAAAACGAAGAACTGAAAAATGTCAATCTCATCATCGGAGGCGTCTCCGCCGAACAGATTAAACTGGTCGCAGACTTCGCAAAACAAAACCAAATAAAATATGTGATTCCGTTTACGTCAAAGAACGACGAGGTACTTGACAACGCTTACATATTTCAGGTAAATACCCCTCCCGCATACTTGTATGCAAACGCGGCATATGCCGGCGCAAATCTCTTTGCAAAACATCATATCATCTTTCTTGACACAAAAGATAAAGATGATCAGGCCGATTTCATAAAGGAATTCAAACAGGAATTACAAGATCGTAACATATCATACATAGACGCTGTTTACGATGCAGGCGCTTTTGATGCTAACATAAGATCTTTACTCTCTACAAGTAAACCGAATATGATTATGCCGGTTTCACAATCGCTGGAAGCTTTAACCAAGATAAAAACCGTATTGCGTACTATTGCCGAGACAAAGCAGGAATACAACCTGACCCTGTTCGGATATCCCGTATGGCAGACCTATTTAAAAGAATGTCTTGATGATTTCCATGCACTTGATACATATATATACAGCCTCTTTTATGCCGATAATACAAATCCAAGCGTAAAAATGTTCTACGACAATTACAAAAACTGGTATAGTAAAAGTCCGATGCCGATATTTCCCAAATATGCAATGTTAGGTTTTGATACCGGTATGTTCTTCTTCAATGCCATCCAAAATTATGGCGTGAATTTTGAAAACAAACTTTCCGAAATACGCTACAAAAGCATCCAAACGGGATTCCATTTCAAACGTGTCAATAATTGGGGCGGCTTCATAAATACGAACATTTATATTATCCATTACAATAAAGATTTTACGATAACACGCTCTGATTTTAAATGAAACGAAAACCATACGTTATCCTGTTATTTCTCGGAATGGCTTCCGTTATTAAAGCCCAGATAATAATAACGACCCCTTATGAATTCTCTTTAGGCGTATCCGGCGGAACGACATTCTCATCCGTTAATTTCAGCCCCAAAGTAGCGCAAAGTACGCTTATGGGGGAGACTTTCGGCCTTACGGGACGTATGACTATGGGGGAATACGTAGGATTACAGGTTGAGCTAAACTATGCCCGGCAAGGATGGAAAGAAAAGTTTGAATCCGACGATCAGGCCGAGACGGAAGAAGAAGCTGAGGATCTGTCAAAATACAAATACAACCGCCGTTTAAGTTATCTGCAACTTCCATTTTATACACGCGTTCAGTTCGGAAATAAAAATGTAAAAGGATTTATTAATGCAGGGCCTCAAATCGGCTATATGATAAGCGAATCAACAGATGAAAATCTCAACGGAGCGACAGTGGGCAAAGTAACCGGGCAACACAGCATGCCCGCAGAAAAAAAATTCGAATGGGGTATCGGCGGAGGAGCCGGAATTGAAATTCGCACCGCCATCGGATATTTCTTATTGGAAGGACGCTACCTGTATTCGCTCGGAGATATATACAATACCAAACGAGAGGATGTTTTCGCAAAAGCGTCCGGTCAGACGATATATGCAAAAATATCCTATCTTATACCCTTAAAATAAAGAAGTTATTTTTTCTTTTTCACCGACCAGCCAAAATGCCCGATGATATCATCCAGTCCGTAATACTTACCATGTACATACGCAAGTAAATCGGCTCTTTGCATATCAAAAACGCCGGTCCCGGGATCCATATACTTATCGTCGGCACAAACATTTACGACGTCGGAAATAAACATATCATGCGAACCTAAAGCCAATATCTCTTTTACGCGACATTCGATACACAGAGGCGATTCTTCTATAAGAGGAGCGCGAACAACGGATGATTTACCCGGAGTAAGCTTCATTTCTTCAAACTTGTCACAATTCGCTCCCGACGTCACGCCACACCAATCGGTCGCGAAAGCCATAGCGCGTGTCGTAAGATTGATGACATACTCCATATTTTTTTTAAGTATCGGATAAGAATAGCGCTCGGGACGCACCGAAATATAACACATCGGAGGATTAGTACAAATCGTTCCTACCCAGCTAATTGTTAGTATATTATACTCTGAAGGTTCGCTTCCGCAGCTTACCATAACTGCCGGTAAAGGATAAATCATAGTTCCCGGCTTCCAATCTTGTTTCATGCGTACATTGTTTAATTTTTAACATTTTGGTAACATAGAACTCACAGTATGTTCATAACTCTTTGGCGCAAGCCGTTTTTTTAACGCTTCGCTAAAAGACCGTTGGTTGCATGTTCGTTTCATGCGTACATTGTTTATTTTTTAACACTAAGGTAACATAGAACTCACAGTATGTTCATAACTCTTTGGCGCAAGTCGTTTTATGTCTGTTTCAAATTAAAATCAGACTTTTTCGTCTTCATTTTTTTGAATGCAAAGATATTTTTCTATCCATTTATCATCAGCCACTCGCTTTCGTTTGCAAATGGCTGATATTCCATGTCGGGATGACCATTCATTCTTTTCAGCGTAAATCGCAGATTTGAACGCTACATCTCATTTTATAATGATATCTTCCTTACTAATCTTACGTTCACAGTAACGACATTTTATAGTACCCATCGCCTTATCGGTCACATAAAAATGGGTAAGCATAGGCTCATTATTCGTGATGCATTTAGGATTGTTACACCTTACAATTCCGACAAGTTCATCGGGAAGACTTACATACTTTTTCTCGACAACTTCATAATCGCGTATGATATTCAGTATAACATTCGGAGCCACAAGAGCGATGCGGTTAAT
Organism: Tannerella sp.; assembly: GCA_031257565.1. Classification (GTDB taxonomy): domain Bacteria; phylum Bacteroidota; class Bacteroidia; order Bacteroidales; family Tannerellaceae; genus Tannerella. The sequence goes on along the minus strand of JAIROL010000160.1, from coordinate 2,873 downwards.
TTCTTCTTCTTCAAAAAATTTGTCTGCAATTTTTATCATACCCTTACGCCCCATCTTCTTACTTTCCAGATTATTTCCGAAAGTGATGCGGTTATCCATCGTACTGAGCCCTATCAAATGGGCTACTTTAAATAATTGTTCCGGCGGAATATGATCTATAGCCGTACCGTTCTCAAGAGCGGCAACTTGTAATTCTTTTTTCTTATTATCAGACATGATTATTAATGATTAGTAATAAATTTTTCATTCGTCAACCTTTATTCCAAGCACATCACAAAGGATAGCTTCACGAGTGAATAATCCGTTACGCGCCTGTTCTATGTAATAAGCCTTCGGGTTATCATCCACATCATACGCTATCTCATTAACACGGGGAAGAGGATGAAGAACACGAAGATTGGGACGCGAATTTTCAAGCATCTTATTATGCAAAATATAAATATTCTTAACCCGCTCGTATTCCACAAGATCCGTAAAGCGCTCACGTTGCACTCTTGTCATGTACAATATATCCGTCTGATTAATAATATCTTCCGAAAATATTGTATGTTCATTATACTCAATATTGCGCGTACTACAAAAATATTTCTGTTCTTCCGGCATCTTCAATTCTTCCGGAGCTATGAAATGAAACGTGGGATTAAAGTGCGACATGCCGACGATAAGCGAATGGACCGTTCGTCCATATTTCAGGTCGCCGACCATTGTTATCGTCAGATTATCCAATGTTTTCTGCGTCTTTTGAATAGAATACAAATCGAGTAAAGTCTGAGAAGGATGCTGGTTCGCGCCATCTCCGGCATTCACAATAGGAACATCCGTTACCTCGGATGCATATCTGGCCGCACCTTCCAGATGATGCCGCATAATAATGACGTCCGCATAATTTCCTACCATAAGGATCGTATCTTTCAATGTTTCTCCTTTTGACGAACTTGTTGTAGACGCATCCTGAAAACCCACCACACGACCGCCAAGCCTGTTTACTGCAGTCTCAAAACTCAACCGCGTACGGGTCGAAGGCTCAAAAAACAAAGTGGCAACCACTTTTTCGTCCAGGAGCTTCCGGTTCGGATTTCTTTCAAACTTTTTTGCATCTTCTATTATACGCAAAATATCATCTTTCGTACATTGATCAATGGAAACTAAACTTTTCTTCAACATAAGCAATTTGTTCTTTAGCTACAAATGTAAAAAAAAAGTTTTATCCGATAGTCAAAAATACAAAAAAAAAGAAGCTGCCTCTACTCGAAGCAGCTTCTTTCATATCACATTTACTATTTTTTCAATTATCAATCGGTACTCCAACCTGTATAACGATAGCCTTCTGCTTTAAAGGTCCGACCCGGAAAACGGGAATTAGTAAAAGTAAACGAAATAGCATCCGATACAGTTCCGGACGGAGCCGTTGCCCCTTTTAGCGTAACTTTACCGTCAGTCAATGTGAATGTTGTTGTTGAAGTCGCTACATTACCAGCCAGATTTTCGATATCAGTTCCGGAAAAAGAAAGCGTATTCAAATTGCAATCAATCTTCCCATTGATTGAGTAAGCATTGGTTCCGCTTAGATTATAAGCTCCGATACGCAACCAACATTTAGTAGTAGATCCATCAGTTGTATTGGATATTTCACAGAAATTTCTGTACACTAACCCACCGGTTTCATCTGTAACGGTCACTCTGTATTTGCCGCCTAAAGGATGAATAGAAGAATATTCTATTTCATAGTCTCCATATGTTTCGCAAGAAGCAAATCCCAGCAGCAATAAAAACAGGACTGAAATATATCTTATTTGTTTCATATTATTTTTTTTAATACTGAATTCTAAAATGAAAAATTTTAATTATTGTCCGTTAGGCGTTTGCCACCATAATGGTTCCTGGACTGGTTTTGATTCAGGAGCATTAGAGTTATAAAGCGCTGATATATTAGGTACAGGCAAGTGGCGCGGTATTTCTCTCGGTTGGAGAACCGTAGTTCCCGGACGTACCAGCGTTCCCAATACATAGCCGTCTTCGAGTCCCGGAGTAATATTGCTTATACGCACTTTTTCCGCATCACTGATTGCAGGAATACCGGTACGGTTACGATCCATCCATGAATCCCATGAGTTCGCTTTTGCTCCGGCCACCCATTTTTGGGTCAGGATACATTTCAACATAGCGCCTGCGGACGAATTGTCAAAAGCATAAGAACCGCCTGTTTTTATGAAGTCTGCCGCATCATATCCCCAGCGGGCAAAAGCTTTGGTTACACCTTCATCATAAGCTGATTTGGCTCTGACGTAATTTCCTGCTCTGGCTTCGGCTTCGGCTATAAGAAAGTACGTTTCAGCGGCGTTCATCAAATATACAGGGTCGGAATAAGACTGTTTGTACCGGGAAGAATTTACAAGCGGAACAGCATCGTCTTCTCCTTCCGTTGTAGGAGGTTTCGTTCCGCAAGGAAGTCCGCCGTACATCTCCCTATAGGTAAGCGTCTCTCCTGCGCTTATAGCGGCGGCGGCAGCGGCAGTTAGCTCGTATAACTCTTCGGTACGCGGATCATTGTACGCCAATAAAAATTCAAGAAGAGTATGGCAGGCGCGTAAATTCTCTTTTGTGTTTAACTGGCGGATATTATATTCATACAAAGGATTTCCTTTGTTGGTAGCATCCTCAAAAGCTGTGTAAAAGGTACTACTACCGGTACCGTTACTGGTATAGACGGGAATTTTAATTTAAGTGTACCAAGTTCTGCAAGAACTTTGGTATTTTCGTATATGGCGTTTCTCAATAATAAAAAAGCGGCAATTGGCCGCTTTCTTATTATTGAGAAACGATCTCCAGTACATTCAATAAACTCGGATCAAGCGGCTTATCATTCTTAATCG
>JAIROL010000092.1 GCA_031257565.1 Tannerella sp. | reverse complement strand
CGCCCAGCCCAAATCGTCGGCTATGATGATTACGATATTAGGACGGTCGCCTTGCATTTGCGCCTGCGCATCATGCGCAAATGCAGCTATCATGCCCAAAGGAACCATTTTTACAATATTATTCATGTGTACATTGTTTATTTTTTAACACTAAGGTAACATAGAACTCACAGTATGTTCATAAATCTTTGGCGTTAGCCGTTTTTTTTAACGCTTCGCTAAAAGACCGTTGGTTCATGTTCGTTTCATGATTCTTTAATTTGGGAAATGACTGTCTCCATTCAAGAACTTTTTCTTTGAGCTCGGAAGCCTTGTCGGGATATTTTTCGCTGAGTTCCATTGTCTCCCGCTGGTCTTCGTGAAGATTGTACAGCATCAGGCCGGTTTCGTCGGCATTAATCAGCAGTTTCCAGTCGCCTTCGCGCACGGCCAGGTTCGGGCTAACGTCCTTATCCGCCGGTTGGGGAAAGGCTTTACTGTCATTCCGCCTGTATTCCCAGAAGATCGCTTTGTCGCGTTGTTGAGGTTCTCCGGCGAGGGCGCGGCTCATATCCGTTCCGTCGCTATTGTAAGCGTCGGGCAGCGCTACATTCGCCATACTGCACAAACTGACAAACAGATCGAGCGCGCTGACGACGGAAGTGTTATCGACTTTACCGCGTGGGATCAAATGGTCGGGACTCCAAACGATGAACGGCATACGAGCGCCTCCTTCATAAAGCGAAGCCTTGCAGCCTCTGTAATTCCCTGCGCGACTACCCCGGAAACTCGGAGCGGGACCATTGTCGCTGGTGAAAATGACGATGGTATTTTTGTCTATTCCCAACTCTTTCAATCCGTCCAGCAGCCGTCCGATCTGCCGATCGTATTCAATCAGGACGGTACGGAAATTCTTTTCGCTGCTCTCGCCGTCGGGAAACAGCTTTTGCTCCTCCACATTACCCACCCAGGGCGTATGCATGTCGTCGGGCCATAAATTGACAAAACAAGGTTGTCCGCTGTTTCGTTTCAGGAAGTCAAGCGTTTTGTCCACGAAATAAGCCGTACGGTCCCATCTTTTGATACTGTCTTTCGCCGACCATATCCAGTCGGTTGCCGTGATGAGCGGATCAGGATCGGGGCTTTCGTAAGTGCCGGCGTACTCGTCGTAGCCATAGTTAGTAATTAAAGGGGCATTTTTCACATCGCGTCCTCCTCCCAGATGCCATTTGCCGAAATGTCCCGTTTTGTAACCTGCCGCTTGTAGCGTACGCGGTAGCGTAGGCGCTGCGGGATCGAGGAAATCGGCCATCTCGGCCGCCCTGTTCCCTTCGCGCGTCTGAAGATAGCTGGTAATATGAAAGTTTGCCGGATGCATACCTGTCAACAAACCCGCCCTCGACGCCGAACTGATAGGGGCGGCGCTGTAATATTGCGTAAACCTTATCCCTTCGTCCGCCATTCTGTCGATATGGGGCGTGGGAACAAATTTACCGCCATAAACGCCTACATCCCCAAAACCCATGTCGTCGGTCAGGATAATGAGAATGTTTGGTCTGTCGGCAATCTGCGCTACGGCCGTCATACTTAACAGCGAAGTTCCTATAGTTCCAAATAATTTTTTCATGAGTACATTTTTTATTTTTTAACATTTCGGCAACATAGAACTCACAGCATGTTCATAACTCTTTGGCGCAAGCCGTTTTGCATGTTCGTTTCATGAGCACATTGGTTTTATGTATATTTTAATTTCATCTGCTTTAAGATCCTCCCTAATATTCATCCACTTTAAGGTCTGCCCTGTATTTGTCTAACCGTTTTCGCAAATGATCCTGAACATCTTTATAATCAGCGTGTCCATATACATTATTCAATTCGTTCGGGTCGTTTTGCAAGTCATACAATTCATTGCAATTGACGTCGCTCCCGTTGCCTTCGCCATAAAAATGAATCAGTTTGTAACGATCGTTGCGAACGCCGTCGTGCCGTCTTACCTGATGCACGGCGGGATAGTCGTAATAATGGTAATACAGGTCCTTGCGCCAGCTATCCGGCGTCCGGCCGTCGTCGAGTAGCGGGAGCAGCGATAAACCGCTCATTTCGGCTGTTTTTCCTGTTCCGGCAACATCCAGGTACGTAGCCGCATAATCAATATTCTGTACCAGCGCATCGCTTGTTATCCCCCGCGAAACATGATCGCCCGGATATCTGATAATAAGCGGCGTACGGAACGATTCCTCATACATGAAACGCTTATCGAACCAGCCGTGCTCGCCCATATAAAATCCCTGGTCGGACGTATAAACAATGACCGTATTCTCGAGTAAGCCGTGTTCTTCCAGATAATTCGTCAACCGTCCCACTTCGTCGTCGATTGTTTTGATGCATCGCAGGTAATCCCTGATATATCGCTGATATTTCCATTTCACTAATTCCTCGCCTTTCAGGTTTTGCGCAAGAAAGTTTTTGTTTTTTTCCGAATACCCGTTATCCCATGCTTCGCGCTGTTCGGGCGTCAAGCGATCAAGCGACTGACGCCAGTTCCATGCTTCACGCTGCACGGGCGTTAATTGCCGCATGATTCTCTGCCTTATATGCCCTTCTTTCAGCCCGCTTTCCGTCCATACGGCGATACTGTCTTCCCAATTGATTTTTGACATGCCGACGCCCCATTCGGCGACTTTCAGGTCCGTAATCAATGTCATATCTTTTGCAATCGTCATCTCCTGCGAACCGGCGGCGGCGCAACGGGTAGCGTAGTCGTCATAAAACGTTTCGGGATACGGAAATTCCACGTCTTCGTATAAATCCAGGTATTTACCTTCGGGCATCCAGTTGCGATGCGGCGCCTTGTGATGCACAAACAGGGTAAACGGTTTGTCCGCGTCGCGGTTTTCAAGAAACTCAATCGCATGGTCGGTAATCAGTTTCGTCGCATATCCTTCTTCTCGGACATATTCCCCATTAGATGTTTCTGACTTGAATGCAGGATTGTAATAATCGCCCTGACCGTTCACTATACGGTAATAATCAAAGCCTTTCGGTTCGCACTGCATGTGCCATTTGCCGACGACGGCAGTCTGGTATCCCTGCGCCTGCAGCAATTCGGAGATAAAAGTTTTCGTCGTGTCAATGCCTTTACCCAACTGCCTCTGTCCGTTTTGATGGCTGTAAAGGCCGGTCATCAGGCATGCGCGGCTGGGGGTAGAGAGCGAGTTTTCCACAAAAGCGCGCCTGAACAAAACGCCTTCTGCCGCCAAACGGTCAATATTCGGCGTCGGGGCTAATTTCGACAACGGACGCCCATAAGCGCTAATCGTCTGGAACGAGTGGTCGTCGCTCATGATATGCACAATGTTAAGCGGCTTCCCGTCCGCTTTCCGGTCACATGCGGAGACAAGCGGGATACCGGTTATTACGACAAGAAATAAAGAGTTTTTATCCATCTATATTAAGTGTTTAACGATACCTTTTATGTAACAATATCGACAATTCTTTTACTATTTCCCTGTATTCGGGAAGATTTGCCAGATTGACATATTCATTGGGATCTTTCACGTGGTCGTACAGTTCCGTGCCGGCGCGTCCCTCGTCCCATTCGGTGTATCTCCAGTCTTCGGTGCGTACGCTTCGCCCCATGAATACGCTTTCTCCCTGCCCCCGCCTGACTTGCGTATAAGCCGGATGCGTCCATTGGGCGGAGGGATTTTTTAATAATGGCGACAAATCGTTTCCATCCTGTCGATTCGGCAAAGATAAGTAATTTAACGCTGCCAATGTAGGATAAATATCCAATAATTCAACCGTGCGCTCGCTCACTTTTCCTTTCACGCCGTCCGGCACGGAAATAATGAGCGGCACACGCGCCGATTTCTCAAAAAGGCTTTGTTTCATCCATTGTCCGTGTTCTCCCAGGTGATAACCATGATCGCTCCATAACACGACAATAGTCCTGTCGGTCAGATTCAATCTGTCCAAAGCGTCCAGGACGCGCCCGACCTGCGCATCCATAAACGACACGGCTGCATAATAAGCGCGTTTGGCTTCACGCAGTTTGTCATCAGGCAACCCCCAGTTTGCCGGCCGCGTAAACAGGGCGGCTTCGGGAATATCCTCCCAATCGTTTTCAACCACAGGCGCCAGCGGAATCGTTTCCAACGGATACAGATCAAAATATTTGCGCGGAGCGATGTACGGCGTATGCGGACGATAGAAGCCGACAGCCAGGAAAAACGGCTCGTCCTTATGTTCCTCCAGCAGTCGGATGGCTTCCGTCGCTACAATGCCGTCCGTTTGTTCCTCATCCTCGCCGTCCGCTATAAGATAAGACAGGGAACTGCCCAATCCGCGCCGGGGCGTATGATTGACGATTAACGATTCTTCCGTTTTATCGCGCCCTATCGGATTAACGACTTTATCCCACGATTCGGGATCGTCTAATCCGCTGGTACCAATCTGTCCGGGCACGCCGTAATGGAATATCTTTCCTACGCGGGTAACGTTATAGCCTTGCCGTTTATAGAGTTGCGGCAAAGTCACTATATCCGGTATTATCTTCCGGAAATGCGTTTGCAATTCGTAAATCTGCGTTTTGTCGGGCGTATATCCCGTCAAAAGCGACGAGCGGCTGGGACTGCTCAACGGGAACTGGCAATACGCCTTGTTAAATAGTATTCCCCGCGAGGCCAGCCGGTCGATATTTGGAGATTTCACAATCGGCGAACCATAGCAACCCAAGTCGTTATTCAAGTCGTCGACCGAGATAAATAAAACATTTAATTTCCTATCCTGCGCTTGCACTTGTACCATGGCGGATACTGCAAACCCCAAAACTGCAACGGAATGTAATTTTACCTTTTGCATATCTTAAAACCCCCTCCATTCGTTAATATACAGTCCATTACTCTGCACGTCTCGGATGCGGTTGCGAAAAACAAGACTTTCGCTCACGTCACATACCGTCCCGTCTGTCGCAGTATAAGTATAATTGAGCGTAAACGTCTTACTTGCGACGTCGTAAGCAGAGACGCCGTCGGGATATACTTTGACGGGCGAATCAGGGTCGGGCGAAATAGCGACATTCCCTCCGCCGCTTACCGGGACGTCCAGCAGGAACGTATAGGCTCCGTTAGCGGGGTCTGCGCCGTTTGTCGCATCCGCTTCCACGCGAAACCTGTCAGGCCCTGCCGTATTCAGGAACCGGCGGCTGTCGGTAACCGACGATTGATTTGAATAAGCGGCAGTAGTAACATTCCCGCCTTTCGTTTTAACGATTGTCCCGGAATAGGTATAATAGCCGTGCTGACGCGCGTAATAGCTGATCGAAATACGTATAAATCCCAGATCGGGAGAGATAGAATCTACGTCCGACGATGAAACAAGCCGTATCGGAAGGACATATTCGCCGGTCAATGATTTCTCGTCGCCAAGGAATAAGGCGGAATCGAGGCCGACGTGCATATATCCCTTGAGGCTGTTTTTAGGTATAACCATTTGCGACGTGTTTTCGCATTTATAATACGAGGAAGGAAGTATGGATTTATCGCTTTCCGTTATCAATGACGGATCGATAATGTATTGAATCACGCGGTCTTTCTTATTATCGAGTACTCCGGCCAGCGTAATTCCTACGTTAAGAGACAGGCCTTCGCCTACCATTATATTCCGGTTATAGTCCTGGTAAGGAAATAACGCCGATGTATAGTCGTAAACGATCTCATTATCGTCGAAAGCGCACGAATAGCTCAATAGAGCGACGGCCGCCAGAGCTGCATGAATCATCTGTTTTTTCATCTGTTTATAATTTAATATGCTGTTACCATCCATAATTTTGAACCAAGTTTGTAGCGTTGTATATTTCCATATAAGGAATGGGCATGAACGGCGTCTGAAAATTCTTTTTCTCTAAGAACTTGCGTTGGTAGGTCAACGTACCGTCGGCGGCGCGGGTAATCTCCATCCCATAGACGTCGGCATTCAGCGCACTTACGCTTTTATCGCCGATCCAGCGGCGCAGGTCGTAGAAATAATGGCCTTCAAAACTCAACTCAAGGCGGCGTTCGTTGCGTATGTACGCGCGAAACTTGTCGGCGTCTTCGCCGATCACTTCATCAAGATACTTGTCTCCGTTCGCGTTGCCCCAGTATCGGAGATGAATCCGTTTAAGTACGGTAGATGCGGTAAAGCCGAATCCCATGGGATCGTTTTTCACGCCCCAGGCTTCGTTTGCCGCTTCTGCGTAGTTGAGATACAACTCCGGTTTTCCGAGAATGATATAAGCCCGCGCCGTACCTGTCAGGTTTCCAGGTATCAAGGATACGGTTCCGGGACGTAGCAGTTTTTTCAGGTAATAGGACGTTCGCGAGGTCTCGTTCAGGGGAAAATAAGCGTCTACGCCGCCCGTATAGCTTTCAATCGTATGATAATTTGACGGGCCGAGCGCCGTACCGTTGTATGCCACATACAATGCCAGCCGCGGGTCGCGGTTGGCATAAGGCGACGCTTCGCTGTAGAGGCTGCTTTCCGAAATCGGATAACCGGCGTTGTCGGTGAAAGCGTCTACGTAGTTTTGCGACGGATTGTTGTTGGCGCTCCCATACATGGATTGCGGATAGTTATTGGTTTCATATTGCCGGTTGCCGGACGTCACGCTCGAACGGAAAAACATATCCCGTCCGTTGTCGTTCCACGTCTTGTTCTGCAGCTGGTTGAAATAGTATTGCTCGATGGTGACGAGGTTCTGGAATCCTCCGCCAACGGCCTTGATGGCGTCGCCTGCCGCAACGGCCGCTTTTTCCCAGAGCGTCCGGTCGTTACCGGGATTGAAAGCGGGACTTGCCGCATAGAGCAAAACGCGCGCTTTCAGCGCCAAAGCGCTTATACCTGAAGCGCGCCCGTTCATGCTTTGCCCCGTAACGCGGTCAGTACCCTTATACTCGACAGGCAGGTATTTGATGGCCGTGTCGCAGTCGTTGACAATCGCCGACACGCAGTCCGCGTATGGCGCGCGGGGGATATCCGGGTCGTCGTCCGTGACCTCCAGTATGCGGTCGCCGATAAGCGGAACGCCGAGTATTTCGCCGCCGGCCGTTGCCCCTGCAAAATTCTTCAGCAACTCCGATTGCCAGAGCGCCCGCAGGAAATAAGCTTCGCCCCGTAGACGGTAAAACTCGCGGACGTTATCCACGCTGTCGGCAGTCGAAAGGATGGCATAAAACCGCACAGGGGTGGGAATCACGGCTTCGACGTCAAGCTTCATCCTCGAAAGGAACTGGTTCAAACGGCGTATCTGCTGATAGCCCGTCGTCCAGTTGTCCAACGGATTATGATCCGGTCGCAACGCCCCTACGCCGCACAAGTAATAGTCGCCCGACATCCCACGGTTCACCGCGTTGTCGGTCATACTTTCCATCGCTATATCATAATATTCCGGCAAGGCGTCGTAAGCATCCATCAGGGGACCGCAAAAATAGGCGGCATTTTGAAATACTTCATCTTCCGTCATTCGATTGTCTTGATTCGGTTCAAGAAAATCATCGCATGAGAACAAAATAGGCAAAACGATTAACAATATTTTTATATTAAAATTTTTCATGTCGTAGCTGTGTTAGGATTATTAAAATGAAACGGACAATCCCCCGGTTATTGTACGGCACAGGGGAAAATTACTAATGCCTGCATCTAAATTTTCGGGGTCCAAATCTTTTATTTTGGAGATAGTAAGGAGGTTGAAACCTCTTGCGAACACTTTGAGTTCTCCTATGCCGATTTTTTTCGTGAGCGCGTTCGGCAGAGTATATCCGAGTTCCACGTTACGCAGTTTGAAATAACTGCCGTCAACTACCCAATAGTCCGAATTGATGAAATTATTGTTCCTAAATTCGGGACTTAGGACAGGATGAGGGTTCCCGTTCGGGAGACCGTCAATCAATACGTTCGAATACTTCCGGTTACCGTATATCTGATAGTATTTGTTATTCAACAACCGGTCGAAACCGCCCAGTCCGTATCCCAGCACGTCGAGGTTGAAACCCTTGTATTTGACTTTCAATGTGAGGCCGTATTCGAACGACGGCGTAGTATTGGCAATTACCACCCTGTCTTTATTATCGATCACCCGGTCGCCATTCGTATCCACATATTTAATATCGCCGGGCTTTACGGATCCAAAACCTTGTAAAGGAGAACTCGCTATATCGCTTTCGTTACTAAAGACGCCCGCTACCTGCTGTCCTAGCACATCGCCGTTCGTGGTAATTTTAAGCAAGCCTGCGTATGATTCGGGATATGCCGGATTCGCTTCTTTGGTAATGTCCGTAATGCCATAACTGATATTAGCGCCTAAGGAGAATCTCCAGTCCGCGATTCGTTTCTCATACAATGCTTCGGCTTCCCATCCCTTACTGTCGTACTGTTTGTAGTTTTGCATCATCAAGACGGCGTTTTTGCCCGTGACGCCGGGCGTGATGTCGGCAAGATTTGCCAACGAGCCGTCCAGTACATTCCGAAACAGCCCGACGGAAAACGTAAGCGAACGATCCAACAATTGAAAGTCGGCCCCTACGTTCAATTCGCGACTTTTTTGAAATCCCACGTTCGGATTCCCCGTTTGCGATTCCCTGGCAATATTGTTAAATCCCGCCACGTCATACGTGCCCTGCGGCTCCCATACATCCTGGTAAAGATAGGTCGAAAACAACCCCTCGGCCGTATACGACGTAGATCCCAGTATTCCATACGACGCGCGGAGTTTTAAATAATTCAGCCATGATAATCTTTTCATAAACGATTCTTCGCTCAGAATCCATCCGGCGCCGAAAGTCGGGAACGTGCCGAAACGTTTGTCCGGGGCAAAAGAACCGACGCCAACCCTGTTCAGGCTTATTTCGGCCAGATATCGGTTGTCGTACATGTAATTTACCAGACCGCCCAGATTCAGGCGCTTAAGGTCTTGAAGATTCGGATTTACCGAATTTTGGTTGTTGTATTCTTTCTTTTGCTGAAAATAGACCAGCAGTGCGTTGACGTCGTGTTTGCCGAATGTCCGGTCATAATTTGCCGTCAGGTTAAACGCATAGTTCCGGTTGACTGTCGCCAGGCTTCGCGTCATACTCGTAGCCCTTGTTTCCGTTCCCCATGAAGCGTAACTTGCCGGGTCTTCCGGGTCGGAACCGGGGAGCAGTTCGTATACGACATACGTAGCGCCCTGCGCCGCGTTGAAGAAATTATATATATCGAATGTTAACATCGGTTTGATCGACAAACCTTTGATCCATTTATCGAAATCCAGGTTTAATGTAAAATCGCTTTGTATATACGAATACTCCCTTTCCGCATGTCCGCCGTTTACAAGGCTCCCATACGGGTTATTCCGGTTGATACTCGTGCCGCCCAGTACAAATTCCTTGTCGGGCAAACCTGCATTTTCGCCCGGTATGAAAATGGGGAACTCGTTCGGGCGCGTATCCGAGAGCATGTTGAAAAATGTCTGCGTCGACATGTTCGGCCAACTTTTGTTCTGCAGGGCTGCGTTGAATCCCGCCGAGAAGGTAATAAAATTCAGGATAAGGTTATCCACATTGCCGCGAAGCGTATACACGTGATCCCGGTTTGGATATTCGGTATATTTCTCCAGTCCTCCGTTCGTCTGGTATCCTATGTGCGTGAAAAACCGCGTGTTCCTGTTCCCGCCCGAATACTGCATATTCGTCCGGGCGATCGTCATGTTATTGTTGAGGAACATGTCGTAGTAATCGATATCGGGATACAGTAACGGGTCTCCTCCATTGATGTACTTTTCAGGCTCAAAATAAGGAGACATGCCGTTATTGACCAGCGCCTGGTTATACAGGGTCGTATAATCGTACGAATTTAAGTATTTCGGCAACCGGACGGGCTGCTGGATACCTGTCTGAACGTTTACACGCGCGCTGTTCTCGTACTCTTTGCCACGGCGGGTTTTTATCATCAGGATAGCTGTTGCTTGCAATCCGCCGTAAAGGGATTTCAGGGAAGCGTCTTTCAGGAGTTGGACGCTTTCGATGGTTTCCGGTTCAATATAATCCAGCGAGCGCTCTACGCCGTCAATAATGATGAGCAGATCTCCCTGCGACGTCCGGACGAAACTGTTTGCGTTCGTGAAGCCGGGCACCAGCGTATTATCCATTGTGAACAGTCCGTTTAGCCTGCCTCCGAGCGCATTCGGGAAGAACATGGTAGGATTGCTTTCCAGGTCTTTCCCGTTGACTTTTGAATAAGCGCCGACCGTACGCCGTTCGGTAGTTTCGCCGAACAGGGTGTATAATTTATTTTCTTCCCCGTCAAAATCAACACTTTTTTCCAATATGACTTTCCCTCCCATCAGTTGGTCTTCAGCAGTGATAACTGTTTTGTATCCTTTGGCCGATACTTTTATAACATCGTTTTTCGGGATCTGCAATCGTATTTTCCCGTTTTTATCCGTTTCGTAGATCATTCTGTCCCTTACAGACGAAACTTGCGCGTATGAAATGACGTTCCCGGATTCGTCCGCAACCTCAATCGTCAGGTCTGTTTTGACATTTTTAACGGTCTGTCCTCCGGCATGTATCATTATACTACTTAAACAGAGGCAGATATATATTATTCTGAATATTTTCATCTATACGTAAATTTAATTCTTAATTCTTAATTCTTAATTAATTCCCATTCGCCTACCATCCCGGATTCTGTTTGAAGTTAGGTCCGATGCGCGTATCGTCCAGTTTGATAACAAACAGGTTGTGCCTGTCTTCAAAGACGCGTCTCATCAGAAATTCCGGCTCATAGCGAAATCCTGTGGGATATGTTCCCGCATCGTATCCCGCGGCAAGTTTGGTGATTTTCATCCTCCAGATATCACGGTTTTCAGGTAACGTGCCGATTTTCCAGCGGCGGATATCGAACAGGCGGTGTTCTTCAAAGCACAGTTCTATACGTCTCTCTTTGCGCGTCCTTTCCCTGAAAGCGTTTTTGTTCAGGAATTTGCTGTGCACATTGGGCATCAAAGCACGGTTGCGCACTTTATTCAGGGCTTCTGCCGCCGAATAAAGGCATCGACTGTCTTTAACGTCCGGACTGTTCCAGGCTTCGTTGGCTGCTTCGGCAAAGTTCAGGTATACTTCGGCAAGGCGTATGTAAGGCCAAACTTGCGGCAGAGTAGTATTCCATGTCTGCCCCATCCATTTTTTGGCATAATATCCCGTTTGGGTGAAACCCATATCGGGAGTCGAAGGCGAAATCGAATATTTGCAGTCGACGCTTCCGACAGCGCCTGTCGCTTCGTCCAACTGCCATATCTGGAGCTTGCGGGTCATCACGGTCGAGCCGTTGTAAATAATGTTATATTCAAACCGCGGGTCCCGTCCGATGTATGGGTTTTGCGGTTGATAGCCGGATTCGGGGTCGTCGATCGGCAAACCCGTAGCCTGCATTTCAAAATCGTCGACTAAGAGTTGATTGACGGCTACGCCGTATTTGCCCGATAATATTCCGGGCGGCCGTATCGTGTTGGTGTACGCATCCGAACCCCAGTTTATTTGCGCCCTTCTGCCGAACAGCGCTTCTTTTGTATAGACCTCATCCTGGTTATCCTTAAATACATAGTAATAATCAGACCAGGGAACAAGTTCGTATCCTGCGTTTTCGGCGGCTTTCAGCGCGGCGTCGGCGGCAAACGAGGCTTCTTCCCATAAATCTTCGCCGGCGCCGTTCTCATAACGCGCCAGGTCGCTGGCGGCATACAGCAGGCAACGCGACTTTATGGCCAGCGCGGCTACGCGCGTAGGATGCTGAAATTCCGACATCGGAATGACGTCCTGCAGATACATGGCGGCCGAATCACAATCGATGGCAGCAAGTTTCAGCGTCTCCTGAATGCTCAGCCGTGGAATGTCCATCTCCGCCGAGGCGTCGAGCGGCGCGAATAAATACGGCATGCCGCCCCATCTCCTTGCCAGGTCCATATACGAGAAAGCCCTGTAAAAATAACACATCCCGAGAATTTTGTTCCTCGATGTTTCCGAGCCGGGATAATATTCAATATTCCTTATGCCATGATTGGCAATACGGATGTGTTTCCAGGTCTCTCCCCATGTAGTATTATTCGACATAGGCGCATCGCCGTTCGAACGCATTGCATAATAGTTCCCTATCTGGCACTGTACGGAAGGAACGCCCGAAAAAGTGGCTGTAGAAATAGAATTATCGCTTATATCATCAAAACTGCCATAGGGGCTCACACCATTTTGCAGATGTAGAAACAGCGGATGTATAACGAGATATTCGCAGAAATTACGGTAATTAAGGGAGTCTTTGAATACCTTGTCGAAGTCGTATCCTTCCGCTTCCGGCATTTTATCCAGATAATCGCTTTTGCATGACGAAAATAACAACGTCATTATTACCCCAAAAACGAATAGCGTATTGATTTTCGTTAATTTTATCATAACCTCAAATAATTATCAAGTGATTAAAATGTTATTTGTAAACCCATGGTTATCCTTCTAAGCATCGGATAATAGCCATACACCACGCTCCCACCTCCCGAATCGCTTGCTTCCGGGTCGGCCAGTGGATAGTTGGGTGAATAAGTAAAAAGATTATTGCCCCGCAGATAAATGGAAAAGCGGTCTATTTTCATATTCTTCACAACTTTTTTCGGCAACGAATAGGATATATTCACCGATTTCAGGCGAATATAACTTGCGTCAAACGTGTTTGTGGTTCGTGTCGCGCCGTCGCCCATATTATTGTGTACTCGATTAACATCAAAATGATATGCGGGAAATAGCGCATCACGATTGTCCGGGCTCCAGGTGTCTAACTGGTACTCGAACGCATGATTGGCTAAACGATGCAAGGGCCATGCATAAGCGTCGATTACAAGTTTCGTGAAATGGCTTGCAGCCTGAAAAAGCAAGTTAAATTCAACATTCTTATATTTGAAACCCGCCCCTAACGAATAATTGTATAACGGATAGTTACCCGCATAACCGATCGGCACCTGGTCGTTCACGTCAATGATACCGTCCCCGTTGAAATCGACCCATTGAGAATCCCCCAAACCCATAATCCCCGAGCCGTAACGTACACTGTTCATTTGTTCATCCACATCTTGAATCATTCCCGTTGACACGTACCCGAATCGTGTTCCTATACGTTTTCCGGTCATTTTCTGATATTCGGGTTTGTATAACGGTTCATCCCGCGCTATGATCCGGTTGTCGCTGAAACTGACGCTCGGTTTTAGCCAGTAATTGATCCCTGAAACAGTATGTTGGAACTTTAAGTCAATTTCATACCCTTTTGTTTCCGTTTCGCCTAAGTTTTGCTGTTTCATGCCGACGCCGAACCATGCAGGAATCGATAACCTGTCTAACAAAATCTGATCCCTGTGTTCTTTGAAAAAATCAAGGTTTAACACAAACATGCTGTTCTTCAATAAACTAAGTTCAATTCCAACATCCTGTTTTACGGCTCTTTCCCATGTGGCGTTCGCGTTCGCGGCGTTCTCTTCGACGATTGGCGTTATGACAGTTCCTGACGCGGAAGGCGTTCCGGGATAAGTTTTATCAGTATAAGCGCTGCCATTTACATACGAAGACGTATACAACCATCGCGACGAGGAAGCGTCGCTGCCTACTTCGCCATACGATAATCTTATTTTAGCCCTGTTGACAAACGGGGTTAACGGTTTGAAAAATTTCTCGTTATGCAGGTTCCACCCTACTGCATACGACGGGAAAAATCCATACCTGTTTTCGGGCGAAAACTGTTCCGAGCCATTATAGGCCAGATTCACTTCCATAAGATAGCGCGTATCAAAATCGTAGGTGACGCGCCCGATAAGACCTTCTTCAAATTTGGGGAAAGCGACGTTTGATTGAGTCTTGCGTCGCTGTCCCAATATCAAGCCGGAAACGGCATGCGGGCCGAATGAGCGGGCATAGTCGATCGACGCTTCAAAATACCAACTCCTGGCAGGGTCGCCCGACACCGATTCGCCTTCCAGGTTAACCGGCTTTTGAGGGCCTTCGCCGTCAAGCGTTCCTCCGCGTCCCTGATAGCGCGCCCATGTTCCGTCGGGATTCAGGCGATACGTAATCGCATCGTACGAATACGTTTTGACATAAGCCATATTGAGCAGGTAAGCCACTTTTGCATTGAAAGAAAGGCCTTTCGTTATAAAGTCCAATTTTTGTTTCAAGCGTAATGTGGCGTTTACGTCGGTTCGTTTAATAGTCCGCTGACCGCTGTAGTTATTGGCGATATTAGGATTTTCGGAGTTAGGAAGACCTGTCGACGACAATCGGGCGCCCGTTTCCTCCGGACGAACCGGATCCGGATATTGCTCCAAAACCTCCGCCGGATAGTCAAACGGCACCACCATCGGGCCTAACATATACAAAGGCCGGTATAAGCGTTGTGTGTTCGTTTCGTAAGGCGAATTGGTAATCCCGATAAAACCGCCCGCGTCGAGCGACAGCAGCGTTGTCGGGGTTACGTCGGTATCAATGTTGAACCTGTAATTATAGCGGTTGAATTTGTATGTCGGGTCGTAGGCCGGCTGTTTCTCCGTTTTAATAATATCCCCGTCGTACAAATAACTGACGGAAGCGAATATCCGCGCGAAATCGGTTCCTCCCGATATATTTACATTGTGCTTTTGCGAGAACGCCGCATCTTTAAGCATAATAGCCTGCCAGTTCGTATTCGGATATATGTAAGGCATATCCTGCGTACGGTAGTGTTCTACTATTTCGTCGGACAAAATACTACCGTAATTGTTATCGTTGCGATAAGCTTCGTTCATGACTAAGGCGGTCTGGTAGCTACTCATGGGCGCTATGATATTGATTGACTGCTTGACGGTTAATTCGGAGGAGGCCGTCACTTTGACTTCGCCTTTCGCGCCGCGTTTGGTAGTAATAAGGATCACTCCGTTGGCGCCGCGCACGCCGAAGATTGCCGTAGCGGAAGCGTCTTTCAGCACGGAGAGGGTTTCTATCTCATTCGGGTCGATATTGTTAAATCTGCGTTCGACGCCATCTACCAGCACAAGCGGGTCGGAAGATACCCACGAAGAAACGCCGCGGATATAAATATGTCCTATATCGTCTCCGGGTTTGCCCGAATCCTGTACGACGCTTACGCCGGGAATCTGGCCTGCCAGGGCATTGGGGATATTCGTAGCCGTCATTTTGAGTAATTCATCTCCTTTCACCTGACTGATTGCGGCGACCGAACTTTCTTTTTTCTGCACCCCGTATCCTACGACCACCACTTCTTCCATTTGCTGCAGGTCTTCTTCCAGCAGTACGTTTATGACTTTCCTGTTCCCAACCCGTATTTCCTGCGTAACATAACCTACGTATGAAAATATCAGTATGGCGTCAGGTCCGGCGACAGGAATTGAGAAATTGCCGTCAATATCGCCTACTACTCCCATTGTAGTACCTTTTATTGCGACATTAACGCCGGGTAAAATTTCTCCCGTTTCCTTATCGGCAACGCTGCCTGTGATGATAATCTGTTGTGTAATTTCATCCGGATAATTCGCCAAATCGTTCCGCCTGTTTCCAAGAATAACGACCTGTCTGCCCGAAATTTCAGATTGGAGCGACATTTTTTCCAATACTTCTTCGATTGTTTTGTTTTCAACGTCGATGGATATTTTCCGGTTCAAATCAATGACGCCTTCCAGTAAAACAAAAATAAAATCGCTCTTGCGTTCGACGTCCTCGAACACATCTCTAACCGTAACATTCTCTAATCGAATAGTAAACGTGGTATTTTGCGAAACTAACGCATCCGCATATAACCCTTCCATTGATAAGAGAAGATAAATCACTGTTATTTTCATAATTGAAAATAACTTTATATTTCCCGCCATATGCGGGATCACAAACAAAAGACATTTCATAGATATATATGTTTAATCATAATATGACAATGCAAAACTACGCACCGTTTTCGATTAACAAAATAGCCTTTTTATGGTATATTATTAATGAAGATTTTATTGTTTTCTATTTTATAGCGGACATGCGCCATTTCGGCAATAATCCGCATCACGTCTTCGACGCTTTCCTTCATATCCAACTTTCCGGTGATACGATACTGCTCAAAGGATTCGTTCGTTACGACTTTCAGCGCATAATATTTTTCTATCCGGCGCAAGACGTTGTCTAACGTCTCGCCGTTGAATTTCAGGAATCCGTCTTTCCAGCAGACATAATCATATACATCCACGCTATATATGTCCTGTTTCATGGTCTGCCGATCGTAAGTAAAGGCATGGTCGGGATATAAGCGCGCGTTTTTGTTTCCCTTTCCTACCTCTACGCACCCCGAAACCAATACTACGTCAATGTGATGTTCCGTCGGGTAGGCGCTGACGTTAAAAGTTGTCCCCAACACGGTTATATCTATTGTTCCCGTTTTGACGATGAAAGGCCTGTCAATATCTTTTGTTACTTCAAAATAGGCTTCGCCGTCGATGAAAACTTCCCGCCTGTTTTTTTCAAATTCAACGGGATAAACCGCCCTGCTGCCGGCATTCAACCATAGTTTGGTGCCGTCGGCAAACGTAATAGACGACTTTTTGCCATAAGGGACGACTACCTGATTGTACATTGTTTCTTTCGATTCTGTTGAAACCGGTTCCTGAATGATTTCTTTTGTTGCGTTAAGCGCTATTTGTCCTTTTTCGCCGTATTTCAGATTCGCCTCTTTTTCATCCACCTTATAACGTGTCTGATCCGACAGGATAACTTGTATTTCGGACCCGGCCTCCGGCGTTTGTACGGTGGCAAGCGCTAATTCGGTAAGACGGTCGGACGTCTCGTTTCTCCTGTAATTATAATGAAGGAAAAATAATATAAGCAACGAGGCGGCGCAAGTCGTCGCCACGAAGATGTTCCGCATCAAAATACGGCGTTTTTTCCTTCTCACGCGTTTTAAAAAATCGTGGTAAGCAGTGTCCTTGTCGAATATCAGGGAATATATTTCGTCTTGTCCGAACTTCGTATTCATATCTGTAACTTTTCCATTATGATACGCTAAAGTATGCCGCAGGGTAGCGCATTCACATTATTTAACGTAAAAGCAAGTCCGTTAACTACACTAAATACTCTTTCAAGAGTTCGCGCAAAGTGGCCAGCGCTTTTTTCATGTGATATTTGACGGTATTTACGGAGATATGTAACCGGGTTGCTATTTCAGGATACGACAGTTCTTCCATACGGCTTAAACGGAAAGCTTCGCGACATTCTTCGGGCAACAGCGCCAACGCTTTACGATACGTTTCTTTCAAATCATTCAGCAGAAGATCGCTCTCCGGATGTCCTGCGTCCATGTCGTTCAGCTGTCGATATTCGTCCATCCGATCAATCGACGCATCGTCTAAACGCAACATTCTATTCTCTTTCTCTATGTGCCGGATACACCTGTTGATGACAGACTTCACAAGATATGCTTTCAACGAGGTATGAATATTTATCGACGCTCGCTGCTCCCATAGACAGTAAATAACATCGTTCACAAAAGACTCGGATATGAAAATATCCGGCACGTATCGATAAGCCGTCTGACACAGCATCACATAGTACTTGTCATAAAGCTCCCGATAGGCCGTTTCATTTCCATTTCTCAATTGATTGATGAAATTCTTCTGTGTGTCAGTCATTAGGAAACATATAATAATATTTAAGTTTTTTATTTAGGCGCCGGTTCCACTAAACAACGTTTAGCCCATTCGTCATACAGACCAATCATTTTTTTCAGTTTCTCGGGATACTGACTTGCCAGGTCATGTAATTCCGTACGATCTGCGTTCAGGTTGTACAGTTCCCACTGTGCATTTTTTCCATTTGCTTTCACTATTTTCCAACCATCATTGCCATGGTATGCCCGTTCTCCGAAATGTTCGAAACCAAGATACTGATGCCCTTGTCTTTTTCCTGTTTTGAATACAGGAACCAGGCTTTTCCCCTCCAATGGAATAATTTCTTTTCCGGCATAATGTCGTGGGTATTTTGTGTCGGCAAGATCAACACAAGTAGCCATGATGTCCATTACATGTCCCATTTCCGCTGTGACGCCGGATGTATTTTTCTTAATCCCTTTGGGCCAATGCGCAATCATCGGCGTACAAATTCCGCCTTCGTACATTCTTGCTTTCCAAAACCGGAAAGGAGTATTAGCCACATTCGCCCAATCACTGCCAATCGACGCAAAAGTTGTTTCCGGGCCAGGCGTCGCCTCTTTGTTCTTAGGATAAATGATAGCTCGCCCATCGCGCGTCATATCCGGACGGTCATTGTCTCCGGGCGAATAATTTTCGCAACGCTCGTTGCTCGCGCCGTTGTCCGACAAAAACAAAATCAAGGTGTTTTCATATTGGCCTGTTTTCTTCAAAGCAGCTATCAATTCTCCTATGCCTTGATCTACCCTGTCAATCATCGCTGCATGAATTGCCATCGCCATCGCGTCCCAGTCTTTCGCCGGATTATTTACCCAATCCCGATCGCGGGCTGCAGGAGACAGGAATCCGTCCGACTCGCCAAAAACTCCCAGTTTTTTTATCCGGGCATAACGGTCCTCACGAATAGCATCCCATCCTTTAGTAAACGTATCTTTATATTTGGCAATATCTTCCGGCAAAGCGTGCAACGGCCAATGAGGAGCTGTATAGGACAGATACAGGAAAAAAGGTTTCTTTTCCTCGGAATAGCGCGTAACATAAGACACTGCGGAATCCGTAAACGCCCGGGTAATATAATAATTTTCCGGAACAGATTCCACCGGTTGATCGCCGTTTACCAGGCTGAACGGATCAAAATAATCCGCGACGCCATAAATAATCCCGTAGAAATCCTTAAACCCCCTGTTTACAGGATAGTTTCTTTTATCTGCAAACTCCGGATAGTTTACCTGATGCGCGAGCCATTCGCGCTGGTCTTTACGCAGCGGGGTTTCCGCCACATGCCATTTCCCCACCATGCCTGTATTATAACCTGCATAGTCAAGTACTTCGGCGATTGTCACCACATCATTGCCAAGCGTACCCTTGTAGCCCGGCAGGCGTTGATCGAAAGTCATGCGACCAATGCCTGCCTGATGCTGGTATACGCCTGTAAGCAAAGACGCCCTCGTAGGACAACTCCTGCCTGCATTATAAAACCGGCTGAAACGTAATCCGCCGGACGCCAATTCATCAATGTTCGGCGTTTGAACTTCGCCGCCATAACAACCAAGGTCCGAATATCCCATATCGTCCACCAAAACCACGATGATGTTCGGACGAGAATCTTTTTGAGCATAAATACTCAAAGACAAAAAGCTCAAAAAGCCTACCGAACCTGCATTAATCAGATTTTTCTTATTTTGATGCTTCATAAAATACATGTTGTTTTTTTATAAATTTCTTTCGTGTAGCCATGATATGTATTCCCAAACGAAATGCAATAGTATTTGTTTTCCTTTCCATGTCGGCTTCCACCGGGCAACGCCTGTCGTTACGATGCTTAAAGCAAAGAAAAAAGCTAATACCTGTTTCATTTGTTTAAATTTTATGATTACGGCCAACTCTCCTTCCCGAAGATCAAACAATGGACCTTGCCTGAGGATAGATGGTATTATTTAATTGTAATTAACAAAAATATCGCGTGATGATTATGTACGGGGTTAATTTCGGGTTACAATCGGCATAAATAATTGTAACCGATACCATTTTCCACGAAAGACGCCATCCGGAAATGCCATCTGAATTATATGCTTCCGAACTGTGCTTTGAAGAGCTAACCATAAAAAATCCAATCTCTCCTGTTGACCGTCAATAAAAGTTAAAGTAACAGAATTAATAATATATTCGATTTATGTAACCCTGCTTTTAATCCCGGGAATAACCTTACCTGAAATAACTTTGAGTTTTTTCATATTGATAATTCACAGTAAAATCATATTTAAGATCAATTTCAACTTTCAAAATAAGTAAATAAGTTATACGATGAAAAAAACATTGCTTTTTATTTTCCTGCTTTTAATTGTTGCGGGATATTACACTAAAGTATATGGTCAGGAACTATGTTCATTACGCGCTCCTGCTTATCCTTTGATAACCATTGACCCATATACCAGCGGCTGGTCTTTCACAGACCGTTTATACGATGAACCGGTGAAACACTGGACAGGAAAAGAATTACCATTGCTCGGAGCAATTCGTGTGGACGGACAAACATATCGCTTTATGGGAACAGAGGAGACAGAAACCAGAGCCATTGTAAAAAACTCGGAACAAGAACAATGGAATGGAAAATATGTTTTTGATGATCCGGGCGCCGGATGGGAGAAACTTTCTTTTAATGATACAGGATGGGAGACCGGGTCGGCTGCATTCGGAACAAAAAACAGTGAATCCGCCATCGAAACATCATGGAAAACAGAGCACATCTGGGTAAGACGTGAAGTTATATTTGAAAAAGATATTATTACGCGTGAACCTGTTTTTCTTGAACTTTCACATGATGATGACGCCGAAATATATATTAATGGGATTGAAATTGTCAATACAGGCAATTCAGCCCGTGAAAATGTAATGATAAAATTGCCTGACAACGCGAAAAAGACTTTGAAAAAAGGGCGTAATGTGATTGCCGCTCATTGCCGTAATCGGGTTGGAAACGCTTTACTTGACTTTGGATTGTATGTAGAAATGCCTTTAAAGAAAACTTTTAATCAAACTGCCGTTCAAAAATCAGTTGTAGTGTTACCGACACAAACTGTTTACATGTTTACATGTGGCAGCGTTGATCTAAAACTTACATTCACGGCCCCTCTTCTGATGCATGCCACAGAACTGATGTCGCGTCCGGTCAATTATATTTCGTACGAAGCGAAGTCAAACGACGGAAAATCACATGCGGTAGAAATATACCTGGAAGCCGGAACCGCATGGGCGCTAAATGTTCCGAATCAGGAAAGCTACAGTGAAACTTTTGAGAAAGATGATTTTCTTTATCTTAAAACAGGCAGTAAAAAACAAGCAATATTAGGGAAAAAAGGAGATAATGTTCGAATCGATTGGGGATATTTTTATCTATGCGCAGAAAAAAGCAATACAAATACAGCCGCCGGATCCGGACCGGCCATGCGTGCAACATTCTCCAATCAGGGAATGGTAATCAAAGAAAAGATACCAGCTTCGTTGAACGGGCACGATAAACTGACAATAAGCCGTTCGCTTGGTAAAGTGAATGGCGCTACTACCGGATATTTCATGTCAGGATACGACGACCTTTACTCCATTCAATATTTTGGCGTTAACCTTCGTCCTTATTGGAACCGAAACGGAGATAAAGATATTTTTTTCGCTTTTTCACAAGCCGCCCGGGAATATCACAGTTTAAAAAGAGAATGCGACCGTTTCGACACGGAAATGATGCAGGTTGCCGGAAAAGCAGGAGGAAATAAATATGCCGCTTTGTGCGCGTTGGCGTACCGCCAGGCTATTTCCGCTCATAAATTGGCGGAAGCTCCCAACGGGGATCTGTTATTTTTATCCAAAGAAAATTTCAGCAATGGTTCCATCGGCACTGTAGACATAACGTTTCCATCCTCTCCTTTGTTCCTCTACTACAACCCCGAATTAGCCAAAGCGCTTCTCAACCATATTTTTTATTACAGCGAGAGTGGAAAATGGATCAAACCCTTTGCCGCGCACGATGTTGGGACTTATCCGATTGCCAACGGACAAACTTATGGCGGCGACATGCCGGTGGAAGAATCAGGAAATATGCTTATCATAACAGCGGCTATAGCGGCTATCGAAGGAAATGCAATTTACGCTCAAAAACATTGGAACGTATTGACTACATGGGCGGATTATTTAGTAGAAAAAGGATTGGATCCCGACAACCAACTTTGTACCGACGATTTTGCGGGACACTTTGCCCACAATACGAATCTTTCGATTAAGGCAATTCTGGCCATTGCCTCATATGGGCGCTTAGCCGCTATGTCAGGCAAAAAGGAAATCGCTGAAAAATACACTCGTAAAGCAAAAGAGATGGCCCGGGAATGGATCAAAATGGCTGACGACGGAAATCATTTCCGACTGACATTCGATCAATCCGGCACATGGAGCCAGAAATATAACCTGGTGTGGGACAAACTATTGCAATTGAATATTTTCCCCGCAGGAGTTGCCGAAAAGGAAATTGCTTATTATTTGACAAAACAAAATATTTACGGATTGCCGTTAGATAACCGGAAAGCATACACCAAAGCAGACTGGATTATGTGGACGGCAACGTTAAGCGATGACAAAGCGGTATTTGAAAGATTCATCAGTCCGTTGTATAAATTCATGAACGAAACGACCAGTCGCGTTCCAATGACCGATTGGTACTGGACCGACAAACCGGAACAACGTGGATTTCAGGCTCGCTCGGTAGTCGGAGGCTTTTTCATCAAATTGCTGGAAACAAAACTTTCTTCCAACAATTAACCGGAGATTATATTGATTAAGTGGTCCATTAGTTTGGTTAATCTCTGATTTTTATTTTTATATCTCATAAAATATTCTCAACTTTGAAGCTCTAAGTAATAAGAAACGATTATTGTTTCCTGTTATAATATATTCTGAAAACACATTTTGAGTTCATTGGAAAGAAGTATATGCTTAAAAAAATATTTTTTTTATTCGTGTTGGTTTATTTTTTCAGGTTTTCGGCTTTCGGTTTTCCGGATAACCGGACCTCTGGCATCTTGTTCAGATCCAGCGCGGAGTCAATCAACAACAGAACTTCAATGTCTGTCTTTGATGAAAACTTACAGAAATTTGAAAATAATTTTTCAATCAGTTTTGATCTTTCAATATGGGATGTCAGGCAATTTGGTTACATACTACGGATAATTAACAGTAAAAATCAGGAAGTCGATTTTGTTTTTGTCAATTTCAGGGGAGAAAAAGACCTTTATCTTGACTTTCACAGTCCGATTACCCACAAATCTATTCAGATCCCTGTCAAGAAGGAAGAATTGGCTGAGAGGAAATGGTTGCCTGTACAAATCAGTTTCGACCTGAAAAATGATCAGGCCAGCGTGTTCGTAAACAAATCAAAATATGAATGTAACTCTATTGGTCTATCGAATCCATCCCGTCTGAAATTCGTATATGGACTATATGGTTTAAATCTGGATGTACCCAGAATAGCAGTAAAAAATATTCGCATTACAGAAGATGGGAAACTGAAATTCACCTTTCCTCTGAATGAATCGACAGGAGAAGACGTACACGACAGTAACGGCACAAGACTTGGGCATGTCAAAAATGCCGAATGGATGATCAACCGCCATTATTACTGGGAGAAAAAAACGACCTTTTCCGTCGATGCTTCCACGGGAGTGACCTACGATGAAGCTGAAAATAGAGTTTTGATCGTCAATCACGATACAATAATTAATTATTATTTGAACTATAACCGGAAAGAAAATTTTGTTATTAACAAATTTCCGTTCCGCGTATCATCCGGCGGAGCAATTTATGATGAAAAAAGTAAAAAAATTTATCTTTATAATCTGGGATTGCACAATTATAAAAGTCTTTCCATGTGCATCGTCAATATGAAGAATCATTCGGCAGTTTACGGAAACCCTGCGATGGAAAATGAATTGCATCATCACAACATATTTCTGGCAGGAGAACAGCGGACGCCATACATTTTCGGTGGCTACGGACGCCATTCATACTCCGATAAAATATATTCGTATAATAATAAAACCGACTGTTGGGAGAAAATTTCTTTTTCCGGCGACAGCATTATTCCACGATTTTTCTCTGCTGTCGGTAGCGGAACAGACTCTTCAGATATGCTTATCATGGGAGGTATAGGCAATGAAAGCGGCAGGCTGGAACATGGAGGAAAATATCTGTATGATCTTTATTCGTTAGACGTCAAACTAAAGCGTATCAAAAAATTATGGGAACTGAACGACGTTCCGGTAGGCTTTGTACCATGCAGCAACTTAGTCCTGAACGAAAACAAAACATATTTTTATACATTATGTTACCCGCACCATGAAGCAGACGCTTTCATGCAATTATACAGATTCAGCATCGCGGATGGTTCATACGAAATAATGAGCGATTCCATAGCCCTGAAATCGGGAAACATCAATACCGCCGTTTATTTGTTTTACAACAAAAGAGTTCGGGAATTTTACTCGGTCATCAGAGAATATACCAACCAACATAATTCGGAAGTCAGGATATACTCGCTCTCGGCGCCACCCGTTCGTCGTTCAGACCTTAATTCGGATCGACAAAACTTTGCGCTATCTATCCCGACAGGATTTCTCGCTATCATAATCATTATTTTACTTTTTCGTTTCAGAAAAAAAATATTCCAAAAACAAAACGCCCTGCCCCGCCGGGATATCATTGAGCAAAAGGAACGTTTCCGAACTTCGGTCACACAAAAAACAAACGCAATATACGTACTGGGCGATTTTTTGGTCTATGATAAAAAAGGAACAGACATTAGTTACCGTTTCAGCGGTAAGTTAAAAGCCCTTTTCGCCCTCATTTTGTTTCACAGCCGCGAAAGTTCCGGCATTTCCACAGAAATACTTACATCTGACCTGTGGCCCGACAAAGACGCCGTCAATGCAAAAAATAACCGTGGAGTAACTATTAACCGACTTAGAGGCGTTTTATCTGATTTGGACGGTATCTCGCTGGTCTTTCACAATTCCAAATGGATCTTTTTTTTTAACGATTCATTTTATTGTGATTTTATCGAAAGCGAAGCCATCATTGAAAGGCTCGGAAATGATAAAACCGCCAACCATGACCATGAAATGGACCTATTGCTGAACGTATTGAAACGGGGAGCGCTTTTCTGTGGAATACAGGAATTTTGGATTGATACATTCAAGCAGGAATACGAAAACAAAGTTGAAAAACTATTATGGAATTATATTCTCAACCTGTATGAACACAAAAAATACGCCCAACTGATCAGGTTTTCAGACTTGTACTTTATCATCGATCCCCTGAACGAAGACATTATGAACCTATGCATGAAAGCATTTAAGAAACTGGGAAAAACAAAACAGGCAATGATACTCTACAATAAATTCGTTTTAAAATATAAAGACTCTATGGGAGAATATCCTGAACAAAAAATCTCATTTTGATACATATAAAGCTATGCGATACAACTATAATTTAACGGCCATCTTTATTTTTTTGTTATCCGGATGCGTTAACAAAACAGATTATCAGATAACAAACACGCTACGCGCGCCGGCATACCCTTTGATAAATATCGACCCATACACCAACGCGTGGTCATTCGGCGATCTGTTGTACGAACACGATGTGACGCACTGGACAGGAAAAGCGTTTCCGCTGGTAGGCGCAATCCGTGTCGACGGGAAGACATACCGCTTTATGGGACGGGAAAAAATCAACACAATACCGATTGCCGCTACAGCGGCTCAAACAGCATGGGTTGCCTCTTACATTCTCGAAGAACCGTCGACAGGATGGGAAAAAACCGACTTTAACGATTGTACATGGAAAAAAAGTCAGGCAGCTTTCGGAGTAATGAGAGCAGAAAATATTATCCATACGCCCTGGACAACCGAACATATCTGGGTAAGACGCGAAATCCATTTAGACGAAGATTATTCTTCTCAATCAATCTATTTAGACTATTCGCACGACGACGATATTGAAATCTACATCAATGGAATCGAAGTCTTAAATACCGGCAATATTTGTGCCGACGAAGCTCGGATAAAGCTGCCGGAAAACGTAGTAGAAACGCTGAAAAAGGGAAAAAACGTTATCGCAGCCCATTGCCATAACCGCCAGGGAGACGCCATTCTGGATTTCGGAATCAGCGCGGAAATACCAGTAAGCTGTAATATGGAACATACCGCAATCCAAAAATCGGTGGAAGTCCTGCCTACACAGACCATTTACGCCTTTACCTGCGGCCCGGTAAACCTGAAAATCACCTTCACGGCTCCGCTTCTGATGAACAACCTTGACCTCCTGTCCAGACCGGTGAATTATATCTCCTACGAAATAAAATCCAATGATAAATCCGCACACACAGCCGAACTTTATCTCGAAGCAAATGCAAACTGGGCGCTTGACAGATCCTCCCAGGAATTTATAATTAAAACTTTCGAGAAAAACAATCTGCTTTTTCTGAAAACCGGAAGCAAAGCCCAACATATTCTCGAAAAAAAAGGCGACGATGAGAAAATTGACTGGGGACATTTTTATCTGGCCGCCGACAAAAACGACACCGAAGCAATGACCGGCGGAAACTCCTTACGCATCGACTTCTGCGAAACGGGCAGATTCAAAAACGAACCGCCGCCATTTGCAGAAAAAAAAGACGTTCTGGCGCTATGCCGATCGCTGGGGAAAATCGATAACCCCATAACAGGTTATTTTATGCTCGGATACGATGACATTTACTCCATACAATATTTTGGAAACAATCTCCGTCCTTACTGGAACCGAAATGAAGATAACGACATTCTCTCCCTGTTCAACGTTGCAAGTAAAGAATATAACAGCCTGATAGAGGCCTGTAATAAATTCGACAAAGAGCTGATGCGTGAAGCCGCCAAATGCGGCGGAAAAAAATATGCCGAACTTTGCGCATTGGCATACCGGCAAACTATTTCGGCGCACAAACTCGTAGAAGCCCCCGGCGGCGAACTGCTCTTCCTCTCTAAACAAAATCAAAGCCGCGGAGCTATCGCAACAGTAGATATATCCTTCCCTTCTGCGCCGCTATTCCTGTTATATAATGTGGAATTAGCCAAAGGCCTCCTTAACCCCATATTCTATTATGTTGAATACGGAGGATGGGATCATCCTTTCGCGCCTCACGATGCAGGACTTTATCCTATTGCTAACGGAATGATTACAAAATTGGAAATGCCCGTTGAAGAATCAGCCAACATGCTGATCATGACAGCGGCAATCTCGACAATAGAACGAAACGCCATGTACGCCGAAAAACATTGGAAATCCCTGACGCTATGGGCCGATTATTTGTTAAAAAACGGATTCGATCCGGAAAATCAAAATTTCACAGATATCTTTTCCGGCATGTTGGCGCATAATACGAACCTGTCTATAAAAGCGATACTCGGCATCGCATCATATGGCCGATTAGCCGATATGCTGGGAAAAAACGATATCGCACAACGATACACTTCAAAAGCGCGGGCAATGGCACAGACGTGGATGAAACTCGCCGACGACGGCGATCATTACCGGCTGGCTTTCGATCAGCCCGGCACCTGGAGCCAAAAATATAACCTCGTATGGGATAAAATAATAAAAATGAACATCTTTCCTCATGAAGTGGCCGAAAAAGAAGTGGCATATTACCTGAGCAAACAACTAAAATACGGATTGCCGTTAGACAGTCGACGCCAATATACAAAAGCGGACTGGATCGTATGGTCTGCCACATTATCTCCAAATGTGGAAACGTTTCAACAGTTCATCAGCTCCTTATACGCTTTTGTAAACGAAACGACAGACCGCATTCCAATGTCGGACTGGTATTGGACAGATAAACCGGAACATGCCGGATTCCAGGCTCGTTCGGTAGTCGGAGGATTCTATATCAAAATGCTGGAAAATAAATTGATCGCGGAAAAATAAGCCTGCATCGTAGGCCCGTCGCCCGCAGCTCCGAGTGTGCCGACATGCAATGTAGGTCCGTGATTATAATCTCGTCGCTCTCAACCATGTTTCCGCCATCAGCCGGCGTCCGGGTAAATCGGGATGCACGCCGTCGGCAGACCGGTATGTCGCAGAAGCGACTTTTACCGCTTCGTCAAAGGCAGACTGAAAAGGAACAGGGTAATTAAATTCTGTTTGATGAAGAACCATAGCAAATTTATTGAAAGTATACCATAAAAAGGGTATTGTGAACCGGCCTAAACGCCACTACTTTTGCAGCATCAAATTACAAATTCAGAACGAGATAAAATGAAAATGAAATGGCTTTGTTTAAGAAAATCGGAGAGAATGGTGTTAATGCCGACAGTATCATTACATGAGACAGAGCGATGTTGTATGTATTAAAAATAGAGGAGATTATACGTATTTCTTATTCATAAAAAGAAGCGCCCCTTAAACTCCGACTGCAAAATGGTAGTAAGGGACGCTTTAAATACTAAAATTTATTTAGCATGGTAAAGTTAACAAATTTAATTGGAACTTCTAAGAAGTTTGTGTCTTTTTTTATTCTTTTTTTTGTCATTTGCATATTACCCGTTAATGCACAGACACTTACGGGAAAGGCGCTTGACGGCCGGACAAACGAACCGGTGGCCGGAGCGAGCGTATTAATCAAAGGCGGCGCTGCGGGTAGCGGTACAATCACCGATATAAATGGCGAGTTTACGCTGGAAGTCACCGGATTGCCGGTCATCATTGCAGTTAGTTACATAGGCTACAAACCGCAGGAGATAGATATTTACGAAATATCCGAGTC
Source organism: Tannerella sp. (assembly GCA_031257565.1). Taxonomy (GTDB): domain Bacteria; phylum Bacteroidota; class Bacteroidia; order Bacteroidales; family Tannerellaceae; genus Tannerella. Next base: position 1,761 of record JAIROL010000092.1, on the reverse strand, counting down.
ATTAATCGTCCATTTATCGGAAGACCTGAATCTCTTAAATGAAATTGTGGTAATCGGATACGGAACCGTTAAGAAAAGCGATTTGACGGGAGCCGTATCTTCAATTAGGGAAACCGATTTCAATAAAGGCGTTTCCGCTTCGGTGGATCAATTATTGCAGGGAACTACTCCGGGATTGAACATCCGGCAATCCAGTTCGGAACCGGGAGGAGGCGTCAATGTACGTATACGGGGTAATAATTCCATCAATGCGGGGACTAGTCCTTTGTATGTGATTGACGGCCTGCCGATTGACAATTCGGGTAATCTGCCGGCAGCGTCCGGCGAAGGCGGCCTGGCGCTTAATCAAACGCCTAAAAATCCTTTAAACTCGCTTAATCCCTCGGATATCGCCTCCGTAGAAGTCTTAAAAGACGCTTCGGCAACGGCTATTTACGGTTCAAGAGCTGCAAACGGGGTGATATTAATAACGACTAAAAGAGGGTTAAACGGCAAAACGAAAGTGAATTACTCCTTTGAAGGCGGTCTGCAAGCCGCAGCCGGAAAGATAGATATTCTCTCTACGGCAGACTATATCCGGACGATTAACGAACTCGCTCTTGAACGCGGACAATCTATCGTTTTCAACGACGCCGATATTCAGCGAATCGGCGAAGGGACGAACTGGCAGGATGAGATACTGAAAGAGGCTTTCATCCAAAATCATAACCTCTCTTTTTCCGGAGGAAATGACGCCTTGTCATATTTTACTTCGCTTAATTATCTGAATCAGGATGGAATCGTAAAAAATACCGGTTTTGAAAAAATCGGCGCACGGTTGAACGTAGAAAGCAAATTTGCCGCTCATGGGCGCGTCGGAGTGAATCTCAGTACGGCCCGAATCAACGATAACAGTTTTGTAGACGGCAACAGTATCAATGAAAATACAGGCCCTGTTAATGCGGCGTTACTCTACGACCCGACCGAACCGATCTACGATCCGGATGGTTCTTTCAGCCAGTCCACTCACCTGACCATCAATAATCCGTCGAGTATCGTAGAAGGAGCGTCAAGTAAGAACGTCGCTATCCGCACGCTGGGTAATTTCTTTATTGAATACGAGTTGATCGACGGGCTAAAGGCCAAATTGAATCTGGGCGCAGATTTGCAAAACCTGCGCCGGGATATTTACAATACGCGTTTGACGATTCGCGGATATGCCCAGAATGGCATGGCCAATGTTTCAACATTAGAGAAAACGGACGTATTGGGTGAATATACCATGGATTACAGAAAGCAAATCACGCCCAAAAACCTGATCGGCGTGTTGGGAGGCGTTACTTACCAATATTTTAATATAAGACAGTTTGCCGGTTCTATCAATAATTTCCCTTCGGATAACCTTCATGCGGATAATCTGGGCTTGGGAGATATTGCTACCGCGTCGTTAAGCAGTAACAGAGAGGAGAATGCTTTGCTTTCCTGTCTCGGACGGGTCAATTATACGTATGGCGACAAGTATCTTTTGACGGCTTCGATCCGGGCCGACGGTTCTTCCCGCTTCGGAACAAACAATAAATTCGGTTATTTCCCATCGTTTGCCGGAGGATGGAATCTCTCCAACGAGCCGTTTATCCCGGAGTTTTTCAATAACCTGAAACTGCGGGCAAGCTGGGGCATTACGGGCAATCAGGACATCGGCAATTACCGCTCGCTCAGCACGTATACCAGGGGCGCTACTTTTGTTTCGGGAAGCTCCATCTCGGTGGGCACGTCTCCCTC
>JAIROL010000083.1 GCA_031257565.1 Tannerella sp. | reverse complement strand
TGAAATTTTCACTGATTGGCGGTTTGGAAATGTTATGTATCATCCTGTGCTCCTCCTGTAAGTATGGATGGCGCGTAAATTAAAACATCATTAAAGCCTTCTAATGCGGTAATAGCTTTTACGCCCATCATGGTTTTATGATTTACAATATGCTTAAAATTCCACGAAACAATAATATCGCACTCGCTCACTATGGCTGCGGCAATGTGCTGACAATCGTCAAAACTCCTTTGCTGTAAAATACCCAAATAGACAAACTGCCCTGCGACTCTCAAGGTGTCTTCAGTGGTTTCAATAAGTTCATAGTTGATTTGAGCAAGATATTCAAATAATATATTTTTCTTTGCTTCCGTACAATCATTAATTTCCGACAGGGTTATATCGGATATTACCGCTTTAAACTCGCCATTCTTGATTTTATCCCAAAGGATATGGGTCTCTGCCATACGTTCAGGCGCATCTTGCTGGTCAAGATAGCTGATTACGGAAGTATCAAGATATATTTTTAATTGTTTCATTACCCCTATTTTCCCGCAAAGATACAAAAAAAGTTATGAGTTGGAGTGACCATTTACGGATTTACAGATTTGGCTGGCGCCACTGCGATTTTTGATTGACGAAAAAGTAAAGCGTAAGGGTAAAACGACAAAAACTAATCACTAACCGTTAACTGCTAATCTCTGGTAAAGGGCGATACATTTTTCATAGTTAACTAATTTCTCCAAATATTAAGAAAATATTTTGGGAATGGATGCTGTTTGGGGAAACTTTTATATCTTTGCATCATGAAAAAACAAAGAACAATAATATTTTATAAAAATTATTTCAATGACTTCTTTGTAAAACTCAGAAATAAAGTCAAAGCAAAAATCATTTGGACTTTTAATTTGATCGAAGAAATAGAGAAAATTCCTGAAATTTACCTGAAAAATAAAAGCAGAATATGAAACAGAACAGCAACATAATGACGCTTGATCAATTCAAGGAAAAACATTATGGAAAAATTGGAACAAAAAAGAGAGATGAACTTGAGGCTGGTTATGAAAGTTTCAAAATAGGAGTCTTATTGCATCAAGCAAGGACCAAAAAAGGATTAACCCAAGAAGAACTTGCCCAAAAAGTAGGCATGACAAAATCTTATATCTCAAGAATTGAGAATAATGTAAAAGAAATCCGTATTTCAACTTTGCAAAAAATTGTTGAGTCCGGGCTTGATGGGAAAATGCAACTTTCCATACAAATATAACTATTGCCAACTGAGTAAAGCGTAAACGTAAAACGACAAAAACTAATCACTAACCGTTAACTACTCATCTCGGACAAAGCCCCTCAAAATAATTCGGTCGAGGATTTTTCCCCCGACCGAACAGAAAAAAGCAAGCTTGCAGTACGCAACCCTGTACCGGCGTAGATACGCGTACGCACACCCCCGCCGGTGATGGGAGCGTACGGGTGCTAGTGCGATGCAAGGCTAGTCCCTAACACATCGTACTTGCAGACCGCACTGTGCATATTCATCATCCCATACATGGCACTGCACTTCATACTCACCCTTGACGACAGTCCAATATTTTGTCCATTTGCACCTCACAGCCGCGCCCTCATTATCGGTGGATGGATGCATCCATGAGCTCCAGTATCGACCTTCGTTTAATATTTCGTCTGCCCTTACGTTCGGGCAGCAGTATTCTCCTCGCGCCCATTCTGGCGACATATTCAGGTCTTTATCGTTATTAGCCAGTAATTTTATGTCCTGCAGACCAGGCACGCGCCATGGATGTGGGCACAGAAACGGTTGGGCAGCTATGACAAAGTGCAGGCTATAATAATACCACGTATTCTGACCATCGGTATAAGCGCGGCATGGTATCGTTGATAAATCACTAATAGGTCCTCCAAGCGGTTGTCTAGCCCAATCCTCCATTTCGTACAGGGGAAAACTCGTTTTATGACATTCCGGCACCTGTATAGCATCACTCCACACTTGATCGCCGATTTTCCAGGTTTTCGTAGAAGCGGCATAGGGAGGCGTGTCTGGAACAATGCTACAGGAGGTAAAAACGCAAACGACCAGCAGGCAGTAACAACAGGCCGTTGTAAATAATAATTTTGTATTCATAAGTTAAAAAATTTAATGTTTTTATGTGATATTTTTTATTTGGTTGTATATCCAAAGTAAATCTTTGTAATAAGACCTGTTATCATTGATGTGTTTTTGAACTGTTTTATGTATGGGTTGGTTTTCCTCAAAAATATTTTCGATGCGGTATCCAAACTGGTTATAAAATATATCTATGGGTATCAATTTTTGTATTACCATTTGTGCGCCAAGTTCAATTGTGCCTAAATAATTAAATACGTCTATCATGGGAATTTCGTGGAGGTTTTTCAAACCCGTGTCTTTTAACGTACCCTGCCGGGAGTTTTTTTCATCTAATTCTTCCGCTATTGTTTTTTTTTCGTCTTCCGGCGACAGGGCAAAGTGTATGTTCCGGTTTGTTCCCGTTGTTAATTGCTTCCGCAGTTCTATGAGCGCATTGATACAGGCCATATCTATATATTTACGTAATTGCGTGCTTGCCACATACAGGGTAACCAACCCAAACAGGGCTATTAAAAAGAAGTGTAAGTTTTCCCATTTCGTAAACAGCGCGAAAACTTTCGCACAGGTGTATTCCGAGTGAATAAGCAGGAATGCCTTATACAGTATCAACAGGATATCAAGAAAAAGAAGTACGTAAATTACTATACGCAGTTTTCTTAAAAAACAGCTAAAATTCGAGTTTATATTTGTTTTCATAAATCAAAGGTTTAAAGTTTAAGGTTGGCTGACGCCACATCAATTTTGAATTTTGAGGTTTGAATTTTGAATAAGCTGGCGTCAGCCCAATTAGTCATATTAGTCACATTAAATAATTAGTCACATTAATGACGTTTGGGATTATTTTGTCTTGCGGAAGAGATAATTTTATTCAATAATTTTCCCAGTTCATTGCATTTTTCTATCAGTATGTCATTGGTTGGATAAGTGGGGGCGTATTTACATAGCAACAACCAGTATTCTGTTTCCTCCGTTTCTTTTGCAGCAATTTTTAATTTATGGATAAAGTCATCCCTGCTTTCAGCATGCTGCGCTTCCCGCACATTTGCGCCGATAGACGTCCCCGACCTTAACAATTGCTTCGATATAACAAATTTATTGTGTCCATTCAATAATTCCGAATAATCAATCACATCAATGGCAAATTGCAGAGATAGCCGGACAATAGGATTATCGTTAATCTTCATTTTTTTATTTTGTTTTATTTTGTTTTTGTTTTTTAATTAGTCACATTAAATAATTAGTCACATTAGTCACATTGAAAAATTAGTCACATTAGCCAATCATTTTCTCTATCGGCACAATCAGAATCCCTTCGGCGCCTAAGGCCTTCAGCTTGCCGATGATTTCCCAGAAGTGCGTTTCGGCAATGACCGACTGCACGGCCACCCA
>JAIROL010000220.1 GCA_031257565.1 Tannerella sp. | reverse complement strand
CTGTACCTCCCCACAGGTGATTTATCTAATTCGGTTCTCATAAGGATTAATTATTGGCTGAACAGTTACAGATAGATAGTGAAAAAAATATGTGAAAATAGTTGGATAGTAAAATAAGGAAGGTGGAGAATGAAGAGAAGCTATATTCGATCTGTTAACTTCATACGGATATCATCGTGAAAGGCAGTCGCGAAACCAAGTTCGGTCACAAGGTCAACTTTGCGAGCGGTAAGAGCAGTCTGACTCAAGTTTCCCAGCCTAAAAAAAGAGGTTTAGAGGCCAAAAAAAATAAAAGCAAGTGGTTGTAAATTAAATATAATTTGTTATCTTTGAGGTAATTAAGCTAAAAAGTCTGGTTTTAGTTCGTCTGAGCGGATTAAGCCTCTTTGCCCATTTGAATACATATCAGGTCGGAATCGATGAAAATACATTTTACCGCATTATGAATGATGTACGAATCGACTGGCGTAAGATACTCATGGGTTTGCCCGGCAATTTGTGTGCATAGTAAAAAAAGAAACCGTAGAAAGTTCCGGCGCTGTCCGTTGTTTTGTAGTGGATGATACACTGATGGAAAAAGCGGGTAAAGCTTGAAAACAGGGACAGCCTGATTTTGCGCGGCGCCACCCGCCCCAATCAGGAACAGGCAAGAATATACCGCACTTTAAACTTCAATCAGACAAATCCGAAAATGATAAAAAAAGCCGTAGTCCCCCATGAATAAAATCTGAAGATTGTAATTATCTGAATACAAGATATTTACATCTCGACGCGCGGCAAGTTGGGGTAACGCTTCGCTAAAAGACCGTTGGTTGCATGTTCGTTTCATGTTATTCCGGCTCATTTACGAACTTTAGACGGATTCTTAGCCATAAAATCTTTCCAGTCTGAATATGACTTTTCAATTTTCGGACGGCTTGTTTCCAGATAATGACAAAAAGCAGCCGCAAGGCCATCTGTTGCATCTAACTGGGGAAGCATATTTTCCTCCGGAATATGCAATATCCGTTGTAACATACCGGCAACCTGTTCTTTTGAAGCCTGTCCGTTTCCTGTTATTGCCATTTTAATTTTAAGCGGAGCATATTCACATATAGGGATATCCCGATGAAGGGCGGCAGCTATGGCTACCCCCTGGGCGCGTCCGAGTTTTAACATACTCTGTACATTTTTCCCGAAAAAAGGAGCTTCTATCGCAAGCTCATCCGGATGATACGAATCTATCAACTGTATGACACGGTCAAAGATGTATCGAAGACGAAGGTAATGATTTTCAAATTTATTCAACTTAAGAACACCCATCGCCTCCAGACGCGGTTTATTCGCTTTAACGGACAAAACGCCATATCCCATAATAATTGTACCCGGATCTATTCCCAATAGAATTCGTTCTTTATTCATCCGTAAAATTATTATAAATCAATATCTTCCAATAATTTATTTATTTCTGAAAGTTCAAAATCAAACATAAAAAATATAACTTACGCATGAACAAAGGAACGAATTAAATTTCAAAGGACAAAATTTTTTCAGTTGTCTCCAGACGCAAAACTATACCGCATGAAGTATAATTTTCAATTCTCAGTTCTCGATTGAAGAAACTCCCACGCAGGTACAACGTTGATTTTTTTACCGTCCTGCATGTATGTATCGTGCCGGTTATATGTGATGATTAATCCATTATCGGTATTGAAAAACTGCATCGCAGCGCGTAAGCCGCGCATTTCCCGCTCGCGATTTTCGAGCGATAGCTCGTAACAAACCTGTATGACCTGCTCAATTTTTTCGTTTTTCATCACTACAAAATCACATTCCGCTCCGTTTTCATTAAAATAATACAACTCTTTCCCCTGCCGGCGAAGTTCCCAGTAAGTCAGATTTTCGAGCAAATGCCCTTTATCATCTGTAAATGAAGTGGAAGCAATTTTTATTATTCCCGGGTCTATCACATAAATTTTCCGCGGGCTAATCAGCTGTGCCTTGTATGAATAACTGAATTTTGGGAGGAAATTAACCAGACAGGCATCTTCCAAAAACGAGAGATAGTCTAAAACGGTAGTTGCCGTTTTTATCCCCAGCGGTTGCTGCAATTTATTTGCCGTTACCGAATTACCGACATTCGAAGCCAGATAAACCGCCAGATTTTTCAACGTGCGTCCATCGCGAATGCCGTGCCTGACAATAATATCGCGGTTGAGAATATCGGCGAAAAGTTCCGACAGAATGTCCGTATTGTTGGTTTTCAACATTTCCGGGAAACCGCCTGTTTCCATGTATTTATGCAGTGACTTTTCGCCGCTTTCCAATTTTTTGAACGCCAGAAATTCGCGGTACGAAAACGGGAAAAGTTCCTTTGTAATGTGTCTACCTGTGAGTTTTGTGCCGAGTTCGCGGCTCAGCAACGAAGCATTCGATCCTGTAACAACCACGCGGAATCCTTCGTCAAGTTTTTGCCTGACGTAAAGTTCCCATCCTTCGACGACCTGTATTTCATCGAAATATAATGTTTCGCTTTGTGCGCTTTCGATGATACTGTCTAAAATCTCGAAGTCCGGAAGTTCAAAACTGTAAAGACGCGGGTCGTCAAAGCCGAGAAAAAATGTTGCGCTCGTGTCGCGTTCAAGCAATTGCCTTGTCAGCGTACTTTTCCCGCAACGCCTAATTCCTGAAACTATCAGCGCGTGCGATTGCAATGCAGGCAATCCGGGTAAAAGTTCACGCTCCATGCCCGTTCCCGAACGCAGGATTTTCCCCTGCTGAATATTGACGACTTTTTGTAAAACAGACTGTTGTATCATAATCTATATTTCTAAAATTACATGGCAAATATACGATTTTTTCTATTGCCGGTGAAAACTTCTTTCTATTAGTAATGGATAAAAGTTTCTATTAGTAATATAAACGCATGTCGCTGCAAAAATATCGTTTGAATCGAAAACCGACGCAGTCAAATGCTCCCGTTCAATCCGCGAAAGGCTTCCGCCTCGTCGCATGGCGGACGCTCGCTGAACTAAAAACAGAAGCGATTTCTACAATATTGCCGAAACCGCTTCCGCCGTGTCATTTTTTACAGAATATCATACAATTCCCTGAGCGATCATCGCTTTGGCCACTTTCATAAAACCGGCAATGTTAGCGCCTTTCACGTAATTTACGTAATCGCCTTCACGTCCATGATCCACGCATTGACGATGAATGTCGTTCATTATCCGGCGTAGTTTGCGGTCGACTTCGTCGGGCGTCCATGATATGTGCATTGCATTTTGCGTCATTTCGAGTCCTGACGTCGCAACGCCGCCTGCGTTAACGGCCTTGCCCGGTGCAAACAGAACTTTATTATGAATGAATAAGTCCACAGCTTCAGCCGTACATCCCATATTTGAAATTTCCGCCACACATTTTGTTCCGTTTTCTATTAATATTTTTGCGTCCGATTCATTGAGTTCGTTTTGTGTGGCGCATGGCAGGGCTATGTCCACTTTTTGCTCCCACGGACGTTTATCCGGAAAGAATGTCGCACAGCCGAATTCATTTGCATAAGGAGCGACGATATCTTCTCCCGAAGCGCGAAGTTCCAGCATGTAGCTTATTTTGTCTCCGGAAATACCTTCGGGATCGTATACGTAACCATCCGGCCCGGAGATAGTTACAACTTTTGCGCCTAATTCCGCAGCTTTTATCGCAGCTCCCCAAGCTACATTGCCAAAGCCGGATAATGCAATTGTTTTGTCTTTTATATTGATGCCGTGTTCGTTCAACATCTGGTGAACGAAATATAGACCTCCGAATCCGGTAGCTTCGGGCCTTAAAATAGAACCTCCGTGCTCAAGCCCTTTACCGGTAATGGTTCCGGTATTTTCGCGTGCGAGTTTTTTATACATTCCGTAGAGGTAGCCGATTTCGCGTCCCCCGACGCCGATGTCGCCGGCAGGGACGTCTGTGTCGGGGCCGATATTATGCCAGAGTTCGGTCATGAAGGCCTGGCAGAAACGCATAATCTCGGCGTCGCTTCTTCCGCGTATCGAGAAATCCGACCCTCCTTTACCTCCACCCATAGGAAGCGTAGTCAGCGCGTTTTTAAAAACCTGTTCAAATCCCAGAAACTTCAGGATGGACTGGTTTACGGACGCATGGAAACGCAACCCTCCTTTGTATGGCCCGATAGCATTATTAAACTGTACGCGATAGCCGAGATTGACATGCACTTCGCCTCTATCGTCAACCCAAGGTACGCGAAACGTAATGATGCGATCCGGTTCAACAAGCCGTTCGATGATTTTGGCTTTTTCGAATTCCGGATGCTCATTGTATACTTCTTCTATACTTAGCAGAACTTCTCTAACAGCCTGCATATACTCTTTCTCTCCGGGATGTTTTGCCTCCAGCGAGGCTAATATTAACTCCGTTTTCATGTTAAATGTTTTATTTAAATATGTGTAACATAGGTCTTTCAATTAAAAAAGAAACAAAATGACAAAAAAATACGCTTGTTACTTTCATAATGTAACGTTTTAACGAGGAAATATAGATGTATGTTTGGTTATATAATGACATATTGTTATTATCTGTGGCGAAGATAGCAAAAATAAGCGTTTAGTTGATATTCATTTTGGCTGTTTTTTTTACCTGCTTAAAAACATAGTTTATAAACAGGTAAATAGAGGAATTGTTTCTCGTGAATTATTACTACTTTGCGAAAAATTTATTTTTAAACACTATGTACAATTATTAATAATTAAATTTTTACATTATCATGAAAGTTTATCAGACAAGTGAAATCAAGAACGTCTCAATTCTGGGAAGTTCCGGCGCCGGGAAAACCACCCTTGCAGAAGCTATGCTTTACGAGGGTGGTGTTATAAAACGTCGTGGATCAGTAAAAAACGGAACTACGGTTTGCGATTATTTTCCGGTGGAGAAAGAGTATGGATACTCCGTTTTCTCTACTGTTTTTAGCGTAGAATGGAATGGAACAAAGTTGAATTTTATAGACAGTCCGGGCTCGGACGATTTTATCGGCGGAGCAGTTTCCGCCCTTAATGTCACCGATACTGCGCTGATGGTTATTAATGCGCAATACGGTGTGGAGGTAGGCACAATTAATCAGTTCCGTTATACGGAACAGTTTCATAAGCCTGTGATTTTTATCATAAATTATCTTGATAATGACAAGGCTGATTACGATACTTCGGTATCGCAACTGAAAGAAAATTACGGAAATAAAGTCATACAAATACAATATCCGGCTACATGCGGTCATTCTTTTAATGCAGTGGTCGATGTGCTTAAAATGAAGATGTACCGCTGGAAGCCAGAAGGGGGCGTTCCTGAAGCGCTTGATATACCGGAAGAAGAAATGGAAAAAGCGTCGGAATTACATCGCCGGTTGATAGAAGCTGCGGCTGAGCATGATGATTCGCTGATGGAAAAGTTTTTTGATCAGGGTACGCTTACTGAAGATGAGATGCGTGCCGGTATTCGTGCCGGTCTTGTTACGCGCGGCATGTTTCCTGTGTTCTGCGTATGTGCCGAACGTGACATGTGCGTGCGTCGTACGCTTGAATTCTTAGGGAATGTGGTTCCATGTACCGACAAGATGCCTCGCCTTGTTACTACGGAAGGAAAAGAGGTGACGCCGGATTCGGATGGGCCTGCCAGTTTGTTTTTCTTTAAGACTACGATCGAGCCTCATATCGGGCAGGTGTCTTATTTCAAAGTATTATCCGGGAAGATTAAAGCCGGAGATGATCTGCTGAATGCGGATCGCGGATCAAAAGAACGGATTGCGCAATTGTTTGTGGTAGATGGACAAACTCGCACGGAGGTGCCGGAAATGGTGGCCGGAGATATTGGCGCTACGGTTAAACTGAAAGATGTAAGGTTAGGAAATACGCTTAACGGAAAGGGATGTGATTACAGATTTGATTTTATCCGTTATCCGGAACCGAAATATCGTCGTGCGATAAAATCCGTAAATGAATCGGATGCAGAGAAGTTAAGCGAGATTTTGAATCGTATGCATGAAGAAGATCCTACATGGTTGATCGAGCAATCAAAAGAGTTGAAACAGACAATTGTTTCCGGCCAGGGAGAATTTCATTTACGTACGCTGAAATGGCGCATAGAGAATAACGATAAGCTTCCGATAGAGTTTGTAGAAACAAAAATTCCTTATCGTGAAACGATCACAAAGACCGCGCGTGCGGACTATCGCCATAAGAAACAATCAGGAGGCGCCGGCCAATTCGGCGAAGTACATCTTATTATAGAACCCTATTATGAAGGAATGCCGGCCCCGACGCTGTATCGCTTCGGAGGACAGGAGTTCAAAATGAGCGTACGCGATACTCAGGTAATAGATCTGGACTGGGGCGGGAAACTTGTTTTTGTCAGTTGTATTGTCGGAGGCTCAATTGACGCCCGTTTCATGCCGGCTATTCTCAAAGGAATCATGGCGCGTATGGAGCAGGGACCTCTTACCGGTTCGTATGCCCGTGATGTGCGCGTATGTGTATACGACGGGAAAATGCATCCGGTAGACAGTAATGAAATATCGTTTATGCTTGCCGGACGTAATGCTTTCAGCACGGCATTTAAAGAGGCCGGCCCGAAAATTCTGGAGCCTATCTATGATGTGGAAATTCTTGTCCCGGCAGACTTTATGGGCGATGTGATGGGCGACTTACAGGGACGTCGCGCAATTATAATGGGAATGAACAGTGAAAAGGGGTACGAAAAGATAATGGTAAAGGTTCCTTTGAAAGAGATGTCGAGCTACTCGACTTCGCTGAGTTCTATTTCCGGCGGACGCGCATCATTTACAATGAGGTTTTCTTCTTATGAACTTGTTCCGGCAGATGTTCAGGATAAACTGCTGAAAGAATATGCAGAAACGCAAAAAGATGAATAGTTGATTGTACGCCTGACTTTAACGGAGATAACGGCGTCTGAGATTTTAGACGCCGTTATTTTAACAATATAATGCATACGACTTGACTATTGGTTATTTTGCGACGCGCCATCTTGAGTCCTTTTATATTAAGGTTGTCCGTTATAGTATTTGTTTAGTAAAATGATGACGCCAAGCAGTACGACTAAAAGGACCAATATAATGGTCATCATTTTTGACAGCCTGGATTTATTTTTTTCATACTCGGCATTGTCTTTTTCCGTATTCTCGGATACGATCCTGCCTGGAAGTTCTTCTGAAAAATCATAACCATAGTCTTTCATGATTTCCGATGCACGTTGTACGTCTTTTTCCAGCAATTCTACTTTTGCTCCACCGATATCTGCTCTGCCGAATAACACGCGGCTGCTGATACCGTCGCGGACATAACATTCTATTCCTTCCGACTTGAGCAGGTTCGCCAGCATTTCCGCTTCTGTGGTTTGCATAAACCGTGCTATTTCAATTACTTTGTCTTCCATAATGCAATATCTGTTTCTGCAAAGTTAGCATTATTCGTTGAATAATGAAAAAACAAAATAAGAAATAGATTTCTTATATAGAAGGTAATACAAGCCGGGAGGAAAACAAAACAACTCCATCTGTTTTTGTTACTGAACGACATGTTTCCATCTACCTGCGACATGGAATGGGGTTGATAGTAATAAAAACAGTCATTTATCTTTGAAAAAACAGATTGATTTAATATCTTTGCATTTAACGTTAAATAAATAATGTACGCATGAAACGAACATGCAACCAACGGTCTTTTAGCGAAGCGTTAAAAAAACGGCTTGCGCCAAAGAGTTATGAACATGCTGTGAGTTCTATGTTACCAAAATGTTAAAAAATAAAAAATGTACACATGAAACGAACATGCAACCAACGGTCTTTTAGCGAAGCGTTAAAAAAACGGCTTGCGCCAAAGAGTTATGAACATGCTGTGAGTTCCATGTTACCAAAATGTTAAAAAATAAAAAATGTACGCATGAAAAGAGAATCATTAGATAATAATACTGAAAAGAAACGATTTTCTGTCCGTCTTTCAAAGAACGAACTGTTGAAAGACGTTCCTCCGGCAGCTATCTTAAGCCTTAACGGGATAAGCTCTTATTACATAGAAAATGAGGCGGATGTTGTTCGTTTTACAAAAGGGTTAGAAGTGAATGATGCGTGGATGGAGGACCAACCGGATGATGAAAATACTTCGTTGAATATTCTTTTATCCGATGGATTGATTGTGGCCGTAAAAAACTATTGCGATTCTCTTTCCAATGTATATTTTGAGAGTTTCGGAATAGAGAACGAGATAGAAAAAAAACTGAAGATCATCCTTTACCGTTCTGTTTGTGAACTGGTAAATAATGCCATGAAATATGCTTGCGCCTCCAATATATTCGTTCAGGTAATAGCTGAGGATGGTTTTATTTCCGTCACAGTATACGATGATGGCAAAGGTTTCGACCCGGAAACCGTTACTATAGGTACCGGATTAGGAAATATTGCGCAAGCGGCAATCGCTAATAAAGGGAAAATGAAAATTCACTCATCATCAAAGGGCGTTGAAATAAACATAGAAATAGAGCAACGAATATGATAAAAGTACATATTGTCGATCATCATAAAATGCTGGTTGATGGAATTTATTCCTTAATTGATAGATCGGAAATAGCAATTGTATCCGGTATTTCGGAGACATTGGCCGATTGCCGGAGCGCATTGCAAAAACAACAACCGGATGTATTGTTAACCGAACTCAGTTATCTGGTTAAAGGGGACCGGATTTTTCCTCTGCACAAGAAAAAAGATGACAAGGGAGGCTTTTATAATGGGATCGATTTCTGTGAAGATGTAAAACAGAACTATCCGCATATAAAAATAGTAGTACTCACGGGCTACAATAACTGGACTGTTGTACGCCGGATGTTGGATATCGGCGTTTCCGGATATGTATTGAAAACATCTCCTTTGTATGAGGTCATAAACGCAATAGATAGCGTGATGGACGGGAATATTTATTTATGCAGGAAAAGCGCGCTGCTGCTTCGTAAAGAAATAAAAGAACCTTTTTTCTGGGCGACAGTAGGGGAGCAGAAGTTATTGAGACAGCTTGCCGAGGGTTTAACAAACGAAGAGATTGCGGACAAATTATATCTTGCGCATAGTACAATTATAACGAAGCGCAAGTTATTGATTCAGAAATTTGGCGGCGAAGGTACGATTAATGTGTTAAGGAAAGCGATGCAAATGGGATTGATATGGGAAGATCTTATCCCATAACCGAAATACCTGTAAATGGGGTATTTTAATATAAAAACAGAAGCTATTTTTGTGAAATGTAAAAAAGATCTTATGAATTTAAGCCAAACAATGCACTTTGTGATGACATACGCCCGGGTTGAGACCTTTGTTTCCGGTATGAAAGAGATGCATCCTGAACATCTATTCCTGGGGTTATTGAAATTACCCGGAATGACGGCCGGTCAAATTTCTTCAGCATCCGGAAACAGTTTTCAAATAGAGGAAGACATACAAACGGTCGCACAAAATTTTCATCAGGCCGGTATTGAACCGGAAAACGGGAGGGAAAAACTACGCAAGCTATTGTTTGATGAAAAACCGCCGGGAGACGGGGAAACCCTCATTGCTGAATTATTGACTAAAGCTGCCGGCAGGACAAATAAAGATGCGCTTTCTGCAGCCGATGTGCTGACAGTCTTGCTAAGAGAACCGACCCCATTGATCACATCCGCTTTTGCTTTGGACAAAAACAGCCCGATACCGAAACTGAACGAGGCGTCCGAAGCAATAAAAAAAGGAGAAGGAGTGAAGTTCCTTACGCTTTTTTCCGAACGTATCCGGGAGACGAGGCATACTTTGTTGAATAAGGTATTTGGTCAGGATCATGCGGTACATGCCTTTGCCGAAGGTCTTTTCAGCGCTGAAATTTTAGCCGAAGCCGATGACGGACGACTGCAACCCCGTGCCATATTTGTATTTGCAGGACCTCCGGGCGTAGGGAAGACCTTTCTTGCCGAACAAGCTGCCGGAAGACTTTCTATTCCGTTCAAACGTTTTGACATGAGCAGCTTTGCCGATCATCAGGCCCATTCAAATCTCATTGGTTTTGCGCCAAGTTACAAAGACGCCCGACCGGGCCTGTTGACCGGTTTTGTTCGCGATAACCCGTATAGCATCTTGCTGTTCGACGAAATAGAGAAAGCGCACTTAAATACCATACAATTATTTCTGCAGATATTGGACGCAGGAATATTGTATGACGATTTTCTGGATAAGACCATTTCGTTCAAAGATACGATCATCATTTTTACTACGAATGCCGGCAAACAGCTTTATGAGGGCGAGCCGAAAAAAACGGCCGCCGGGTTTTCACGAAAAACGATTTTAAATGCATTAGAGAGAGATGTAGATCCTCAAACCGGGCTTCCTTTTTTTCCGCCTACGATTTGTTCCCGTCTGGCTACCGGTTATCTGATCCTGTTCAATCATCTTCAGGCGTGCGACCTTGAGAAAATAAGCGAAGGAGAATTTTTCCGTTCATGCGCTCTATTTGAGAAAAGATACCGGATAAAGGTAGATACGGACCCTCTTCTTTCCACGGCAATACTTCTTTCGGAAGGAGGGTGGACTGACGCGCGTATACTAAAGGCGCAAACCGGATTATTTTTTAAAAACGAAATATTCAAATTGCTCGGTTTTTCAGATAATCATTCTGAGACTTCTTTAAAAAAAATTGAATCAATACGCTTCAGTATATCAATTGATGATTTACCGCTTACCGTAAAACATTTATTTGAAGATCCGGCGAGACCGGAAATACTTTTGTTCGGAAACGCTTTGTCGGGCGAAGCGCTTAAAAAAGCATTGCCGGATATAACCATACATCAGACTATCGATGTTTATGAAGCTTTGAGAATCACGGCAGAGCGGGATATTGCTTTTGTGTTTTCAGGAATAGACAATACCCCCATACCGGATATACCATTACATAAAACGCGTAATTTTTTTAACCTGTTAAGGAAAAGGGTTCCGGATATGCCAGTCTATTTATTGATACCCGGTACTATCCCTGCGAATCATGAATTGTTATCGGCATTTATACGTGCGGGAGCCAGAGATATACTGGTTTTACCGGAAGAAAATACGGATCTGTTTGCATCGGAAATTGCAACGATCATAAGACAAACTCATCGCCAAAGTATCGCTACGAGTTTTGCGGCACAACACAAAACGCTGTTTTTTGAGACCTCGATCGCCTTCTCTTCAAAAAACAAACAAGCGATTATACATTTGAGGGAGTTCGGTATTCGTAGAGCCATACAGGCAGCAGATCACAATATGATTTTAGATGAAATCGAAAAACCGGATGTAAGATTTGACGACGTCGTCGGGGTAAGCGAAGCAAAAGAAGAATTATCCCTTTTCATTGAGTACCTGAAAAATCCTAGAAAATTTGCGGCCTTAGGCCTTAAGCCGCCCAAAGGAGTCCTGCTGTATGGTCCTCCCGGAACGGGAAAAACCCTACTGGCCAAAGCGATGGCCGGCGAATCCGATGCAACCTTTATTCCGGCGTCGGCAAACGCTCTTGTGGCCAGTTGTCAAAATAACGGGTCGAATGCAATCCGGGAGTTATTTAACCGGGCGCAACGGTATACTCCGGCAATCATATTTATTGATGAAATAGAAGCTATTGGAAAATCAGGGAAGAAATCAATCGCAGGAGATTATGAAAAAATGGCGCTGAAAATATTGCTTGCCGAAATGGAAAGCGTCCCTGTCGATTTTAAACATCCGGTATTTATTCTGGCCGCTACAAATTCGGAAATTGAAGAGAGCAATTGGGGGAGTGAAATTATTGACGCCTCGCTGGTTCGTCGGTTTAGCCGGAAAATACGGATCGGACTGCCTGATAAAAAAGACAGAGACCGTTATTTGCGAATGGTACTTGATAAGCGTAAAAATCATCAGATATCGGAGCATATGATAGCGTATCTGACCGATCGTTCCGTGGACTTTAGTCTTGCCGATCTGGAATCTGTTTTAGATTTGTCTTACCGTATAGCTGCGAAAAAGAATGTTCCGGTTAGCGACAAAATACTGGAAGAAGCTTTTGACGCCAGTCATCCCGGAGAAAAAAAATACTGGGATAACGAGTATTGGAGAGGGTAATGGATTGTCCGGATCGCAGTTATATCCGGCGCTTTTGTTTATGTAACTACAGCTGATTTCGAGGCAAAAAATACCGTTATGGCTTGCCATATTTTTGGTTGGATTGCTCATAGCCGTTACGGAATGAGTGTAGAGGAGTTTGTTTGACGATAAAAGAAAAATCGACTGATAATAAAACAGAAGCATTTGACCTGAAAAAACATCAAAAACACCCTATTTATAGGGTTGACTTCCCGATCCCGATTCTGTAATTTTGTGCGGAGATCGTTTTACATCATTAACTATTTTAAAACCGTATGCACTATGAAAAAGATCAAATTTATAAGTACACAACGAGAATTACATATGGGGAAAAAAATACAAAATATACAGGGACAAAAAATTGAATCTGACAGTACTTCACAAACAGGTTTTTCATCAAGCGTTAATATTATCATGCGTAACAAAAACCGCATTTTAAATCATTTGCCGTTAGCAAAAAAGAAAGTAGAAATAATGAAAAACCTGGGATTTTAT
>JAIROL010000082.1 GCA_031257565.1 Tannerella sp. | reverse complement strand
AAACATGTTAAAAAAGATAAATCCACATTCGTGTGATAACACATGAACAGGATTGCTTTATCTTTTTATGGACAGGTGCGAATAATTTATGGATTCTTTTTTAATTGCCGAATTGCTGGTCAGGAAGTCTGAATTTGTATAAATTAAAAAGATCGCTTACCTTTGCATAGATAAGCGTCATTATTACACTTATCTATACACATGAAAACACAATGTGTTACGCTATCGGTAATTATTCCGTAAACTGTATAATAATAAACCCAAACAAGTAGAAATATGGTACCCAAAGCTAAAAATTTATTATTGAATATCAACGTTGCAAAAAGACTTCTTGCACTTTATGCGTTATTTTCTTTGTCATTTCCGGTTATGGCACAGGAAGTATATCTGTTTTCGTATTTTACCAACAAGAACAGTAATAAAAACGGTCTCCATTTCGCATATAGCGAAGACGGCTACAAATGGACCGCAATTGGACCGGAACATAGTTTTCTAAAGTGCGACTACGGAAATTGGGGAACAGAAAAGAAGATGCGCGATCCGTTCATTTTGCAAGGGCCCGACGGAATATGGCGCTGTATCTGGACAATCAACTGGGAATCGGATAAAATCGGATATGCCGCATCCAAAGATCTTATCCATTGGGGGCGCCAATCGTATATTCCTGTAATGTCGGAACTGGCGGAAGCGCGCAACTGCTGGGCGCCGGAAATGATTTACGACGAAGAAAAACAGCAATTTGTTATATTCTGGGCAAGCACAATAAAAGTCGACGGCGAATGGGTTGTTGAAGAAGGTACGAAATACGACCACCGGATGTATTACACAACAACGAAAGATTTCAAAACATTTGCGCCGGCCAAACTGTTTTTCGATCCGGGCCATAATGTAATTGATGCTACCGTACGAAAGATTGATGATACGTACTATATGATTTACAAAGATGAAAGAGAACTCCCGACTCCGCAAAAAACATTGCTGGCGGCGACCGGTAAAAATGCGGAAGGCCCTTATACGCCCATAAGCGGAGAACCTTTCACTAAAAGCTGGGTTGAAGGTCCTGCTACGGCTCAATTACCGGATGGCAGCTTTATCATTTACATGGACGCGTATCGCGAAAAGAAATATGAAGCATTACGCACAAACGATTTTATCACATGGGAAAATGTTACGGATAAATTGTCGATGGTAGAACCGGCGAGCCACGGTACGGTTGTCAAGACCTCGCGCGCCACAGTCGACGCGCTGATTTGGGAGGCCCGCACAAAAGCCGAAAGACAAAAGAAACTGGATGAACGCATCTCTATAGAGATGCCTTCCAATGAGCCTGTAAACGCTACTCTCACGATAGAAGGCGCAACAGGTAAACCCATAAGCGACAAGTTAATAGGCGTTTTTTTCGAAGATATCAGCTATGCCGCCGACGGTGGATTATATGCCGAACTCGTACAAAACCGTGGTTTTGAATACACTCCTGATGATGTTGCCGGACGCGACAGTTTGTGGAATAGTTTTAAAGCGTGGAGTATCGCCGGTAACGCAACTTATGAAATTGATTCCCTTCATCCCATCCATCCCAATAATCGACACTATATTATCTTAAAGACCTCATCCATAGGAGCCGGATTGTCCAATGAGGGATATGACGGTATTGCATTGAACGCCGCAGAATCATACGACTTCTCTATGTTTGCAAAATCCGTAGACGGAAAAAAAGGTAAAATAGCAGTCAAACTTATCGGAAAAGGAAATGCTATATTGGCCGAAAAAATAATTTCACTGAACGATAACAACTGGAAAAAATACAATACCACGCTGAAAGTATCAAACAGTGCGGATAGCGCGCGCCTGGAAATATCGCCGCTTCAAACCGGAAGCATCGCGATGGATATGATTTCCCTCTTCCCGCAAAAGACATTCAAAAACCGCACGAACGGTTTGCGGGCGGATCTTGCACAAACAATCGCAGACCTTCATCCGCGTTTTGTTCGTTTCCCCGGCGGATGTGTTGCGCATGGCGACGGATTAGACAATATGTATCGCTGGAAAAACACAATTGGTCCGCTTGAGGCGCGCAAACCTCAGCCAAACATCTGGCGATACCACCAAAGCATGGGGCTTGGTTATTTTGAATATTTCCGGTTTTGCGAAGATATCGGAGCAGAACCCATTCCTGTATTACCAGCCGCCGTATGTTGCCAGAACGCACGAAAAGAGGGACAAGAAGGCATACCTGTGTGCGAAATGGAGAACTACATACAGGAAGTTTTTGACCTGGTGGAATATGCTAACGGCGATAGTCATACCCCTTACGGAAAAATGCGCGCCGAGGCAGGACATCCGGCGCCTTTCAATCTGAAATACATCGGCGTCGGCAATGAAGATTTGATTTCCGACGCATTCGAAGAACGTTTCACAATGATCTACAACGCGATGAAAGAAAAACATCCCGAAATAATAGTGATCGGAACAGT
This sequence comes from Tannerella sp., assembly GCA_031257565.1. Taxonomy (GTDB): domain Bacteria; phylum Bacteroidota; class Bacteroidia; order Bacteroidales; family Tannerellaceae; genus Tannerella. Next base: position 404 of record JAIROL010000082.1, on the reverse strand, counting down.
CGGCCCATTCTGTGAAGGAACCGATTACGAAGAAGGCTGGAAACTTTCAGACAAGTTAAACCTTCAAATGGTTGATGAACACTATTATCAGACGCCGGGATGGTTCCTGAACAACCAGGATTTTTACGATAAATACGATCGTGCAAGATCTGCAAATGTTTATTTAGGCGAATACGCCGCACATCTGCCCGGCCGGCCGAATAATCTTGAAACGGCTTTATGTGAAGCGCTTTACCTTACTTCCCTGGAACGTAATGGCGATGTGGTGGAAATGACTTCATTTGCGCCCTTATTAGCGAAAGAGGGACATACAAACTGGAATCCGGACCTGATCTATTTCAACAATAAGGAAGTGAAACCGACCGTCGGATATTATGTGCAACAGCTATACGGACAAAACAGCG
>JAIROL010000179.1 GCA_031257565.1 Tannerella sp. | reverse complement strand
TCGGAACACATCTAAAACGATTGAACAGGAAAACGATCTGTTTTTCAAAAAATGAACAGATCCACGATCATGTGATTGGGATATACATCGAAAAATATTATTACAAAACGGGAACATATGGAAATAATTTATTCCGATAATTTATGACACTACCCAAAATATATCGCAAAACAGTTGATAATAAACATGTTAAATCGAAAGAAAACAAACTTCAGAACAGACCAAGAAAAAATTGAGACTTTTATTGCCGAATGAAAAATTTTTACGACTTTTGCAAAATATAAAAGTTGCATTTGTAACTTGAATGTGCGAACAATTTTAATACAGAATATGCGTTAATATTTTGTAATGGATAAATGTATGCAGATATGAAAGTATGTAATAGATGTATTCTTACGGATGCATATCCCGGTTTATCTTTTGATGAAAACGGGACATGTTCGATGTGTTCTTCCCGTCACGTGTTCGAACCTTATGGAGAAGATAAGTTAATATATATCCTGGAGTCGTTGAAAGCTAAAAAAAGGGGGGACTATGATGCTTTGGTTCCTTTGAGCGGAGGAAAGGATAGCATGTATATTCTTTATTTGGCGGTAAAGGTTTATAAACTTAAGGTGATGACAATGACTTATGATAACGGATTTGCGAGCCGATTAGCTGTTGATAATATGAATCGCGCCGTAAAACAAATGGGGGTAAAACATATTGTTTGTAAGCCTGATGATGAGATTCTCAGGAAGATATACAGAGATATGCTTCTTCGTTCCGGAGATATTTGCGGCGCATGCGGTATTGCTATTAAGGCAAGCATTTTTAAAGTTGCGAGCGATTATAAAATACCAATGATACTGTTGGGAACATCTCCCCTCGAAGAAGATTCGTTTCTTCCCGATACGACACAGGATATCGGTCGTTTTAAATATATAATGAAAGAGGCAGGAAGTATCACAAAAAAGGAATTGAACGATTTTCTTATTTATCCTAAGATGAATTTTTTCCGGCTTTCATTCGGCAAACTTACCGGTAAGTATGCAAAAGAAGTTTGCCCCTTATTTTATATAAAAAATCCCTCAGATAAAGAAATGGGTGATATTATATCGCGTGAACTGGGATGGGAAGAAGATACATCACGTGAGTATTCGAAACATTTTGACTGTATAGTCGAATCGTTTACCAATTATGTGCGGTATCATATATACGGGTATGAACGCAGGATATGCCAGTACAGTACGATGGTACGCCGGGATGAAATAACGCGGGAAAAAGCCCTGTCTATGTATGAATCGGACAAGATGTGGGAAAAACCGGCTAATTATCAACAAATACTTGATCTCTTGAATATTGAAGATAAGGAAATGGAACATGTATTGAAAATAAAGCCTTTAAAATATGAACGTTATGTGTCTTCCGCCAACAAGTTGTTTATTAAACTTATGAAGTTTATAAAGATATAAGGTGACGCGGATGGAGATCATCTATGATATACATGATTGGAAAGAAGAAGCGGTTGTTGCTACGATTGGTTTTTTTGACGGGGTTCATTCCGGTCATCGTTTTTTGCTTCAGGAAATGCGGAATCCGGCAAAGGAACGAAATCTCCCTTCTGCAGTGATCACATTTCCGGAACATCCGAGAGTTGTTCTTCATTCGGATTATCAGCCAAAATTACTGAACTCATTTGACGAGAAAATCGATCTGTTGTCAAAAACGGATATTGATTATATTATAGTTATGGATTTTACGCCGGAGCTTGCCGCTCTTACGGCCCGGGAGTTTATAACGGATATTCTTTCCTGCCGATGGCGCGTTGGAACATTGCTTATCGGATATGATCATCGCTTTGGATATCAGCGTGCCGAAGGGTTTGAACAATATGTCATTTATGGCAGGGAGCGTGGTATGGAAGTTATCAAAGCTTCTTCGTATAGCGATGAATGGATGGCCGTCAGTTCATCGACGATACGCTGCCTTATCGAAAACGGAGATATGGCGACCGCATCATATTTACTGGGTTATAACTATCGTCTTAAAGGACATGTTGTTGGCGGACGTCAAGTGGGACGTCTGATGGGTTTTCCTACTGCTAATATAGCTGTTGATGAAAAGTTTAAAGTTGTTCCGCGAAACGGTTCTTATGCAGTATGGATCGTCGTCGACGGTAAAAAATATAAAGGGATGTTGTATATCGGTTCCCGGCCAACGATCGCATCTGATGATTCTTTAAGTATTGAAGTCAATATATTTGATTTTTCGGGAAATATATATGATGAACCCATAATTGTCGAATTTGTTGATTTTATCCGGGAAGATGTGAAGTTTGATTCGCTCGATAAACTTAAAGAACAAATGGAAGCAGATAAACAATATGCATTGAGTAAACTGACTGATCAGGCGGCGAGTGGTTAAGTAGCGGAGGGAGGCGTAAAAAAACAAATATGAATCACAAAATTTAAATATAGTGGAACAATTTTACGATGCGATCGATTTGCTAAAAGGAATGATTTCCATTCCGTCTTTCAGCCGTGAAGAAAAAGAAGTTTCGGATTTTTTACAGACGCACTGGACGAACGCCGGATACAGGGTCAATCGTCAGCATAATAACTTGTGGATATCCACGGAAATAAAACCGGAAAAACCTACTCTATTGCTGAATTCCCATATAGATACGGTGCGTCCGGCCGGCGGTTGGACGAAAGACGCCTTTATCCCGGATGATTCGGAAGATGATGTGATTTATGGATTGGGCGGTAATGACGCCGGCGCTTCTGTTGTTTCCCTGTATGAAGTCTTTACTGTCTTGTCAAAAAGAGAACAATCTTATAATCTGGTATTTTTGGCCTCGGCGGAAGAAGAGATTTCAGGCAAGAATGGCGTCGAAAGCATATTGCCTGTTCTTCCTGAAATATCTTTTGCCGTAGTCGGCGAGCCGACCGGAATGCAGCCGGCAGTTGCGGAAAAAGGCCTTATGGCGCTTGATTGTACGGTTATCGGAAAGGCCGGACATGCGGCCCGAGATGAAGGTATTAATGCCATATCTCTTGCTATTCGGGATGTGGAATGGTTTAATCTGTTCCAATTTCCGGAACAGAGCGATTTGTTGGGGCCGGTGAAGATGAGCGTGACGCAGATACAAGCCGGTACGCAACATAATGTGATTCCGGACCGGTGTACTTTTGTCGTGGATATTCGCAGTAATGAATTCTATTCGAACGAAGAACTGTTAAAGCAAATAAAAGAACATGTCCGGTGTGAAGTTGTACCACGAAGTACGCGCCTTAATTCTTCACGCACGGATATCTCCCATCCGTTTGTCCGACGTGCCGTAATGCTTGGCAGACAACCGTTCGGATCTCCTACGCTGAGCGATCAGGCGCTGATGCCGTTTGCATCAGTCAAAATCGGACCCGGCGATTCGGCGCGTTCACATAGCGCTGACGAATATATACGTCCGTCCGAAATACGTGAAGCGATAGATATGTATATTATGCTGCTGGATGGACTGAATATTAACGCATAAACATAAGAAGTAAGTGTTTAGGAATATTGTGAGTATAATAGGAGTCCGCTATCTCGTGGCCTTTTTGAATCTGTTGCTGATTTTTATCAACAGCAAAACGCTGGGACGTGAAGGGATGGGACTGGTTGGCGTTATTTATGCTTCGGCAAATCTGGCGGTTATCTTTAATAGTGTTCTTTGTGGCAATACGATTGTGTATTTCATGAACAGGTATAATCTGCGTTATGTTTTTTACCCTGCATATATCTGGGCCTTTGTCGGTTCTGCTGTTGCGTGTATGCCGGCGTTTTTTTTTGATATGCTACCGGAAGGATATGAGGTTATCGTCTTTGGCTTAGCTGTACTGATATCTCTTGTAACAGCGAATTCGTCGATGCTACTGGGAAAGGATAATGTAAAAGGTTTTAATCTGGTTTTTATTCTCCAGGGGGTTCTGACGTTTTTACTATTGCTTTTCCTGTATTTTATCGTTGATTATAAGACTGTTGCCGGTTATCTTGCCGGATTGTTTGCAGCTCATGTTATAGCGTATATATATAGTGTGGTATTATTGTTTCCTTATCTGGGCAAAAAGAATAACGCATCTGTCGGTAAACCGTTTTCCAACGTTTTAAAGGAGATGTTTTTGTATGGTCTCTGGAGCAGTATGGATAATCTGGCTGAAGGACTTACTACACGCTTAAACTATTTCCTTATTCATAGTTCCGGAGGATATGGAAATGTCGGTTTACTTGATTCCGGAACTAAAATGTCGGAAAGCGTATGGCACGTCAGTAACAGTATCAGTCATATCGAGCATAACAGCGTGTCAAAAACAACAGACAGACGAGAGCAGAAACGTGTGACGTTACAGTTGTTTAAATTGACTTACTGCGCGCTTATAGTTATTACGGCCCTAGTTGCCTCTGTGCCGGAATGGTTTTTTACGAAGTATCTGCTGAATTTGGAATTTACCGGGATACGCGATGTGATTATCGGATTGTCGCCGGGCATTGTCGCTTTGGGTAGTAATCGCATATTAAGTCACTATTATATCGGTAGCGGAAGAGTAAAATGGAGTACGTTCTGCTCTGTTTTCGGGCTTGTGACTTTGCTTATAGCAGGGTTGTTTCTGATTCCTGCGTATGGCGTTTTCGGGGCGGCTGTAACGTCCAGTATTGCTTATATTTGCATGTTGGCGTTTTCCGTCGTCGTATTTATGAAGCAGACAGGTACTTTATTTCGGGAATTTATCCCTTCGAAGGATGACTGGAATGAATTAGTTAAGAAAGTATGTCGCTATTGTCATGGAGATTGAGGAATACTTATTTTATCCAGGACGCCGGATTAAGTTTTGTCCGTTCTTGCCATATCTGAAAATGAAGAATTGTTTCGTTTCCCTTTTCCGTATCAGTGAATATTTTCCCAATGGATTGCCGTGTGGAAACAACGTCTCCGGCTTTGACATAGACTTCGCTTAAATTGCTATATACAGTTAAATAATTACCATGACGAATAATCACATTGTTGTTGAATCCGGGCATTACAAATACGCGTGTGACAACGCCTTTGAATATGGCGCGCGCTTCGGCTCCGGTGGTTGTTTGTATATCAATGCCATTATTGTTTGTGCGCACATGCGACAATTCCTGATGTTGATGTTCTCCGAAAGTTGACACGATGGTATATTTACCGGTTAGAGGATAGGGTAATTTCCCTTTATTACCGGCAAAATCCTTAGACAGATGAACTTCCGATTCTGTCAGGACATAGTTTCCTTTTTTTGCAGAGGGAGAGCCCGCGGTCGGTTTCGATGCGGTTTCGGGTGATGTTTCCGCAGGTTTTGTTTCGGCTGGTTCTACCGGTTTATTTTTTTCGGAATCCTTGATATCTTCTGCTATGAGATCTTCAATCTGCTTATTTAATGCGCCGGCTTCTTTTCTTTTCTGATCTAAAAGAAGTTGCAAATCTTTCTGTTTTTTGTTAAGTTTCCGAACCTCTTTTTGTTGTAGTTGCTCTTCTTCCTCCAGCTTTTTATTTTCATTTTCGCGCTGTGCAAGCAAATCCTGTTTCTCCTTACGTGATTTTTCAAGTTCGGTTTTGCGGCGTGCTATTTCGTTTTGTTTTTTTACGATGCGGTCTGCCTCTTCTTTTTGCCAGTCTGAGTATTCATGCAGGTATCGCATGCGTCGATAGGATTGTGACAGGTTTTCGGCAGACAGGATCAGCAGCATCTTGTATTGTGCCGTACGATGCTCCTGTTGTTGGCTTTGCATTGATTTGGCGTAGTTTTCTTTCGTTTTGATCAGATCTTTATCTAATATTTCAATATCATGACTCATCGTTTTTATATTCCGGTCGATCTCTGCTATTTCCTGTCCCAGGATCGAAATGATTTTTTTTCTTGAGAGTAACTGTTGTGATAACAGGTTCAGTCTGTTAAGAGATGTTTTTGCATGTGCATTTGTTTCTTTCAGTAGCTGGGATGTGAGTTCGACGTCTTTAAGAGCCTCTTTTCGCTGAAATTCAAGTTCCTGTGCAGAGAATAAGCCGGAAGGAATTTGTATCTCCTGTGTTTTTTTTATTGCCTGCGTATTATTTTTGGCGTTTGTCGTCTTTTGGATCGAACTATTGCTACTGCCTGATTTTTTATTTTGGGAAGATAGGGGTAACATTATCCAGCATAGCAATATTGTAACAATATAGAGCCGTTTCATTTCTTTTTAAGTGAATTAATAATTTGTTCCGGCGTTACCCTGGCGTATCCGGATGGGATGTTAAAATCCATTTTTAACGGATTGTTAATCTCCGGAAGGGAAAATGTCAATACCGCTGTACCCTGTGTTTTATTTCCGGACGACAAGCGTGTTATCATTTTCATCGGGAATCGTTGTTTATTAATTATCTGAAAATTGCTGTAATCCCAGGTAAGCGTTTGTTTATGCTGTTTGTTTTCTATCATTGTAGACAGGAGTTTCTCTTCCCCGTCAGCCATGAATGTATAAAATGCCCCGTTTCTGTCTTTCAACCTGAGTTCAGCCAGGTTATTGTTTTTACTTATGCGGAAATGACGGTAACTCTTTGTGGAAATGTCATCTTCTCCGGGGATAAACATCCGGTTAGTAAACAGCGCCTGTAAATTTTGAAAATTAAAGTCTATTTTCGTTTCTCCTTTCAGGTTTTCATAGCTGTCGGCCATGTAACGTTTATTCATTCTGTCCAGTATTTTTATACTGTCGTTTGTCATTTCGATACGGAGCATTTCGATACCGGGAATCGGTTGTACGGATAATTGCAGACGGTCGTTATATATCATTTTCAGATGAACTCTTGAACCGAATTCATTTTGCATGCCGGAAAAATCAAGTTTCATTCGTGTCGAAAGGGTCTTAAACCGGAACGAATGTTCCAGAACAGAAACAAAAAAAGCTTCCTCCGTTTTCATTATTTCAGCGCTCGATGTTGTTGTAGCGGCCGGCGATTTACAGGCAGCGAACAGACATACAATCAATACGCCATACAACGCTTTCCGGATGTTACTATTCAGTTTCATTTGTATTTTCGTCCATGTTATTTAATATTTCGTCTTCTGTTTCTTCAAAATATGTTTTTTCAGCAATTTTCCTGTCCAGTGTTGCCGTTTTTTTACCCAGTTCTTTTGCCTTTTTCCATTGTTCCACAGCTTTTTCTTTTTCTCCTGACATATACAGTATATCGCCGTAATGATCTATCAATTCTGCACTGTTTGTCCGGTCTTTGGATAAAGCCTGTTCAATGTATATTTTTGCCAGGGGATAATTACCCTGTACGAAAAATATCCAGGCATAGGTATCTATGTACGTAGCGTTGTCCGGGTCCATTTTTATACATAGCGCGCTCATCCGCTCAGCCTTCGTGAGATCTTTCTTTAAAAGAGACAGGTAATATGCGTAATTGTTTAATACCGTAATGCTTTTGTCATTGTACTTTAAGGCTTCTTCATAAGCGTTAAAAGCTTTGTCTGTTTCTTTTATTTTAAAATACGTATCGCCGATTTGTCCGTAAAAATCAGATATGAGAGCCGTATTTTCCGCAGGAATTAGAGGGATGGCCGATGTATATATTTCTATAGTAGTCTGATATTCTTTTTTTTGGTAATAGGCAATACCCATATAAAAATGAAATTCCATGGCGTCGGGAAATATTTCCTGACATTTTTTGCAAATATGTATTACCTCATCCATATTTTCTGTCCGTAGCGATAATCGTAGAAGCTGTTGCCATGCGCTGATATTTTCAGGTTCGCTTTCTGTCACTAGCTGATACTGAAAACGAGCCTCGTCGAATTTGCCTTGTGTAGCAAGATATTCTCCGTACGCCAGTTTCAACCGTGATTCGTCCGGGTGTTGTTCGAGTAAAGTCTGAAACAACGCGCTTGCTCCGTCAATATCCTGTTTGGAGCGCTGCAATTGCACGATATAACGCGCTAAAATATTTAACTTGGTATTAACATCAAGTCTTTCATTTACCAAAGCGGAGTTTATCTGCTGTTTGGCAGAGTCTCCCTGTCCCGTTTTTTCATAATAGTTTGCCATGGAAACCGGATAATAGGGCGATTCCGGATCCATTTCGCGCGCTTTATTATAATACTTTAAAGCCTGATTATTATCATTTTGCTGCAGGTATAAGTCCCCAAGTATAATTGGATAACGAGATTCCATCGGAAATTTGTCGGCGAGCTTTTTCAATTCACTAAAAGCCTTTTCCGGTTGTTCGAGCGTCATGTATAACTGATACTTCTCCATGGATAACGCTTCATGCATTCCTACCACATTCTCCAATGCGTTATAAGTATCAATGGCTTTTTCTATTTCGCCCATACGGGTATATGATTCAGCCAGGAAGTAATTCAACTCGGGCTTTTCGGGAGAAATTCCTGTCAGTATTTCATATTCTTCAGCCGCTTCGCCAAACATTCCGAGATTGAAAAGTAAGGTCGCCAACGTACTGCGGTATTCCTGATTATCCGGAGTATACGCAATTGTTTTTTTCATCAGGGCTACAGCTTTCTCCGGCCGATTAAGTTGTATGTAGTAAGACGAAAGTTCGAATAACGCGGCTGATGATGTGGAATCTATTTCCAAACAATGCCTGAACATTTCAAAGGATGAATCGAATTTTTCTGCGTTTTTCAGTTTTAAGCCTTCGTAAAAGAAATAATCAAGCTTACGCTGTTCTGCCGCACTGAGCCGTTGTTTAGGGTTCTCCTTCTCTTTCTCTTTAGCATAAGCGTATGGTATTACGCATACCGTTTGAAATAGTATAAGTAATGAAGTTACGAACTTGTACTTGTTTGTTGTCGTCATATCTTTCTGTTTTCCGGGCAAAAAAATGAATTTAAATTTTTCCTGTGTGTCCGAATCCTCCGGCCCCACGTTCTGTTTCGTCCAGCGTTACTTCCGCCTGCCATTCAACTTGCGAATAGGGCGCTATAATCATTTGGCAGATACGTTCTCCGTCATTTATAAGAAATGGCTCTGATGACAGGTTTATTAAAATCACGCCTATTTCTCCACGGTAATCGGCGTCTATTGTTCCCGGAGTATTCAGCAATGTTATTCCGTGTTTGATAGCTAATCCGCTACGCGGGCGCATCTGGGCTTCATAGCCCTCCGGTAATGCAATGTGCAGACCGGTAGGTATGAGTTTTCGTTCCAACGGCTTCAATTCGACCGGCTCTGCGAGGTATGCACGAATATCCATTCCCGCTGATGATACGGTTTCGTATTGCGGTAACGGGTGATGTGATTTATTTACTATTTTGACTTTCATGTGTACATTATTTATTTTTTAACGCTAAGGAAACATAGAACTCACAGCATGTTCATAACTCTTTGGCGCAAGCCGTTTTGCATGTTCGTTTCATGTGTACATTTTTTATTTTTTAACGCTAAGGAAACATAGAACTCACAGCATGTTCATAACTCTTTGGCGCAAGCCGTTTTTTTAACGCTTCGCTAAAAGACCGTTGGTTGCATGTTCGTTTCATAAAATTCTTTTTTCCTGTAATATCCTGCAAATTTAATAAATATGTGCAAAGATAATGTAAGCTCGGCGCAATACAAAAAAAGTAATGAATTAATTAAACGTTTTCCGGTTTGTTAATTAATTCGATCAGTTTTGTAACAGCCTCTTCTTCCGGTATATTCTTTAATATGCATTCTTTGCCTTTGTACAAACTGACGCGTCCACGTCCGGCGCCGACATAGCCGTAATCGGCGTCAGCCATCTCTCCGGGTCCATTGACAATACATCCCATAATACCAATTTTCAGACCTTTCATCTGTGACGTCGCAGCTTTTACTTGTGCAATTGTCTTTTGCAAACCGAATAATGTACGTCCGCATCCGGGGCATGAGATATATTCTGTTTTACTTATACGTACGCGAGCCGCCTGCAGGATCCCGAACATATAGTTGTCAAGTATTTTGGCGTCACATCCGGATTTATCCTTATTATTACATAGCATGATACCATTGCCAAAACCATCGGCAAGTAATGTTCCGAAATCGACTGCCGCTTTAATTTGAATGGATTCTCTATCCGTATCGTCGTATTTGCGGCGGAATATAACCGGGACGTCGCACGACTCATCCAGTAGCCGGTGCATAAAAGCTCTTGTTTCGCCGATGTAATTTATATGCGAGCTATTTACGATCGCAATTGTATTTTTATCCGTTTGAAGAAGGCGTATTATTTCTTTGTTTAAGTCATTGTAGGTTAAAGATATGAATTTTGCTTTTGCATTACATTTTATTAATTCGTCTCTTTCGGAAATGGAAAAACAAGGGAAAGCGCCTGTCTGTGAATTCCAGTTTTTTGCATCGATGATATAATTTTCACAAAACGGCATGCCGGATATATTTTCCGGCGTTGCGTATATCCAATCTGGTTTAAGGTTATTATCTACAGTCTTGTCTCCGTCAGTTCTGTCCGAAAGAACAACAGGCGGCAAATCCCCTCCTATTCCGTGAACAACTCTGCTTTTTCGTCTTGACGTATGTATCGGATCATATAACGGCGATGCGACTGCATTTATCGGCGAATGATTTCCGAGCTCTGCCACGTAGTCGACTAATTTCCGGGCAACAGGTATTTCCGCTTCGGGTTCTTCGCTTAGCGATACGCGTATGGTATCGCCATATCCATCTACCAGTAATGCCCCTATACCGACAGCGCTTTTTATCCGTCCGTCTTCACCGTCTCCGGCTTCCGTTACTCCGAGGTGCAGGGGATAATTCATGCCTTCCGTATCCATTGTACGGACTAAAAGCCTGACGGCGCTTATCATGACAACCGTATTTGACGCTTTAACAGATATTACGACATTGTCGAATTTTTCATCGGCGCACAGGCGCAGGAATTCCATGCATGATTCGACCATACCCTCCGGAGTGTCTCCATACCGGCTCATTATACGGTCGGAGAGCGAGCCGTGATTTACTCCGATACGTATCGCAGTATTATTTTCACGACATAATTTCAAAAATGGGACAAAGCGGTCGCGTATTTTTTGCAATTCTTTCGTATAGTCTTTGTCGGAATATGCTATACGCTCGAATTTACGCGATTTATCCACATAGTTGCCCGGATTAATACGGACTTTTTCAACATATAAAGCCGCCATATCGGCGGCTTTCGGATTAAAGTGGATATCTGCAATAAGAGGGGCGTCATATCCTTTTTTATCAAGCTCTTTGCGTATGTTCCGAAGATTTTGCGCTTCCCGTTCTCCCCGGGCTGTGAAACGGACATATTCAGCGCCGGCCTTTATCATGCGTATAGCCTGATCGACAGCGGCGCCGGTATCCATCGTGGATACATTTGTCATGGATTGTATTCGTATCGGATATGTTCCTCCTAAAGGAGTATTGCCTGTTTGTACAACAGACGACAGCCGACGCTTGTAACTGAAATAATCCATTAATTGGTTTTATGTTTATAGGAAATTTTTTTCAGGTCATCATTCGCTTTAACAATTTTATCTTTAAGACTTTCCTTGTAGTCTGCTAACTTTGCCTGCAAGTCATTATCGCTTGTCGCAAGAATTTGTACGGCAAGAATAGCGCTGTTCAGCGCGCCGTTAATCCCGACTGTGGCAACAGGTATTCCCGGGGGCATCTGTACGATGGATAGAAGTGCATCCATTCCGTCAAGTGTTGAGTTTATAGGTACTCCGATAACCGGGATTGTCGTCATGGACGCTATTACGCCGCAAAGGTGGGCGGCCATTCCGGCAGCGGCTATGATGATTTTGACGCCGCGTTTTTCCGCACTTTTGGCAAATCTTTCTACTGCTTCCGGCGTACGATGAGCCGATAGCGCCTGCATTTCAAACGGTATTTCCATCTCATCGAGAAAAACGGCCGCTTTTTCCATGACCGGAAGATCGGAGGCGCTGCCCATAATAATACTTACAATAGGATTCATGTTTATTAAATTGGTCGTTTAGTAATTTAGTAATGAATGATTGGCTCGAATTGTCGTCACATTTCTTTTCTCAATCGCGCCACTGCAATTCCGAGTTGTTCTCTGTATTTGGCAACTGTCCGTCGCGCGATCAGAAAACCTTTCGAATTTAGTATATTTGTCAGTTCTTCATCTGTAACAGGTTTCTTTTTGTTTTCCACGTCAATTTCATCCTTTATTATCTGTTTGATTTTTCGTGTGGAGATCGTTTCTCCGCTTTCCGTTTGTGTTGATTCGGAAAAGAAAAATTTTAACGGATAAATACCGAAATTTGTCTGTACGTATTTGCTGTTGCTTACGCGCGAGATGGTTGATATGTCATAACCGGTTTTTTCTGCAACATCCTTAAGTATCATCGGTTGTAGTTTGCTTTCGTCTCCGGTGAAGAAAAATTCTTTTTGCAAGACGATGATGGCTTCCATCGTACGCCGCAATGTTTCCTGACGTTGGCGGACGGCGTCAATAAAACCTTGTGCCGCATCGAGTTTTTGCTTTACGAACAAAACAGCATCACGCATATCTGACGTCTGATTGGCTTTGTTCCCTGCGTAATCTTTTAACATATCCGAATATTCCCGGTTTATTCGCAGATCGGGAACTCCACGGCTGTTAAGCGTTAAGGTTATTTCTCCATTAAGCGTTTCCACCGTGAAATCAGGCGTTATACGATTCATTATCGTCGTCATGGAGTCGTCCCAGTTGCTCCCGGGTTTGGGATTTAATGATGTGATTTCTTGTATTGCCGCTTTCATCTGCTCTTCGTCAATATCCAGAGACTTTTGTATTTTATCGAAATGTTTGTGGGTAAACTCTTCAAAAAAGTCTGTCAGTATTTTGGCGGCCGGAACAGCCTCTACCGTTTCATTGCGTTTCTTTAGTTGCAGGATAAGACATTCCTGTAAGTTGCGCGCTCCAATACCGGGTGGATCAAAATCCTGTATCAAGCATAGTATATTATATAATTCCTGATCGTTGATATCTTCTCCCAGCTGAAAAGCGATATCGTCGGCTATGGCATTAAGATGACGTCTCAGATATCCGTCGTCGTCAATATTACCGATGATATATTCTCCGATTTTTTCATCCCTTTCGGATAATTCGCTTAATTGTAACTGTTGAAGCAAGTAATCGGAAAGCGATTGCTCGTTACTAAAAGGCACGCTTTCTTTACGTTCTTCTTTGCTGCTCATCTCTGCCAGTTTATAATCCGGAATATCATCCTCGTTCATATAATCGCCAAGAGATAAATCTTCGTTTGGATCTTGTGCATCAGCATTGTTTTCTTCGCTGTCAAAATCAGATTCCTGCTCATCCGAATGCTCCTTCCCCTCCTCAAGTGCAGGATTTTCTTCCAATTCGTGTTTTATACGCTCTTCTATTTCAAGCGCAGGAAGTTCCAGCATCCTTATTGTCTGTATTTGCTGAGGCGAAAGCCTTTGCTGTTGTTTGAGTTGTTGTTGTTGTTTAAGCGCCATATCTACAATCTCTTTGTGGGACAAAGATAATGCAAGCCGGACGCAATACAAAATAAACCTGCCGGTTTTTGACGTATCGGTTAACAAAATTATTCTCACATAAGTATAAAAGACAGTACAAAACTGCTTTAGATGTGGAATACCTCAAAAAAATTATAAACTTTTGATGCGGTTGCCCTGGAAAAAAGCAGATTTATTTTGTGTTACATTTGACTTGTATTATCTTTGTGCAATAAAAAGAAGGAAGATTTATATGCCGCAATATATAGAAGATGATGTAGTGAAACGCCTGCGCGATCCAAAAACACGGAGGGATGCGTTTTCTCAGGTCGTTGCCGCATATAGCGAAAAATTATACTGGCAGATACGTAAGATGGTTTTGGGTCATGAAGATGCGAATGATATTTTGCAGAATACATTTCTTAAGGCGTGGACAAACCTCGATAATTTCCGCGGGGAGGCCAAATTATCCACATGGATGTATAAAATAGCGGTAAACGAATGTATTACATATTTAAACAAACAGCGCGCGCAGAATAATGTGCCTCTTGATGACACGGATGTTTATCTGTTGCAGACGCTTAAAGCTGATGAATACTTTGATGGAGACGAACTCGATGAAAAACTGCAGAATGCCATACTGAGTCTGCCGGAAAAACAGAGGCTTGTTTTTATAATGAAGTATAAGGATGATCTGAAGTATGAGGAAATATCGGAAATTTTAGGGACTTCCGTTGGCGCATTAAAAGCATCATATCATCATGCAGTGAAAAAAATAGAAGCGATTTTAACAGATGATATTTAAACTATTTAAATAATTAGTTGTCTAATCCAAAAGAAGAAAGGAGGGTCATATTATGGATACAAAAAGTAACAAATTAGACGAGCTTAGGGACAGACAGCCATTTCGTGTCCCGGAAGGCTATTTTGAAAGTTTTACCGGAGATATGATGAGTCGCTTACCTGAAAAAACAATCTCTGAATCAGAGCCAAAAGAGATATCTTTATATGACCGTGTTAAACCATGGCTATATATGGCGGCAGCATTTGTCGGAATAATCGTTCTTTTCAATGTTTTTAATAAGACGGCAGAAATTACGTCTCAGGATGAATATAATGTAGCGGCTAAAATATCGCCATCAAATGATATTGCAGACGACGATGCCGAATTTTTGGAGTATATTGAAAATATGTATGTCGATAAATATGCTATTTCTTATATATACGATGATTTTATGGATAATTAAATAACAAATGAAAAAGATAAATTTTATAGTATGCCTTTCTGCAGTATTACTTATATCATTGCAGTCTGTTGCGCAGAGAAAAGACCACGAAAATTTGAGAGACGGGCGTAAACCGTTTGATAAGGAGGAGTTTATAGCCAAACGAAATACTTACATAACGGAAAAAGTCGGATTGACGGCAGAGAAGACCGCCGTTTTTATTCCTATGGATAATGAACTTATGTGGAAAAAATTTGAAATTGGTCGCGAATGCCTGAAATTGGAACGTGAACTTCGCAGCAAGAAAGATAAGTCGGATGAGGAATATAAAAGACTTCTTAAATGCCGTGAAGAAGTAAAGGAAAAGAGAGATCAGTTAGACAAAGAGTATCTTGAGAAATTCAAAAAAGTGTTGTCTGCGGAACAGATACTTAAATATCAGAATGCGGATAAAGAATTCTTTGATGAATATATGCATGATAGAAAAAAATAGAAAACTCTCTTGTGTAGACAAGAGTGATATCGCTTTTAATGTTTTTGTTTTGTTTTTAAATGTTAATGAGGGACGACGTGATGTTGTCCCCATTTTTTAATTTTTACCTCCAAAACTAAAGCTGACAGGGATATAGATCGAAATAAATAATGTACGCATGAAACGAACATGCAAAACGGCTTGCGCCAAAGAGTTATGAACATGCTGTGAGTTCTATGTTACCGAAATGTTAAAAAATAAAAAATGTACACATGAAACAGATTTATACGGGCGATCCTTCGGAGATCATCCAGTCATTCCCGAACTTCAACCTCCAGATGCTCTGTTGCCGCTACTGGTGGGTGAAAAACTGGGAACACAAAAAGTTGTCTTTCCCTTTCTGGCGCATCTACAACAATGCTCAAAAGGGCGGATTCATGGAATATAAACGGCAGGTTTATGAAATGGCGCCGGACACTTTATACCTGATTACGCCAAACACGGACTATTCATCAAGACTTTACGACCACGCCATCCCGGAAGACGGGTATAATCTCCGGGGAGGACGCATCTCCGACACGACGGAAAACGAACGCGACAAACTGCTGAAAAACGGCGCCATCGAACATCTTTTCATACATTTCACGCTCGGTTATCCATACGACCATGTCGCCCCCGGCATTTTCCCTTTCCGCATGAACGGTCATCTGGAAGATAATATTGTCCTGCTGCGAAACTACCTCGTCAAAAATGTCGCGCAATTCAACTTCACCATCTTCCTGACGATCCAGTCGATCATCTGCGAATTGCTTTTCAGCATGGGAGAAGAGAAATGGAGCTACCCGATGAAAGACGTACGGATCACGAAAATCATCCGTCACATCGAAAATAATATCGGCGACGATTTTACTAACGAATCGCTGGCAAACATCGCCAACATGGCGACAAACGCCTTTTCCCGACTATTTAAATACTACGTCGGCGAAACGCTGCAAAACTTCATCAAGAAAAAAAGAATCCAACGCGCCTGCCTGCTTCTTTTGCATTCCGACCAAAGCATCGACGCGATCGCCGAAAAAACGGGATTCGCCAACCGGTACCATTTCACGCGAATATTCAGCCTCGTCACAGGATATACGCCCGCAAAATATAAAAAAGAGGGAATCTTACTCGGTTTTTCCTCTGATTCCCTCTCTTGATTTAATAATGATCTTACCCCGATGGGCGAAACTTACTTAATGACCACCTTCTGCACGATGTCTTCGTTCAGGGCGACTATGTAGACGCCCGGCTGGAGTTTGATGATCGTGACGTCGGACGACAGGATCGTATGCAGGCCGGTCAGTTTCCCGTTAGTCGAGTATATCTTCACGATGCTTCCCGTCTTCGACGTCCGGATATACAACGCGCCTTTCGCGCTCCAGATTTTGTCCGGCGGCGGCGCAGCCGCCTGGTCTTCGCGACCGCTGTACAGGTAATTTGCATAAAACTCAAGCTCGCCCGTCGCGCCTTTCGGGATGACGGCCGTTTTCTGCGGCGTATCGCCGTTAGAGCCTGTCCAGCCGATGAACACGTCGCCCTCCTTGAGCGGCGGTTCAAGCGCGATAGCGTCCATCAGGACGGTGTAGGAAAGCGGATTACGTCCCTCGTCGTCGCCGCCGTTCAGGTAGTAACGCACCGGATAGTGGATCAACTCAAAGTCCGCCGTAAGCTCCACGTTGCCGAAGATGACGATAGTATCATAATGCGCGATGCCCGACTGCGCACTGATCCGTTCGCCGCGCAGCGAATAATAATCGTCGTGGCTCCAGCCGGCAAACGCATACCCCTCGTCCGGCACGGCAAGGACGCCTGCCCGCGCGCTTGTCCGGTAGTCGAGCGCCTGCGGCGGGGCGTTGTAGATAGCGCCGCCATAACCGGCGGCAAACGAGACGATGCTCGCTCCCGCCCCCTGGTGGTAGACGCTGCTGTCCGTCTCGACCGTGGCTACATCCGTCGTGATCCAGGCGCGGTTTATAAACATCGGCTGCGAGGCGCAGGCGCCCGCCGCCGGTTGCGCGTCGAAAGTCGCAACCGTTTCAGTCATGGAGGCGATATTGTTCAGCGTCCAGTTCAGCACATCCTGAGGCGGCGTGCCGGTCGTTTTCGTATGCCGGAAAATGCCGGAGGACGACGGGACGGCCGTGCCGGCGACATACTCCAAGTACGCCGGCAACGTATCCCGGATGACGACGGTTCCCGCTTTCTGGGCAACGTTGTAGGCGCTGATCCGATACCGGATGACGTCGCCGTATAACACCGATACCGGATTCACGTAAGCGCCATTACCGGGAACGCCGTTGACGGATGCTGTTTTTTTCATATACTTACGGTAATCCGTGTTGATGAGAAACATCTCATTATTGTCCTCCTTACATTCCGCCGTGAATGGAAAGACGCCGTTGTCGTCGTTCACCCGTGCAACAATCCT
>JAIROL010000165.1 GCA_031257565.1 Tannerella sp. | reverse complement strand
TTTGTCCGATACATGGATTTTCATTAGTCCTGTTTTTCCTGCGTTCTATTACATAGCAGGCTATTCCTTTCAATCCCGTTTCCAACGAATAATCCGTAATTCTCCGAACATCCCTTTCCATAATCCGTTTATCCAAATCTTCCAACACTTCATCGGAATCGGCGTTAACGAAATTATTCCGTATCAGGTATTCCATACCCCAGCCAATACCGCAAAGTCCGTCCTTGAAATCGCAGGGAGTATTTACATGGATTTCATTGTATATTTCATCTATCAATTCCCCTGCAAAATCGTCATATATATTTTTACCTGTATAGCGGGAATAGTGATAGAAAAATATTGCAATGCCCATTTTACCGTTCAATAGTCCGATATTGTCTATAAAGCTGCCATGCAGCATTAAGTAGCGTGCAATACGCTGTAAAAGTTCATCATTCGGCTTCATCTTTTCTTCGTGCTTTCGCGCATATACTTTCCTTTATTTTTTTTTGCTCTATTTGCCTATATTTTTCCATAGTCAGGCGAAGCATGACATTCAAAGATCATTTTTCTTCCGAAGATTCCGGTCTCATTGATTTTTCGATATTTTCAATATAATCATTTAACGATTCCAGCCCCATTTCTTTTCTATATATGTCTACATTAATGCTGTCTAATAATTTACCGATAACAACTCTCCCGTCAACAAGACTATATTGAGAGCCATATTTTTGATATCCGGTTTTTTCCAACAGCGCTCTGTCTTCGGAAAGGGCAAGCAGCCCGGGTATAATTTCATCTCTTTTCACCGCTAATCTCAATATGTTAAGATATTCACTTAATACGCCGGAATGTTGTAATGTCGTCCACATTGCATTTCTGGAATTATTTGTTCGAAGGCTTCTACCCCAAAATCCATGTTCGTTAATTATTCTTTTAACAGTAACAAGGTTACAGCTATCTATATATTCCATCTTATTTAAAATCTCGGCTTTTGATATGGAATCCTTATCAAAAGAATCAAAAAAGAGATTCCTTATTTCCTGATCTTCCTTAAATATATCATCCAATTGTGAGCTGATTGCCCGTAAAATAGAATCCTGTAACTTTATTTTATCCGTAAAAGAATCCAGCCTCTCATCATTAAACTTAATGAAATCTTTATTCTCAAGAATATGTTCATATCTGTTGAATCCTTTATTTACCGAAAAACCTAACAGCATAAATGATAAATCCTTCTTATCCGTTCTTGCCGCCATTACGGCGGCTTCATACAGCCTGTTCGGATTTTCGGGAGCTTCAAATGAAAATGATGCAATATAAAAATGAAGCGATTTTTCATACTGTTTGTTTTTAAGATAATATACTGCAGAATCCATAAAAACGGAAGACTTTTTTTCCTCATTATTTTGAGAAAAAATATCCAGAACGAATATTGAAAAAAACAGCAGTACATATATTTTTCTCATGTTGTTATTTCTGCCAAATCCCTGTTGATACATTATATTTACATTTTAGAGGTTTTGAATAAATATTTTTTTATCACTTATATAAATGCGACAGTCCAGGCACATCAGAACCAGCGCCATCCCAAGATGAACAAATACAACCACTACAAGAACACCAGCATGTTCCACCACCTTTCAAGACATTCTGCATTCTTGCATCTAATGCATTCTTGCTAAGATGGTTTAGTTTGATTTTACCTAATTTCTTCATGTCGTTTAAGATTTTAATAATGAATATACGCACATTCAAGTCACAAATGCAACTTTTTTATTTTACAAAAGTAGTAAAAATTTTGGCGTCAACTCAGATACCAGCGCCTTTAATGAGGCTATTTTTTCCTGTTCCTTTGTCATTTCAGGGAACAATGGTAATGTTTTTTTTGATATTCATAAAATAGGACTGAATAGTTACAAAATGACCTTTATGTCTTAGGACGCCTGTTTTTTCTACGATATGCTGCCGGCGAAACGCCATATTGGATTTTAAAACAATAGGTAAAATAACGATGAGAACCGAAGCCCAAGCAATCGGCAACGTCGGCGATCGGCAAGCCGGGCGAATCGACCAGCAAGATGGCCGCTTTCTTCAATTTGCAATTCAAAACATACTCATTAGGCGTTATTCCGGTCAGGGATTTGAATTTGGCGTAGAAAGAACTGCGGCTCACCCCCAACTCTTTTGCCATACTGTCAATATCAAACGCTTCATTATCCATATTTTCTTTGATCACCTGATTGACCGAATCCAGAAATTTCTGGTCGACGGGATTGACGGCTAATTCCTGCGTATTGAAATCTTTTTGCCGACCAAATTTTTTCTGTAAAATAATACGGTTCCATATTAAATTATTACAGCGGGCAAGCAGTATTTTGGCATTAAACGGTTTATTGATATAATCGTCGGCCCCCCGGTGCAAGCTTTCTAAATTTAGTTCAACAGACGTATATGCCGTCAATAAAACAACCGGTATATGAGATGTTTCAAATTCATTTTTTAATTTAATGCACATTTCGATTCCCGACATTTCCGGCATCGTCACATCGCTTACCACAATATCCGGTATTTCTTTTTTAGCCAGTTCAAACCCTTCCTTTCCGTTCCGGGCCAGAAATACTTTATATTGAATAGCAAACAAATCTTTCAAAGTCCGGAGGATTTCCTCATTGTCTTCCACCAACAGAACCTTATAAGTAGCATTCTCATATTCGGGCGATGCATCCGGCAAAAAATCGGACGCGCCGCTTTCATCCTGGTTTTCCGGTAAGATGTATCTAAAGGTTTTAGTTGAATTTGATTCGTCCGTATCCTCCGACATCCCCGTAACAATCTCATTTTCATCAAAATGATCATATCCCTTTAATAATCGAACAACAAAAATACTGCCATATCCCGATTTGCTTTCTACCCGGATAACGCCATGATGCATCCGGATAATGTCTTTAACCAGCGACAGGCCGATTCCCGTGCCGGAAGAATACGCCGGATTTACGACATTATCTTCCACCTGATAAAAACGGTCGAATATTTTGTCTATATGCTCTTTATCGATGCCGAATCCATTGTCGATTACCTTAATCCGGATTTCATCGCCGGCGTCGTCTATGATCACTTCGATCGTGGCTTTTTCTTTGGTACACTTAAACGCATTGGAAAGCAGGTTGGAAAATACTTTCCTCATCTGTTTAGGATCAAACCAACACTTTAATGATCCCTGCGGCGCCACAAAGTTATAAGTGACGGATAAACCAAGCGCATATTCATAAAAAGAGAGATATACTTCTTTCAGAAAAGAAATAATATCCTGCTCATACACTTTGAGCTTAATATGTCCCTGTTCAAGTTTACGGAAATCCAACAGTTCGTTGATCAGGTTTTGCAACAGGTATGTATTTTTATACACCTTCAACAATTTGTTATAAATAAAGGGAGATAATGAAGTCCGCTGAAGAAGCAGATCCAGTTGAGAAATAATCAATGTCAGGGGAGTCCGGAATTCATGGGATATATTTGAAAAAAATTGTAATTTAGCATTGTTGATTTCTTCGATTTTTTCTTTTTCTTTCCGTTCCAATTCCAGGGAAGTCTGTAATAACAACCGGGATTTTTTAAAATGATAATATCCGTATATAATACTTATAATCAGTATAAAATAAAAAAGGTAAGCCCATGACGTCGCATAAAAGGGCGGATGGATCACAATCTTTAATTGAATGATCTTAGGTATTCTATATGATCCGGGGTCTTTTTCACATACAATCAAGATATATTTTCCCGGGTTAAGGTTTGTATAAGAAATGACATTCGAACCGGCCGTTATCCAGCGTTCGTCAAATCCTTCCAGTTTATATTCGTAAAGCGTTTTTGTTAGCGTATTAATGTAATTATTAGAAGTGAAAGCGAAGATCAGATTGTTTTGATAATGCCGCAATTCAATCTGTCCGGCATAAGGTAACGCCTCCTTCAAAACGTTGTGTTTATCATCCGGCCGAACCCATTCGTTATTGATATACAAGTCCGAAAAATAAAGCCTGTAATCCTTTGCTGAACTAAAAATATCCTGTTCAAAAAAAGAGACGGCGCCATCGATGCCACCGACAAAAATCTCCCCATTGTCGCAAGCCAACAGGCCACATCCCCAGTTTAATCCGGATAAGGGCAAAGCCGATCCTAATT
This sequence comes from Tannerella sp., assembly GCA_031257565.1. Classification (GTDB taxonomy): domain Bacteria; phylum Bacteroidota; class Bacteroidia; order Bacteroidales; family Tannerellaceae; genus Tannerella. The sequence goes on along the minus strand of JAIROL010000165.1, from coordinate 7,543 downwards.
CGATCATACGGCTTTTGTTCAACTCGGGATCGATAAACGCAATTCCTTCGTTATTGGAAACGATCAGATAGCCTTGCAGCGATTGAGCAATATCATAGCAATAACCGTCCAATATTTTCCGAAAGATCTTTTTTGTTTTGTCAAACAAATACAATCCGGCGCCTCGTGTGCCGACAAACAAACGTCTATCCCGGTCTTCAAAAATCCGGGTAATAAAACTAAGCTTTTCAGTCTCTTGCTCTCCTAAATGAAATCTTTCATCCTGCACCTTTCCATTCATGTCAATTTTGAACAGACTTGATCCGGAAGAGGTCCAAAGAAAATCGTCCGAATCAATTATAAAAGAACTATAATACGGAGTACTGCCGTCAAATATCGGAGAAAATGCTTCCGATTCCAGGTCATATTTTATAAATCCTTTAGAACTCAGCAGAATTAGATATTTTTCCTTATAGACCTCCACATCCGTCACAATATCGCCCCCTATTTCCTGTAACAGCTTGTTTTCATACAAGGGATTCCGGAATTGTTTTTTGGAGATATAAAAAATAGAAAGACCTCCCGTATGCGTACCGATATACAGTTCATTCCGCTGCGGATTATAACAAATACATTTCAGGTTATTATGCGCTATGGAATTTTTATTCCCGCTTACCGGATAATGGGTGAACTTACGGGTTTTTCGGTCCAAAAAGTTTAATCCTCCTCCCTCCGTACAAATCCAGATATTTTGATCTTTATCCTCCGTCATGTGTCCGACAAATGGAAAATTTAAACAATCGTCACGCATCGGATTGTCGGCATAGACTGTAAATATATCTTTTTCGGGATTGAAAAAATTAACGCCTCCATAATAGGTTCCCACCCAGATACTGCCCTGATGATCTTTGCATAACGAAAAAATCGACGAATGACTCAGGCTGCCGGGCAACAGGTCTTTTTTATAGACGGTATACTGCTTTGTAACCGGATTATATTTGTTCAACCCCATGAATGTACCTATCCATATATTCTTATAATCGTCTTCGGCAAAGCATCGGACCTGGTTACTCGATATGCTATTGGAGTTGTCCGGATCATGTGCGCGGTAAACGAAACGACCGCCGCTTTCCTTTGTATACATGCCGTTGTAACGGGTTCCGACCCAAATGGTTCTGCGGGAATCTTCAAAAATCGCAACTATGTCTTCCGACGGGAGGACTTCCTCCGGTCTTCCATTTTCCTTTTTCAGCAAAAGACCGGACGAGGTCCCTATCCATAAGTTGTTTTCCGAATCAAACAATATCTTTTGGATGCGCAATTCCGGATTATCCAAGTCTGTATAATAAATAAGTTGCTTGTCAGGCCCCACAGTATAAAGCGTATCGCGGACGCCTACCCATATTTTACCTTTGTCAAAATCCAATCCATGGACGCCCGCCTCTTTTAATCGCATAAACCTCTGACGCTTAGCATCATACATAATCAACATATCATCCGACATCGCATAAATATTCCCGTCATTGTCGCCGGTTAAAAAATGAGTCTCATTTCCAATGACATGATTGCCCGTCTGATCGGAGGGTCTGAACGTATGTATCCGGCGTCCGTCAAACATACTGATTCCTTCTAAAGTAGCAAACCACATCCGCCCTAATTCATCTTGATGGATAGACAAGACGGAAATCTGAGACAAACCATCCTGAACGCCTATATGTTTGAAATAAACAGGATAAATGTTTATACAAATAATAAACAAAACGGATAACAGAAGCGTTTTTCTCATTGGTTAACTAATATCTAAAAAAAACTTACTTCAAATCTGTTTATTTGCTATCATTCCTTATAAAACAAGATAAAAACCGGAGTATATAAGATCAGTATTTCCAGATTCAAAATGAGTAAGGTACAACCGTATCCGGAACCGTTTCGCCAGGCATTAGCCAAACGGTGATCTGCTGTACTTTATTAAGCTCCAGATCAGCCTCGAATCCGACAAACTGACTGCCTTCGTTCGGCGAATCGCAGGTATTGACAGGCGTCGTATCTTTTCTGTAAAAACGGATCGGAACAGGCGCTTCCACTTTCATCTGAAGTTTTTTACCGTCTTTTTCCAGAATGGCTGTATTTATCGAAGTGAAAGTTATCTTATCTGCTTCGGTGAGCATATTCCATCGTACTTTCGTAAATTGACTGCCGACATTCAATTGATCTTGAATGACGACATATTTCTTATCGACTAAAGACACTGCCCTTTTAACGCCAAGGATCTGCGCTTTATATATAGCCGAAAGATCGCTCATGGCGCTCATTTTTTTTTCAGTTTCTATCACATCGTCTATTCTAGCGGCAGCCGATACGGATTGCGGTTTATCGTTAAAACAGAGCGTGTTATGGGATTCCGTCCGATACCTGAAAACATCCCATCGTTGCGAATCCTGCGAACGATCCCATAAATTCACTCCCCTGGATTCTAACCGGTGGTAATTTTCAGCGCCGAAATCGAATGCCCACCGGATTCCTTCCGCTTCAAAAATAAATGACCCGACGTCCATATGTGCGTGATTTACGCTCGGAGATCCCAGTTTAAAACCCAAAAATGAGGCGCTTGGGTCGCTCCATGAGGAACGCATCGTTATAACAGGAGAAGGCCCCTGCCCTGCCCATACAAGCTTTGTCGGCTCGGCAACATCTCTCAGAGAAGTTCCGGATCCGGCTCCGAAAATTAATGAGACAGGTATCAATCTGTCCCTCACAAATCGCTTGCTGGAATCTCTCTCATACAATCCTTTCTGCAGATAAAACAAGGCCGGATTTTGGGTTTTCGAATAAAACCAACACACCGTGGGATTAAAAGAGGCATTCGGTCCGTTATCTGCATAGCTGAACGTATGAAAAGAAGGAGTAATCATAGCTTGCGAATACATACCCGTTTCCATAAACCCTTCCGTTTCATTCATACCGAAATCCGTTTTATAGACCTTTTCAACAGCAGCTATAAACATCACATTAAACGACGTGCCATAGTCCCAATAACCGATTCCTTCCGGATAAGCGCCGTCCGGTCCATATTCCTTCATGGCTAACCGGATACTCTCAAGGGATCTGTTTAGTAACTTGACGGCCTCGGATGTGTGATCTTCATAGATGGCAAGCGCACCGTATGCGATACCGGCATTACATACCTGATTCCAATTATGTTCGGCCTTCAGGAACCAGGCGTCGCTTTCGTTATACGAAGGTTGAATCCCTTTTTCATATATCGCTTCCCGGATTTTTTCACGGGAACTTCTCGGTAATTTGTCATATAGCCAATCATAACCAATCGCGAGCGCCATGGTCATTTCGCCTACATCCAAAAAATGCGATGGATTCCAATCGCTGAAGCCGGCGGCAGCTAACATTTCCTGTTCTGCCCGTTCGGCATATTTTTTCTGTCCGGTCATGCGACAGGCATAACTCAGAATGAAAATGCGTCGCAGGTTTTCACGCGAGACGGATAGCAGCCTGCGTCCGGTCAGGATACGCCCGTTCACCGGCAGTCCGACGATCCTTGTCGCTTCTTCCAGTACACATTCATGGACGTCTTTCCAATACAAATCTTTATTTATCTTCTTCAACAATGCATTTTCTTCCCCTTTTAACAATAAAAGCCTGGGATGAGATGGGATTTTCATCGATTCGTTCACATATTCCGGCACGGCGAAAAGACCCAAGGCGAAGCAAAATACAATCAGGACAGCTACAAATATTTTTCTCGTAATCATGGCATGAAATTTTAATTGAATTATGTTTTCAGCGATTATTTTCTCTTTTCTCGCTATATATATACTGCACGCGGCATGGTTTTGTGATATGTCGGCAAAAAGCAGGAAACTGTCGGAAGATAGCGTTACAAACCGCCCTGTGGTTCTTATTTGCTTTCTGCTTTTTATCTCGCAAGTTTATCCCGGGCAAAGTATATTTACCCTATTCTCCGTTTAGTCGGAAATTAAACGTTATCAAAACACATTGCAAATATAATGATTTTATGATCATATAACAAACATAAATTATCTTAAAAAAGAACGTTTTTTGTCTAATCCCGGTTTTTTAACAATTGAATTTGTACTGCTGCAGACGGATTACACTCTTATCCCCAATACGAATTGGAAAACCGCAGTCCGGCTATATCCGAAGCCCTTAATCCTAATCAAGATGCTAACAGCAACAGGGCATAATCCCGTTTCCCTACTGCACTTTCCCTGCTTATGACTGATTCTATCTGCTTGACTTCTTCCTTTGTATAAACCGAAGGAAGTTTATCCCGTTTCTCTTTATATTTGTAACCTGACAGAATGTATGAAAAATTATCGGATGTCTTTCCTGTATTTATCAACATGATACTATGATGATTATACGTTTTCGGACAGACGCTAATTATAGGCTCGCCTGCAAACAAAACCCTGTGTTTGTAAAAAGCTTCAACGTTTCCTGTGTATTCCTGCACGGGCAGACGGTTTTTTTGCCTCTCAATAATTCCGACCAGACTCGTTACCTGATTTTTTTTCTCCCTGAATCGCTGTCCTTGATGGTTATAACACTCCGATGGAACAAAAGAAACGAGTACAGGATGTAACTCGCAGAATCAACAAACATCTGAAAATCATTGGTGACAAACTCGGTATTTCAGGCGTAAGCGCTTATACGGCCCGCCATTCCTATGCTACCGTATTAAAACGTTCAGGAGCAAACATTTCCTACATTTCCGAAAGTCTGGGACATTCCAACTTGAAAACGACAAAAAACTACTTGGCTTCGTTTGAGAAAGAAGAACGGATTAAAAATGCTGCATTTCTGACGAATTTCGGAGATTGAACAAAGTAAGCAATAAGTTTTATAATGGAAAAAATTCCACGATTCGACCGTTATAATGGAAAAAAATCCTAATTTTGCGATTGAATGAATTTTATAATAGAAAAAATTCCGATGGCAGATACCATAGATTTCAAACAGGAAATTATCTTTGCCTCTTCCGATAAAAGCGTTTCTAATCAGATTAGTAAGGCAGAAAAAGAAGGTAAAATAAAGAAAATAGCCCCTCGAATTTACACGACTAATTTACGGGATTCAGTGGAGTATATCATCAAACGCCACTTCTTCGATATTCTCAAATGGCGTTTCCCTGAAGCGGTAATCAGCCATCGGAGCGCATTGGAATTGCGACCTACCGAAACCGGCAATTTTTTTCTTACAAGTAACTATACAAAGAAAATAACCGATTTAAAAGGAGTTACGCTCAATGTAATGGAAGGGAATCCGGCATTGGTATCAGACGTGTATTTAGGCGGTATTTACGCTTCATCGGAATGGCGGTGGATTCTTGAAAACATGCAGATTTCCAGAAAGAAAGGCGGAGAATCAAAATCGTTTCCTATTGAATACATTGAAGATAAATTGGAAAAAATCATCATTAGAGAAGGTGAAGAAGGCATAAATAAATTCAGAGATAAGGCAAGAGAAATTGCTTTTCAATTAAGTTTTAATAACGAATATGAAAAGTTAAATCGCATTATTTCAGCCCTTTTGAATACCCATAGCGCAAATGTGTTAATTTCTGATTCCGCCAAAGCAAGAGCAACCGGAATGCCTTTTGATGCTAAACGAGTTGAATTATTTGAAATTCTTTATGATAAACTGAAAGATTATTATTTCCCGGAACGAACAGATAAAAATATATCAGAGGGCTCTTTTCGCCTATTTTCATTTTTTGAAACTTATTTTTCAAACTATATTGAAGGAACAAAATTTGTGATTGAGGATGCCAAGAAAATTGTTGATACCGGAGTTGCTATACCCAAACGAATAAAGGATTCTCACGATATTTTGGGCACATTTCATATTGTATCAAATAGTTACGAGATGAGCATCACACCGGCGACATCTGATGATTTAATTCAAATTCTAAAACGCAGGCATTTAACGATGATGTCAGCCCGAGCAGAAGATGTGAATGCCGGAGGGTTTAAAAGTCAAAATAACAGAGCAGGAAATACCGAGTTTGTGGACTTCACTTTGGTAGAAGGTACATTGAAGCAAGGTTTTAAGTATTATGCAACTTTAAACGACCCAATGGCAAAAGCCATTTTTATGATGTTTATGATTTCGGAAGTCCATCCTTTTACAGATGGTAACGGTAGAATTTCCCGAATTATGGGCAATGCCGAATTGTTCAAAAGCGGACTTTCAAGAATTATTGTTCCAACTGTATATAGGGAGGATTACATTATGTCATTGAAAAAGTTTACCAATCGAAAAGAGCCAGATGCTTTTATTCGTGTTATGGATAAGTTACAGTATTTTTCCAATAATATATTTGGCGATAATTTTGATGAACTCAACAACTATTTCAAAGCAACAGATGCCTATAAAGAACCATCGGAAGGGAAGTTAAAGATAATAGACCGCTCTATGCCTGACATAAAATTAGATGAAATATAAGGTTTTGCAGACCACATCTGAAAAGATAAAGAAACTGATAAGCCGTGTCCGATTAGCGAAAATGCTCGGCATCACCCGCCAAACCTTAACCGCTTGGATAAACAAAGGCTTCATTACTCCCCTGAAATCCAATTACCTGCCAAATGTCGAAACTTTCAGTACAGACGCTGTGTTAGAGGAACTTCGGAAATACAAATCGGAGCATTCCGAAGAACACATATAAAAGTTTCATCAGGCTATTCGGGAGTTCTTTACTTCCGTCAGTACGAAATATGAAACGGCGTTGAAATCATTATTATTAACGCTAAATTTCCAATTCTTTCGTAGTGGTACTTGCACCACCAAGTTATTTGCCATGCGCGGCATGCAAAAAAAAGCGCCGTTCCAATCAAGGAACGGCGCTTTTAAAAAATGGCGGCTACCTACTCTCCCACTTGCGTAGTACCATCGGCGTGACAAGGCTTAACTTCTCTGTTCGGAATGGGAAGAGGTGGAACCCTCGTACTATAACCACCTTTATTCTTTTCTTCTGTTTGCTCTCAAACAGCGTTTTCTATAAAAGAGATGAGCTACTCTCGCGCACTCATTGAACAATCCGGACAAAACAGACGCCATAATAGACTTCTTTCAAACAATCGCTCATCCTTATCTAATCTCAGAGCAAGAGATAATCAAACGCAATCTCAAAATAAAACATTTTAACAGGTTCTTAAAAAAAAGTTTCGGGCAATTAGTACTGCTCGGCTATGCCATTACTGACTTTACACCTGCAGCCTATCAACGTCGTAGTCTACAACGACCCTTTTAGATATCTAATCTTGAGGCAGGCTTCGTACTTAGATGCTTTCAGCACTTATCCTATCCGAACTTGACTACCCGGCTATGCCCCTGGCGGAACAACCGGTACATCAGTGGTTCGTCCAACACGGTCCTCTCGTACTAGTGTCAGTTCCCCGCAAATATCTTGCGCCCACGATAGATAGAGACCGAACTGTCTCACGACGTTCTGAACCCAGCTCGCGTGCCACTTTAATGGGCGAACAGCCCAACCCTTGGGACCTTCTCCAGCCCCAGGATGTGACGA
>JAIROL010000125.1 GCA_031257565.1 Tannerella sp. | reverse complement strand
TGGACCGGAATATCGGAGCGTTGTCCGCCAATATGGTTTCAACGGGAATCGATAATTACGGATTTGTTTATCAATGGGGACGTAAGGATCCGTTCTTCGGCGGCGATGGCGCGACAAATGAGACTGCTGATAACATATTGTCGGTTGCGCGGAATAACACGATCGTTAATACCGGCGCTTCCTGGTCTGTGAACGCGACAACGGGAACTGTCGATATGGCGACGAAAAACCCGATGACGTTTATCTGTAACAGTTCTTCATCGGCTGATCATCCGGCAGACTGGTTATCCGTGAGCGATCCGACGCTTTGGTCCGGAACTGAAAAGACCGATTACGACCCTTGTCCGTATGGATATAAGGTACCGGGTAAAAACGATTTAGTTCGCACTTTGCATAGCGCGGCGCAGACGCAGAACGATCTTATCTATTTCAGCTATCAGGGACGTCGGTACTGGAATTATTATTATTATAATGGAGGCTCTGTTACGGCATGGCCGGCGGCAGGGATGCGGCAAGGGCGTAATCGTAGCGCTTTACTTGGAAATAGAGGCGCGCAACTGCTGTATTCGGGAACGGACGCCGATAACGGGAGCTGCATATACTGGACAAGCTCTCCTTTCGAGATCGGCGGAAATACGCTATCCGGAGGTTCGTACCGGATTTATACGTCAGGCGAAACGTTGTATAGCGAGGACGATTACGGGGACAATGCGGATGCTTATCCTGTCCGTTGCGTGAAGATGACAAATCCCTGATGCGGGTTTTCCGAACCGAACCGGACTGTAGATGAAGGATTTTATCCGTGTGCTGAAACGATTTGTGCCGCCATATAAGAAGTATATGGCGCTCAATATCGCGTTCAATATCCTTTCGGCGATACTGAGTCTTTTTTCGTTTGCATTGATCATTCCGATCCTGAATATACTGTTCAGGACAGACGACAAAGTGTATACTTATATACCGTGGAATCCGGATTTCAGTTCGTGGGAATCGTGGAAAGGCGCTTTTGATCTGATTAAGAACAATTTTTTTGCTTATGTTTCGGGTATAATAGAAACGGAGGGCGGATCATTTACGCTGATTGTGCTGGGCGCGTTTCTGGTTGTCATGACATTGCTCAAAGTATTGGCGATGTACATGGCGTTTTTCACGATGATACCGATCCGGACCGGCGTTGTACGCGATATCCGGAATCAGATCAACCGAAAGATTACGGAATTACCGCTCGGCTTCTTTTCGGAGGAGCGTAAGGGCGACATTATTGCGCGCGTTTCGGGCGATGTGAACGAGATAGAGACGTCCATCATGAGTTCGCTGGATATGCTTTTTAAGAATCCTATCCTGATCGTTATTTATCTGGCGGCCATGCTTATGATCAGCTGGCAGCTTACGCTGTTTGTCTTTATCTTATTGCCTGTAGCCGGATATGTCATGGGTAAGGCAGGAAAGGCGCTGAAACGGAAATCTCTTTTGGGTCAGTCCCAGTGGGGAGCGCTGATGAGCCAGATCGAAGAAACGCTTGGCGGATTACGTATCATTAAAGCGTTTAATGCAGAGAAGAAGATCCGTAAGCGTTTTGAGGAATCAAACGAGACCTTCCGGCATACGACAAACCGTATCTATCGCCGTCAGCAACTGGCGCATCCGATGAGCGAATTTCTCGGTACGGCGACGATTGTTGTGATCTTGTGGTACGGGGGTACCCTGATTCTCGGCGAGAATAGTCCGATCGACGCCTCTACATTTATCTATTACCTTGTTATTTTTTATAGTATCATCAATCCGGCAAAGGATCTGAGCAAGGCTGCATATTCCATACAGAAAGGTCTTGCCTCCGTAGAGCGCGTGGATAAAATTTTAAAAGCCGAGTCGAATATCAAATCTCCTGCCGATCCGAAACCGGTCATGCTGAATCATGCGATTAAATACGAGGACGTATGGTTTCGTTACCAGCAGGAATGGGTTCTTAGGGGTATCGATTTACAGATAGATAAGGGAAAAACGATCGCTCTGGTTGGTCAGTCCGGATCGGGAAAAAGTACGCTGGCGGATTTACTGCCCCGTTTTTATGATGTTGAAAAAGGAAGTATTAACATTGACGATACGGATATACGCGAGGCCTCTTTATATGATTTGCGCGGATTGATGGGGAACGTGAATCAGGAAGCGATTCTTTTCAATGATACATTTTTCAATAATATCGCGTTCGGAGTGGAATCGGCAACCCGCGAGGAAGTAGAGGATGCGGCCCGGATTGCGAATGCGCATGATTTTATTATGGCTTCGGAAGAAGGATATGATACGAATATCGGAGATCGCGGAGGAAAGCTTTCCGGGGGGCAGCGGCAGCGGATAAGCATCGCGCGCGCTATTTTGAAAAACCCGCCCATCCTGATTCTTGACGAAGCGACGTCCGCCCTTGATACGGAATCGGAACGTCTTGTGCAGGAAGCGCTTGAAAACCTTATGCGGAACCGGACGACGATTGTGATTGCCCATCGTCTTTCTACAATACGTAATGCGGATGAGATTTGCGTGATGCATGAAGGGAGAATTGTCGAGCGGGGCAAACACGATGAGTTACGACTGAAGGATGGCTATTACAAACGCCTGTGCGACATGCAAAAATTTTAATGGCACAGGTGGAGAACCGAATTGATTATTAACAGTGTGCTTGGTAACCACTAAAAAAACAAGAATTATGAAAAAAATGGTATCTGTCCCTTTCATGTTAATGGGGATTTTGTTTGTCGTATGTCTGATTGTCTCTAATTTTCTGGAGACTAAAGTTATCCTGTTAGGTCCTGTTACTGCGACGGGGGGTCTATTGGTTTTTCCGATCTCTTATATGATAAACGATTGCATATCGGAGGTTTGGGGATATAAGAAAGCCCGCCTGATTATATGGAGCGGTTTTGCCGTGAATTTTATTGTCGTCGGCGTAACACAGTTAGCCGTAGCGCTTCCGTCCGCACCTTTCTGGGAGGGTGGAGAGAGTTTCAACTTTGTTTTCGGCATGACGGCGCGTATTGTTGCGGCAAGCCTTTGCGCTTTTCTTGCAGGCTCGTTCCTGAATGCTTACGTGATGAGTAAGATGAAGATTTCGTCGGCAGGGCGGAATTTTTCTTTGCGGGCGATTGTTTCTACCCTTGCAGGCGAAAGCGCGGATTCGTTGATCTTTTTTCCGATTGCTTTCGGAGGGATGATATCTGTAGATCAGCTGCTGCTTATGATCGGGACCCAGGCGGCGCTTAAGTCTGTCTATGAGATTATAGTTTTGCCTGTTACGATCCGTGTCGTACGATCGGTGAAGAAGATCGACGGGAGCGATGCGTATGACGTCGACGTGTCTTTTAATCCTTTTAAAATAAGCGAGATATAAAAAGTAATTAGAATAGATGGCGGTATAATCAACGTGATAAGCGCTAATTTAATCCGCGAGGCATACCCTGTTTTTCCATCAATAATATTTATTCGCCAAACAGAAAATTTATTCCGGGAAAATTTGTACCTTCTATATAAGAAATCTATTTCTTATTTTGTTTTTTCATTATTTACAAAATAATGGTAACTTTGCAAAAAAATTAGTATGCAGCAAAAAACTAACATAGAGGTAGTAGATTTATTCTGTGGAGTAGGCGGTTTGAGTTATGGTATGCAGCAAAATGGGCTGAAAATCATAGCGGGTTTTGATATTGATAAAACTTGCCGATATGCTTACGAAAAAAACAACAATGCGACTTTTTATTTTCAAGATGTAAAAAGTCTTACAGGAAATGCTGTAAAAAAGTTGTATGGCAAATCGGCAATAAAAGTATTAGCAGGTTGCGCACCTTGTCAGCCGTTCTCTTCTTATGCTTTCAAAGTTAAAGATGAGGATAAAGATAAGGATAAATACGATTTATTGTATGAATTCGGCAGAATTGCTACCGAGGTTAAGCCGGAAATAATTACAATGGAGAATGTTACACAAATATTAACATTCAAATTAAAACCCGTGCTCCGAGATTTTGTTAACACTTTACAATCCAATGGTTACAATGTTAGTGTAGATAGGATATTTTGCCCTGATTACGGCATTCCTCAAACAAGAAAAAGATTAGTTTTGTTAGCGTCAAGAATTGGAAAAATACAGTTAATACCACCTACACATACAAAAGAAAATTATATTACAGTAAAAGATGTTATAGGCGATTTGCCACCGATTAAGTCGGGCGAAACTTGTAAAACAGACAAATTGCATATTGCAAAATCTTTATCTGAAAAAAATCTGAAAAGAATAAAATCAACACCATATGGTGGAAGATGGAAAGATTGGGATGAAGAATTACAGTTAGATTGTCATAAAAAACAATCAGGTAAATCTTTTGGAAGTGTATATGGCAGAATGGTTTGGGAAAAACCGGCCCCAACTATGACAACTCTTTGCACGGGTTTGGGAAACGGCAGATTTGGACACCCTGAACAAGACCGAGCAATTTCATTAAGAGAGGCTGCGTTATTTCAAACATTTCCAAAAGAATATGATTTTTTTTCGCCCGATGAAGATGTTGCTATAACAAAAGCGTCAAGATACATAGGAAATGCTGTTCCTCCGGTTTTAGGGAATGTAATAGCAGAAAGTATAAAAAATCACTTAAAAGAATATGATTTATGGCAAAACAACTAGCACAAGAGCAGTTAGATGCTATTGAAAATCAAATAGAATATGCAAGCATTCCATACCGCTACAATACTACGGAATATCCTGTTGAAGTAATTGTTGCCAAATTGAAAAAAGACCAAATTTTCGTTCCTCATTATCAGCGAAATTTTGTTTGGAAACCAAAAGAAAAATCAAGATTTATAGAATCTGTCTTTTTGGGAGTTCCCATTATGCCTTTCTTGGTGTCGGTTTCGGGCGATGAAGCCGAACTTGAAATTATAGACGGTTCTCAGCGAATAAGAACGCTACAAGAATACGTTGAAAATAATCTTCGATTGAACGGTTTGGAAAAACTGACAGAATTAAACGGAACCAAGTTTTTGGAATTATCAGAAATGAGAAAGAATAAATTTTTGTTGCGCGATTTTAGATTTCACGTAGTAACAGACAAAGCAAATAATGAGGTTCGTGCTGACATTTTCAACCGTGTCAATACAAGTTCTAATAAATTATCTTCAAGCGAAAAACGGAAAGGTGCATATCAAGGTAAATTTTATAATTTTATCGTAGAATGTTCTAAAATAGAATCGTTTAGAGAAGTATGTCCTATCCCGGATACAAAAGCAAATCGAGGTGAATATGAGGAACTGATTATAAGATTCTTTGCTTATTCTGAAGCGTATTTAGATTTTAAAAGCGAAGTAGAAAAGTTTTTAGATACATATTTGCTCAATAAACAAAAACACGGATTTGATGGTAATGCACTCAAAGCAAAATTAGAATTGGTTGTCAATTTTGTTAAAAATCACTTTGAAAAACCATATTTTGCTCGTAAAGGCAGAGATAATTCAACTCCACGAGTACGTTTTGAAGCATTGGCTGTTGGAACTTATTTAGCATTACAACAAAAACCCGATTTAGCGCCACAAGATTTTAATTGGCTTGAATCTAATGAATTTAAATATCATACTACCACTGATGCAAGTAATAATCCGGGAAAACTGAAAAAAAGAGTTGAATTTGTAAGGGATTGCTTACTTGGCATTCAAGATGATTTAACATATCCTAATGAATAACACAAAAATAGAATATCAAAAACGGTTGTCGGAAGTTGAAATCTACTTTGATACTTTGACTTTGCTCGATAAGGGAAGTTGTAAAATTGTTTGTGTGGATATTATTGGCAATCAAATAAATAAAGATGTAGACGCTGATTTATCCACTATTCTTAAAGCCAATGGTTTTTTATTGCTTTACAATTTAGTAGAGGCAACTATGCGCAATTCTATAAAAGCAATATTTAATTCCGTACACTCCAAATGTTTGACATTCAAACACTTTACCGATAATATCAGAAAAATATGGATTAAGCAGGAAATTAAAAATATCCAACAAGATGATATTCTATCTTTGTCAAAGAAAATTTTGGAAAATGAATTACTTGTTTTTCAAGCTGAATGTGTTAATATTAGCGGCAACATTGATGCGCAAAAAATTAGAGATATTGCAAAGCAGTTTGGATTTCAAGAATCCAAGAATGGTAGAGACTTAGTTACGATAAAAGACAAAAGAAATAAATTAGCACACGGAGAATTTACATTTTCGGAAATAGGTAAAGAGTGTGCAATAAGCGACTTGATTAGATATAAAGACAGTACGAAAAATTATTTAGATGATGTATTGGATAAAATAGAAAATTACATTAAGGATGAAGGTTTTAAAGTGTAATTAGTGTCTGTCCGAAAACGTATAATCATCATAGTATCATGTTGATAAATAGCTAAGTGTTGGATGAAAAAAATGAGGAATAGATTTGCAAATGTTACGTAAAATGCTTATTTTTG
>JAIROL010000111.1 GCA_031257565.1 Tannerella sp. | reverse complement strand
TTAGCCCTGCTAAGCCTCTTTTGTACATTATCAGCAAAATTAACCCGAAAAATATTTTTCCCCAAATTATCTAACTGTTTATTTTTCAATAACTATTTTTTTTACGCCGAATCGCTGCTTTCATTAGTACAAACAATATTTGAATCTGCAAAAATATTTTCCGAAAAAATGTTCTTTATATCATACAAATCCCTCATAATGTCCATGTTCCACACAAAAATAATTTCAAAAAAAATCCTGCCGGACGAAAAAAACCGCCCGAAAACAATTAAAGAAAAATTGATAGCGTCTCAAATTGGTGGATGGCAGTTCGTATATGATTGATAATAATATATGTAATTTTCCTAATCATACGGTTTACGACACTACCAATAAATTTTATCCGATTGGCGGTGGTATTAGGGCGTTGAAGTTGAAAACAGCTTAGTTTCGAGGACGCCCCCTTTAATGGCTATTTTTTTTGATGTTTCCCGATAAATATACCAATTATTGGGGATTGTGGATTGTTTTTCGTCACGATAACTTTGTAATTTGATAATTTTAATATTTTTGACGGTTAGTATGTGTAATAAAAAAAATATATTAATAATATGTATAGGGCTTTTATTTGCAGGATCAATAATTGCGGCGGATGACGGTTATAGCTCCGGCAAAGAGGAAGAACGTGCAGCGATATCCGGAAATCCGGGGAAAAAAACGCGTCTTGTATTGGGAGGATATGGAGAAGCTGTTATGAGCCGGATGTTTTATAGTTCTAATTATAAACGGTATTCAAATGCCGAACTGTACAAAGATGCGGATTCCTATGGGCGGTTTGATTTGCCTCATGTAGTATTTTATGTCGGATATGATTTCGGGAATGGTTGGACATTGGGATCGGAAGTTGAGTTTGAACATGGAGGAACGGAATCTGCCATAGAAATAGAGGAAGAAGAAACGGGAGAATATGAGAGTGAAATAGAGCGGGGCGGAGAAGTCGCGTTAGAACAGTTCTGGATTCAGAAAAGTTTTTGTGATGAATTGAAAATACGTATGGGACATATCCTTGTGCCGGTTGGATTGACCAATCAATATCATATGCCGACGGAGTTTTTTACCGTTTATCGTCCCGAAGGAGAAACGGCGATTTTGCCTTGTACATGGCATGAGACGGGGATCGGTTTGTGGGGTAATGTAAAACGATGGCGTTATGAGGTTATATTCGTTGCCGGATTAGACGCCGACCGCTTCGGTTCTAATGGCTGGATAAAAGGCGGCGCCGGAAGTCCTTACGAATTTAAAATGGCGACATCCTATGCAGGCGCTTTCCGTATAGATAATTACTCGATAAAAGGATTGCGGATAGGCGCTAGCGGATATGCCGGCAATAGCGCGTCGAATAGCCTGAAACCCGATTCATATAGCGCGGTGAATGGATCGGTTACGATTGGCGCCCTTGATTTTCTTTATGATAATTATAACTTGGTTGTACGCGGAAATTTGGTTTACGGTCATCTTTCAGATTCTGAAAAGATAACAAAAATAAATATGGAAAGCCGGAAAGACTCGCCCTCTCCTAAAACGCCGATAGGGTCGGACGCCGTTAGTCTTGGCGTGGAAGCCGGCTATGACATATTTTCGCAGATATCGGGATTGAAAACGAAAGGAAGTAAATTGTATGTGTTTGGACGTTATGACTACTATGATTCGATGTATAAAACGCAAGGAAATATAACCGACAACGAGGTCTGGGAACGCCGATGCGTTACCGGCGGATTGAATTATATGCCAATAAAGGGAATAGTCGTGAAAGCGGAATTTTCCCGCCGGATTTTTAAAAGCCGGTATAATAATGAAAATACGCTTAGTTTAGGCGTTGCATATTCGGGATGGTTTGACAGGTAAGAGTATTCATTAAAAAAGTTATAAGTAATAAGTAATAAGTAATAAGTGATAAGTAATAAGTGATAAGTAATAAGTGATAAGTGATAAGTATATTGATTTTAAACTTGCAATAATATAAACTGTTTAATAATTACTATTTATGAACAAATATTTTAAATTCCCGGTTTTGTTTGTGGCGACCGTTGCGCTCAGCGTGAGTGTAACATCTTGTAAAGATGATGATCCTTCAACGGATGAAAACGCTCTGGATGTTCAAAAAACGAAAACAATAGAACAATATGTTAACGGAGTAGTCGTAACGACTTATAAATCATTGGCCGATGAATCCGTTGATTTGTATGAGGCTTGCGTCAAATTGAAAGAAAATCCTGCGCAGGAAAATATTAATGCCGTATGTCAGGAATGGATTGCCGCCCGTAAATATTGGGAGCAGAGCGAAGCTTTCCTTTATGGGGCGGCGGCAGACTATAATATCGATCCACACATTGATTCGTGGCCTTTGGACAAAGCGCAGCTTGATCTGCAGTTGAAAAATACGACGTTGATAAACAACATGGAAGAAAACGGATGTAATTTCGATGGTTTTGCGACACTCGGATATGGGTTGTTAGGTTTTCATGCTGTCGAATATATGGTCTTTCGCGACGGAGGGCCGCGGAAATATACAGGAGGCGTTGATAAAGACGGCGTTTCTTATGGGGCGTTGAGCGAAACGGAGTTGATATATTGCGCAGCCGTAGCAGAAGACCTGCGTAATCAATGTATACGTCTGGAAGCCAGTTGGACCGGCATTGAAAACGTATCGGCAGATAAACAGTCGATTTTGGAAGATGCGGAGCTGGAGCCAAGTCTTAACTATGGTGAAATCATGATTGCAGCAGGAGAATCCGGTAATAAGATATATAAAACGCAGATAGCCGCTTATGTCGAACTCTTACAGGGCGCAGCCGATATAGCGGATGAAGTGGGTAATACGAAAATTACCGACCCTGTGAGCAGCGGCAATGTGCTGGATGTAGAATCGTGGTATAGCTGGAATTCAATTGCCGACTTTGCCGATAATATCCGGAGCATACAATATGCTTATTATGGCAATGTCGGAAGCTCTGTTCTTGACGTTTCGGTAAGCGCGTACATCAAATCGCTTGACGCTACGTTAGATAACGAGATCAGGACGGCTATCGCCGACGCTATCCGGGAAATCGAAACTATGCCCGCTCCTTTCAGAGATAACCTGACGGAGGCCGCAAGCGGGAATGCCAAGAACGCCTGTAATGCTTTACTGGATAAATTGGACGAAGCGATCGAGTTGATACAGGAAAAATAACGATTCTTTCTTTCTCGTGAGTTATATGTATTTATTTAATGCGGATGAAGACATTGTTGGATTTTTGTTATAAGGAATTGCCACTTGCCGCCAATGTATACATGAAGAAAATATCTTTTTATTTTATTATAATCGGCGCCTTATCGTTTGTCGCTTGCCGCGACGATAATGACGTCCCCGACGATGATCCACGGGCGGGAGATTTGTCCGAAGAGTATTATGCCGGCGGGAGGTTAGGCACTACTTTCAATGAGACGAGTTCGGCCTACGAATTGCCGACGCCGGCTGTTGAACAAGGGGGGTATCTGGCGGCATTCAAAAGGGGGGAGCGCCTGTTTGAAGACCCGTTTGTCACGACAAGCGCCACCGAATCTCCAATGGGAGGATTAGGGCCGTTGTACCTGCGTACCTCGTGCCTCCATTGTCATCCCGGTTACGGACATGGCAGGCGCCAGGTTTCTTATAATTCGACGACGATTGGTAACGGTTATTTGCTGGTCGTCACCGACGAGACGGATACTTATCTGAGTTCGCTGACAGGGATGCCGCAAACGCGTTCCGTAGCGCCTTTTAGAGCGCCGGTGGATGAGACGAAAATTAAGATGGAGTGGTTGCCTTACGTCGATGAATGGGGAAATACCTTCCCCGACGGGCAGACTTATGAACTTATATATCCGGAAGTAACGATACCGGAGGATGCTTATTATGTGCCGCTGGAGACGACTAAAAACGGGGTGACAACCGTTGTTCCTTACCACAATGTGCGGGTAAAGCTGGAATCTACGATTGGTATTTATGGCACAGGATTGCTGGACGCCATACCGGACGATTCGCTAAAAGCCGAGTATGCCAGACAGGAAAAACTCGGAGTGACGCTGAATCCGGCGTTTTTTGCTAATGGCGAATGGGTGAAGCAATACAGTAACGTCTTGCAGGGGAATGGGGAACAGCGCCCGTTCCGTTACACGTATGCATTGAGCCGCGGTCCATTGCAGGATGCAGCCGGAGCAAATGCGATCTGGAATATTACGAACGTAACCCGTAGCGACCGCCTTTATCATTATATGACAAAAACATATGCGGAAGTCGCATCGCGGGACCCGGATGTTCAGGCTCGGTTTTATGAACTTTATCCGCAATATAACCTGACCGGGGATGTTGAAGCGGATATTTATAATTACCTGATAGCGCCGCCGGCAACCGATGCGCCGGAAATGAGTGATGAACAGTATGTCGATTTTATGGTCTGGCATCGTGGATTGGCCGTTCCGGCTGCGCGTAATCTGGACGACGAACAGGTGCGCTCAGGTAGAAAATTGTTTCGTGAGATAGGTTGTTCTACTTGTCATCGTCCATCGTGGACGACCGGAGATGATAATTTTACCGATCCTGCTTTGTTTTTCAGGAATGGAGACATTCGTTTGCCTTGTTATCCGAATCAGACGATATGGCCGTATACGGATATGGTACAGCACAGGCTTTTCATGAAAAATGACATCCGTACGGGCTGGTGTCGCACAACGCCTCTCTGGGGACGCGGGCTGAGTATGAAATGTACAGGCGCAGCCGACCGTTTGCACGACTGCCGCGCCCGTACTGTTATGGAAGCGATTATGTGGCATGGCGACGCCCGGAGTGACGCCCGTCGATCCATCGAGAAATTTCGTAACCTGAGTAAAGAGGAGCGCGAAGCGATCGTGGAATTTATTGATGCAATATAAAACAAGTCATAGTCTTAATTTCTTATTAACATATTGAAGCGGATATCCTTTTCCCTTTTGGGAATCATAATTGCGGCGCTTGTTATTGCGACGCTGTCGGAGAAGTTATATGGGACGCATTTTGTTGAGGAACATGTCTATGGTTCTGTAGCGTTTCTCATCCTTTGGATTGTTTTTTCGGTATCTTCCCTCATTTATTTATTGATGCGGAAGGTTTTAAAAAAAACGGTGGTAATGATGTTGCATTTTTCTTTTTTGCTTATTCTTGTCGGCGCTTTTGTAACGCGGCTTGCCGGCGAACGGGGGATGCTGCATGTCCGCGAAGGGGAAGATGCGGTTCGCTTTGCCGTCGCCGACGGGACGTCGGCAACAATGCCATTTACGGTTAAACTGAATAAATTTCATATTGTTTATTATGCAGGCGTTCGCGCGCCGATGGATTTTGTAAGCGCAGTGACGATAACGGACGCAGGAAAAAACAAGGTTGTCGACGGCGAGGTTGCCATGAATAAAATCTTGTCCTATCGCGGCTATCGCTTTTATCAATCGGGTTATGACGAAGACAGGAAAGGTGTTTCACTGGCTGTTTCGCACGATCCTTATGGGATAGCCGTCACTTATTCCGGCTATCTTTTGCTCCTTGTATCAATCGCATTGTTCTTTGTGAACCGTCATAGCCGGTTTCGCCGCTTGCAGGATACGTTGAATAGACTGGATAAACCTTTGCGGACACACAGTATCCACGTTTGTTCAGCGCTTCTTTGCGTGTGTAGCCTGCCGGTTGCGGCAGTCCGATCGACCGGTTCTGACGCCGGAGAACAAACGTCCGTGGAAAGCGATCCGAAAGTGTTACCCCGGGAAATCGCCGCAAAGTTCGGCGATTTATACATCCTTTATAATGACAGGATTTGTCCGCTTCAGACGCTCGCAAAAGATTTCGCCGTTAAACTTTACGGACATTCCTCATATAAAAGATTAACTGCCGAGCAAATCTTTACCGGCTGGATGTTTTATTATTCAAGTTGGAAAAAGCAACCCATAATAAAAGTGAAAAGTAAAGTCGTGCGGCAGATACTGGGAATAAAAGGCGGATATGCTTCATTAGACGATTTTTACGGAAGTTACAATGAATATAAATTGGAGGAAGCGATCGGTAATATCAGGCGTGGCGCGACGACGAAAGATCGTCGCGCTATCGAAGAGGCGGATGAAAAATATAATCTTATCGTTTTGCTATATTCGGGCAAGATGGTAAAAATGTTCCCGCACGGGAGCAATAGCGTTCTCTGTTCGGAAAGCGGTGACATCTGTTCGGAAAGCGATGACATCTGTTCGGAAAGTGGTGACATCTGTTCGGAAAGCGATGACGTTCGTATGGGAAATGACGGAGAGAATTGCGGAAATGGCAACGAAGAATATATTGTTTGGTATTCCCAAGGAGATTCATTACCCGGCGACATGGAGGATAACGAATGGCTTTTCGTCAGGAAATCATTTGATTATATTCATGAAATGGTAGTGAAGAAAGACTTTGAGACGCTCTCCGGTATGCTTGCGAAAATGAAAATTTACCAACAGAAAAAGGCCGGTCGTTTTCTTCCGCCGGACAGTCGGTTCAAGGCTGAGAAAATATATAATTATCTGAGTTATACGAAGTTTTTGGCGATGTCGTGTCTGTTCATCGGGATCGTATCTTTCCTGTTATATTGTAACAGATTGATTAACGGCTGCAGAGTGAGCGACAGGACGGAATTGGTTTTTCATACGCTATGTGCGCTTGTTTTTTTGTATCTCACCGTTGTAATTGGGTTGCGCCGGCACATAAGCGCTCATACGCCGTTGTCGAACGGGTTTGAGACGATGCAGTTTATGGCGTGGTGTACGGTTTTGTTGTCGTTTTTGTTGCGGCGAAAATTTTTCATGTCGCAACCCTTCGGATTCCTGCTGTGCGGACTGAGCCTGCTGGTCGCGATGCAGGGCGAATCCAATCCCCGTATTACGCAACTGGCGCCAGTCTTGTCTTCGCCTTTGCTGAGCGTTCATGTTGTTGTTATCATGCTCTCCTATTCGTTGTTTGCATTTATGATGCTGAACGGTCTGACGGCGGTCATCCTGTCGTTCGTACGAAAGGAAAATACAGTGCAGGTGGAGCGGTTATATGTCGTGAGTCAAATAATATTATATCCTGCGGTGTTTTGCCTGGCAACGGGTATTTTTGTCGGCGCCGTATGGGCGAATATTTCATGGGGGCGTTACTGGGGGTGGGACCCGAAAGAGGTGTGGGCGCTTATCACGATGTTGCTGTATTCTTTGGCGTTACATCCGGATTCATTACCATTGTTTCGTCGTCCGATGTTTTTTCATGTATTTTCGATTGTTGCATTTCTGAGTATTCTGATAACTTATTTCGGCGTGAATTTCGTACTCGGCGGTATGCACAGCTATGCATAACTTTAGCGTACTCCTTTTATTGAACAGATGGTTTGTTATATTGATTAAAATAGATACTTTTGTAAAAAAATATTGATGTGATATGAATGAGGGGTTTTATTTTGAGTGGAATCCGGATACAGAATTGTTTTCCATTTTTAGGATGCCGCTTCGTTATTATTCATTGATGTGGCTAATCGGATTGGCAATCGGGTATGTTGTCGTAAAGAAATTATACAAGCATCAGTACCTGCCGGATCAGGTTTTTGCGCCTTTATACCTGTATTGTTTTCTCGGAATACTTTTGATTTATTATAAAAAGGGAACAGGTCTTCACAAAGGTTTTTATTTCGGATTTTGTCTAACTACGATTTTCATATTTCGTTTTTTTGTTGAGTTCCGGAAAGAACGACAAGTTGATTTTGAAAGCGCAATGATATTGGATATGGGGCAACTATTGAGTATACCTTTTATTCTTATCGGGCTTTTTTGCATGTTTTACAGGAAGACGGATACGATATGGGTAAAGAACAGATCTTGAGTTTCGTTTTTTTATCCCGTCACTTCGATTTCGCTTTTGCCGTTTGATGTTTTAATGACTTTTATCCGGACAGGGATTCGTTCGGTCATTTCGCCCACATGGGAGATGACCCCGATTTTTCGCCCTTGTGTCTGAAGATGTTCAAGAGCGTCTATCGCTATTCGAAGCGTTTCACTATCAAGCGACCCGAAGCCTTCATCAATGAATAGCGATTCTACTTTCATCCGGTTGGAGGACAAGGAGGATAGACCTAATGCGAGCGCCAGAGAAATGAGGAATGACTCTCCGCCTGATAATGAGTGGATTGTTCGTGTCTCGTTGAGCATATCCATATCGATCACTTGTAATGCAAGCGTGTCGGGAATACGTTGCAGTTCATATCGTGGAGAGAGTTCCTGTAAATGTTTGTTGGCATAGGTAAGCAATGTTTCCAGTGTATATCCCTGCGCTATTTCCTTGAATTTATTTCCGGTTGCGGAGCCTAATAATATATTCAGCTTTTTCCAGTTTTCAGCAAGTACGCTTTTTTCTTTCAGTTCTTTTTCGAATCTTTTTATTTGTTCTTTGGCTTTGGCATTCGTAGACAAAATAACTTCTATTTCGGTAAAACGTATACTCCGGTTTTCCATCAATCCGTTTTTATCTGCCAGTTCTTTTTGTAAAGCGTCTTTTGTTTTATTTTCGTTTTTTACTGCCAAATGATTGTGTTGTTCCAGATTTTTTTGCCGCTCTGCAAGAGTTGCTCTCGCAGTTGTTTCTGCCTCCGTAAGGGATTTTAACGCTTGTTTTTCGGTTTGTATCCATGCATTGTTTTTTTCCAATAGTCCGGTTAATTGTTCGTATGTAATATTTTCTTTTTCATTTATCCATTTATCGACCTGACGTTGCAGCGTATAATATTTTTCTTCCGATTGCGTAATGTTTATTTGTATCTGGCCGATAATGCCGTTCAGGCTTTCCTGTTTTGCCAGGATACTGTTTTTGTTGTCGGTCGCTTTTTTAAGTTTGTTTGTTATAAGCTTTTGTTGATCGGTGAAGTATTTTTCGGCGGCGTTAGCGGGTTTTCCGTGGAGAACATGGGATCTGTCGGAAATCAATTGTTCGGCGCCCTGTTGGAATTTTGAAAATCTTTCCGTTTTTGTTATTAAGTTCGCCGCCGTTTCTTTCCGTTTATCTTCTTCATTTTCAATTATGGAGGTAAGTTTATTGATTTCCTCCTGCGCCTTTTTGAACGCTTCCGTATTTATATTCCATTGATTGGTTCTTGTTTTGAGATATTCCGTTAATTCTGCACGCTCGAAGTATTCTTTCCAGTCCAAAGAATTGAATTGCGAGGTCGTCTTCAGATCGGTAGAGGAGGGAGGTCCGGACAAGTCGGAAAGGTTCGTTTCCAGCGCCTGGTATGCTTTGTCGTATTGTACTGCATAGTTTTCGATCAGCGCCGATAGACGCGTAATTTCATTTTTTCTTTTTTCAATTTCGCCGGTCAGGAATTCCGTTTGTTTTGCGTTATTTTCTTTCGCTTTTTTCAGTTCCTGTTCTTTTATCTGTTGCACATTTTCGGTTTTTGTCGCAGGATGGCGAATACTTCCGCATACCGGACAAGGTTCTCCTTCCGTTAACTTAGCTCTTAATGCCGCTATTTCGGCAGGAAGCAGGCGATTTAATTTCTCTGCTTCCAGCTTCAGTAGTTCCAATTGTTTCAGATTCTCATCAAGCAATACCCTGTTTGATGACAGCGTTTTTTTATTTTGTTCTTTTTGTTCGTGCGCCGTTTGCGCGTCAGTCGCCAGATTAATAAGCAGTTCTGTACGCGGCGCTATCCTTTCGTAGTTTTTATTGACGGCAAACCATTGATTCAGCGAAAAGAGCGCTTTTTCGGTTTGTTTAAATGTCTTCCTGATATCGGAAAGGTTTTTCTCTGTCTTTTCGAACGTTATTTTTGCTGCGGATAATTCTTTTTGCGCGTCTTCGACGTTTGCATTAGCTGCTTTTATCTGTATATCCAGCTCGCGGGCTTTGATGATTTGAGGAGTTATTTCTTCCTGTTTTTCAAGTAGTTGATCCAGTTCTTTTTCACATTCCGAAAACGTATTTTGCGCATCGGATAACAATCGGGTATTTTCCTCGCGTTGTTTTTCGGCGTCCAGCCTGTTTTTTTTGTACGCGGAAATTTGTCTTTCCGTATTTTTCAGAAGCCCGAAGGTCTCGCGTATATCCTGAACGGTTTCTATTTGAGCCATGTATTCGAACCGTTTTCCTGCTTCTTCTATTGCTATTCTCGCAGCGCTGAACTGGGTTTCCGCTTTTTTAACTTCGTTGGTTATACGTTCTTTATCATCCATCCATTTGAATTGTGCATTCAGAAATTCCGTATCTTTTTTTAATGCGTATAGTTCTTGCCGTATTGAAGATTTCTCTGCCTCAAAGGATAAAACCTGTTCGTCGGGAAGCGGCTCTATGCCTTTAATACGTTCGTCTACCAACATCCATTCAGCTTCCGCCTTTTTGGTTTTTTCATAGATAGCGATGGATATCCGCGAGTAAATATCCGTACCTGTTAGTTTTTCCAGCAATTCTGCTTTTTCGGACTGCCTTGCCTTCAGGAATGTGGCGAAATCGCCTTGTGCAAGTAGTACCGAGCGCGTAAACTGGTCGAATGAGAGACCGATTAATCCGGATATTTTAGCCAGCAGTTCGGTCTTTAATCCGGGTTCATCTTTTCCTGTTGACAGGTTATACAAGCGTATCTCGCTGCTTTGCATCGAGCCGTCGGCTTTGTTTCGGGCTCGTCTGACCGACCAGCGCGCACGAAATTTTTCGCCCCCGAGGGATACAAATTCCACTTCGGCATATCCTTCGGCTGTTCCGCGTCGCAAAATATTTCGGCTGTCGCGCTGGTTAATGGATTTATCGCCGACGTCCTGTACGGAAATGTTTTCCGATGCGCGGTTTGTGCGTGGCGAGGTATCAAATAAAGCCAGACATAATGCATCGAGCAGCGTTGATTTGCCGGAGCCCGTACTTCCTGTAATCGCAAATATTCCGGCGGATTTCAACGGTTCGGCCGTAAAGTCAACTTCAAATTCATTTTCAAGTGACGCGAGATTTTTTCCTCTGATAGTTAGAATCTTCATCTTTCAACCTCCTGCAATACTTCATACAATAATTTCTTCATCGGTTCCGGCATTTTTTCTCCGCCATACTGTTGCCCGAATATTTTTTCCGCAATATCGATCGGACTTGTTTCCTGTAATTCTATAAATGCCGCCGTTTTATTTTTTTCTTTTATTTCCTGTGTTGCTGCTGAAATGCGCGCAAGTCTGACGGATTTTCCTTTCAGCGCTTCTTCTATCTGGTGGCGCATGGACGGTTCCGGTTCTGTAATCAGTACCTTTATTTCAAGATAGGCGGATTTGTCGGTGATTTCTCCTTTGGGGAGTCTTTTTATTTCAGGAAGTATATCATGGAGTGGTTTGGGATCTTGCGGGATGCTCAGCAGCCTGACTGTATCTTCATATTCTATACGTTCTATGTTCATGTAATTATCCTTTATTTCGACAAATACGACCCCTTGTTTGTTGTTCTTTTCGGCAAACGACATGGGGACAGGAGCGCCTGAATACCTGATATGATCATGCCCGGAAATCCTTTGTCCGCGGTGTAGATGTCCTAATGCGGCATAAGCGATCCCATCAGAAAAAGCGTCGGGGGAAACGCATTCCAATCCGCCGATGATTGTTCGTTCCGAGCGGTCATTTTCAGAAATTTCCGAGCCTGTAGCCTGCAGATGTCCCATTGCGATAATGGGTATGGATTTATTGTTGTTTTTTCGTTTGGCGTCTGCAATCTTATACAGATTATCATACATAGCTTTTATACTTTCCGAATAATTTTCATGGTTCGGGTAATCGCCTTGTCTCAAATAAGGAACGGCAAGACAATACCCTCCTGTACTCAATGGAATAATAAGGTTCTCATAGTCGATATCTCCGCTTTCAGTACGTTTTACGCCGCCTCTGACGATGATATTCATATTCTCCAGTAACGGGTTCGGCGCTTCGAGCCGTGCGGCGGAGTCGTGGTTTCCGGCTATGATAATTGTTTGTAGAAGCGGATTTTCGCCGGTTATTTCGCGCAGGAACGTATAGTAGGTTCTTTGTGATTCGGCTGACGGATTCGGACTGTCGAAGATATCTCCCGCAATTAATAAAATGTCCGCGCTGAATTTTCGGACCGTATCTTTGAGCCATGCCATAAAACGGATATGTTCCGCTTTTCGATCATATTCGTAAAAATACTGTCCCAGGTGCCAGTCCGCTGTATGGATGATTTTCATAAAACTGTAGTGATCATATTTGGAATTGTCGTATTTGTAAAAAACATACAAATGTACAATAAATAATCAGATTTGAACGGCAGAATTGTATAAAGTTATTCAGGTCGTTTATTATGATTGCGGTATTGATAGATGTTCCGCGTCGAGAACAAAGTCGAGAACAAAGTCGAGAACAAAGTCGGGCGCAAAGTCGGGCACAAAGTCGGGCGCAAATAAGATACGAATGCGATTATTTATGTTACCATGCAAGTGTTAATCCATGTTAATCGTATATCCATTTTGTTAACCTTTTGTACCTTTGTTCATTAAAACAAAATTGTATTAACAAGAATGAAACCTGCTATAACAATTATATATATATACATAGCCGCTCTTGTTTCTGCCGACTCGTTGCCATTGGTAGCTGCTTATAACGAATCAAAAGTTGATTCGTTATGTAGCATCATATACGATCCGGGAATATCATACTCGAGTAAACTTGATATGATGGGGCAATATACTAGCATATCTTTATATTCCGAATATTTTGAGAAGTTGTATCCGTTATTTGACAATTTATTGGAAGAATCGCGTATGTATTCTAATAAAGAAGGACTTTTTTTCTGTTATAACTCTCTTGCGGATCTGTATTTGGGCGTGTGGGACAGGGACAGTGCGGACAGATACCTGGATTCGGCAGCGGTATATGCTGATCAGGTGGGGAATGCATTGGATTTAGCCTTATATCATAGAATCAGGGCGCAGTACATTCAACGGTATTTTCCGGATCGTATGCCTGAAGCGGTAAGCGATTACCAAAAGTCTTTATCTTATTACGATAAGGCAGGAACAACGGGTAAAGAAGATGAAATTGCAATTATTTTGTGTAACCTTACAATGGACGCCTTTTTAAGAAATGACTCGGCCTATGTCCATAAGAATATTTTGAAAATCAAGGAGCTTAAGGATCATCATAACTCGCCGATCATTGAATTCTATTTTATGGATGCGATGGCTTCATTGAATGGCGTATACTATCGGACTTCGTTTGATGACAGGTTTCTTGACAGTACAATCTATTATACCGGAAGATGCCTGGATTTGTATGAAAAGAGATTGTTGCCTAAGGCTTTTGACTATTTAGGCGTTGATTTATATACGATGGTAGCGGAGACGATGAGTATGAAGAAAAACGCAGATATAACTGTTATTGACAGTCTTTTATCAATTGCAAAAGAGAAAAATATAGATTCTGTAGGGATGGCGCGCGTATATCAGACAAAGGCGCGTACTTTTTTTGATAGAAATATGATTGATTCGGCGGAGGTTATGGCATTGAAAGCCCAGGAATATCTGGAAACAGGATATAAAAATAATTATTACTCCCTGGTAAAAAGGAATATTGATATTTTGCGTGATATATATAGCGTCAAAGGAGATTATAAGAAGGCTATCGAATATGATGATCTGTGGACAAAAAAAGATGAAGAGATGCGGGCAAATGAGATAAAGGAGTTGGAGTTGCAGTTTGAGGTTGACGCTAAGGATTCGGAGCTGAAGAAATTATACTCCGACCGGTTATATCAGGAAAATCGTCATCAAATGTATATTTTAATTTGCGCTCTGCTATGCCTGACAACTTCTTTTCTGATACTCTTAATCCGCTCTATGAAGCGCAATTTGAATGGTCATATAGCTCTCATTGATGCAGAGAGAGAGGAGGCTAAACTAAAATTAAAACTGAAAGAAGAGCAAACGGTTAAGATGCAATTGGAAAAGTACGAAGTGCTATCCGATTTTCATTTGAAGGAAATGGAACTTATCGGAAAAACAAAAGACCTGGAACAATTGTATCAGCATAAGGAAATGTTGGATAAACAGGTGGAGTTGTTCCGCCAGAAAGTCGAGGCGTATGAAGTTTCGGTAGATAAAGAGGAACAAAAAAATAGCGATGTGCAATATGTTATTATCGAAGATCTCAGACGCCTTATTACCAAGCAGATGCCTGGCGATAGCCGGTATCTTGAAAATCTTGAAAATCTTGAAAATCTGAAAAAGTCTTATATCGATACCCTTTGTGAAAAAAGTAAAGGAAACCTTTCCTTTTCATATCTGAAATATTGCATATGTTTTGCGATTGGCATGGGGATCAGCGACGTGGCTGAGTGTTTTAATATAGAACAGTCTTCTGTTCATATGATACGTTATCGTCTGAAGAAAAAATTCGTATTAGGCAATGATGATGATCTGGGTTTATTTCTGCAGGAGGTAGTTCCGGATTAAAAATTCCGATTGATTATAGCGCGTTTTCCGTTAATGCTTTCCAAAGGTTATCTTCCGGCGGATTAGCGATGATTTTTTTGATTTCTTTTGATACAGGGCAAACAAAAGCGATGGTACGTGCATGGAGACTTATCCCTCCGTCCGGATTTGAGCGTTCTGCTCCATATTTAAGGTCGCCTTTTATCGGACATCCGATTTGAGCGAGTTGACAGCGAATCTGGTGGTGGCGTCCGGTTTGGAGATCAATCTCAAGTAAGTAATAGTTATGCGAATGTGAAATCAAACGATAGTGTAAAATCGCTTTTTTTGAATCAGGTTTTTCGTTGTTGTATGCATAACTTTTGTTCTGTTTTTCATTACGAACCAGCCAGTGTGCGAGTGTTCCTTCCCGATCCGGCGGACAATTTTTCACAATAGCCCAGTATGTTTTCTTAACATCTCCGTTGTGAAACATCTCGTTCATACGCGTAAGCGCCTTACTTGTTTTGGCGAATATGACGACTCCTGTTACCGGCCTGTCCAAACGATGTATTACGCCGACAAAGACATTTCCCGGTTTAGCATATTTTTCTTTGAGATAGGTCTTGAGTTTTTCGGACAAGGGTATATCTCCGGTTTTATCCCCCTGAACTATTTCGTGACAGTTTTTGTTTACAGCAATCAGATGATTGTCTTCATATAGTACTTCCATGATGGTATTGTTTTGAGTGAAAAAAGTCCGGGTTTATGATTTTCCCGGACCTTTTTATTTATGTATTCATTCCCCCACAGACGGCGATAACCTGGCCTGTCACATAGGATGACAAGTCGGATGCAAGGAATAAGGATACATTCGCTACGTCTTCCGGCGTTCCGCCACGGCGTAAGGGTATTCGTCTTTCCCACTCTTCGCGTACTTTATCGGGAAGCGCGCCGGTCATTTCTGTTATGATAAATCCGGGGGCAATCGCATTGGCGCGTATGCCGCGTGATCCTAATTCTTTGGCAATGGATTTTGCGAGACCAATCATTCCGGCTTTTGATGCGGAATAGTTAGCCTGACCTGCATTTCCGGAAACGCCTACCACCGACGACATGTTAATTATACTTCCGCTTTTTTGTTTCATCATAACGGGAGATACCGCATGAATGAAGTTAAAGGCCGATTTCAGGTTTATATTGATGACCATATCCCACTGCTCTTCACTCATTCTCATCATGAGTCCGTCTCGTGTGATACCTGCATTGTTTACCAGAATATCAATACGTCCAAAATCTTTAACAATTTCTTCAACCGTTTGGCGAGTTTCTTGAAAATTAGCGGCATTAGATGCAAAGCCTTTGGCTTTTATGCCGAAAGACTCAAGTTCTTTTTCCGTAGTTTTTCCATTTTCGTCGATCGCTAAGTCGGTGAACGCAATATTCGCGCCTTCCGAAGCGAATTTCAGTGCAATCGCTTTTCCTATACCACGGGCAGCGCCCGTGATGAGAGCTGTTTTTCCTTCTAATAGTTTCATGTGTACATTATTTAATTTTTAACATTTCGGTAACATGGAACTCACAATGTTCATAAATCTTTGGCGCAAGCCGTTTTTTTTAACGCTTCGCTAAAAGACCGTTGGTTCATGTTCGTTTCATGTCAGTTTATTTTTATGAGTTTAAATTTTTATCAAACAGGCTCCCGCAGAGTATCCGCCGCCAAACACGCTTATACATACTAAGTCTTCTTTTTTGAACTTTGCGATGTTTTGTGCAAATACAAGCGCACAACTTGCAGAGCCGGTATTTCCTAATTCCTCTATATTGCTCAACACTTTTTCTTCAGGGAGGTTTATATTGTTGGCAATATTTTTCAGAATACGCAGATTGGCCTGATGTCCGATAAAGTAAGATAGATCATCGAAAGTCAGTCCTCTTTTTTCCAGAAGGCGGAGCGCATTTTTAGGCATGTACGTACATGCCTGTATGAATACATCTTTACCTTCCGGCATGCGGATTCCGCCGTCGCGAGGACGTAACTGAATTCCTTCAGGGCCTTTGCCCATGCACCCTAACGCTTCTGTATATATATCTAAAACCTCATGATCGTCGTCTGTTATGCGTTCATCGGAGAAGAAAAATGCAATAGCGGCGTCACCCCATAAGTGTCCGGATTTAGGGTCGTCTTCATTGTTATAGGCCGTGTTTTTATCTCCTCCTACAATCAATGCTTTATGCGCTTTTCCCATTGCGAAATATCCTTCTATAATTTCCAGCGCATTTATGAATGACGAACATGCGGACGACATAGTGAATGCTTTTGCGTTTTCGATTCCAAACTTGTTTTGTACAACATGGGCAGCTGTACCTACGGTGTCAAAAGGCGAATATGTTGAAGATATAATTAGATCTACTTCTTTGATATCGTACGGAAGCGAAGGTAGCGTATTTTTAACGGCGTCTACGCTCATCGTGTTCATATTTTCATCAGCTCTTGCACGGGAACGGGTTTTGATCCCGGTACGTTGAACAATCCACTCGTCTGTTAATCCCGTTTTTTTTGTATAATATTCGTTCGGGACTCTTTCTTCCGGGATATAAAATCCTGTTGCATTGATATACATTATTTTCTAACTTTTATTCCATTGAAAATTAAATCTTTAACACTGTTTTTGCGCTGCATGATTCTGTCGGGAGAATCTCCCAGTAACCCTCTTATGTAGGGCACTTCGAGACCTTTCAGGGAGTAATGGATAATAAGAGCGGTAGTTTCCACATCCGGTATGTTGAAAATGCCTTCTTTTATACCGCTGTTCAAAATTTTTTTAATCAGCGCTATTTCCTGAAGGTTGTATCCTTTACGTACTTTTGCGACGTACCAGCTATCATGAAAAAAATTTGCGCGTAACGAACCATTGCGCGTTACCGTTTCTTTGAAAGCGTCCAGCCGCATGTGTATGAATGCGAACAATTTTTCATCAGCCGACAGGTTTTTCTTTTCTACAGCTTCCAGCATTTCGTATAATCGTTCCATTTCGTGTTCAATAACAATGGCGGAAATCTCCTCTTTGTTTTTGAAATACATATATAGCGTGCGTCGTCCTTTGTGCGAGGCTGCAGCGATATCATTCATCGTTGTACGCTCTATGCCTTTGCGCGCAAAGACTTGTCTTGCCGCATCAATCAGTTGTTCTCGTGTTTTAGACGTTGTTTCCGACATAGGTTATGCACATTTCTAAAATATTTGTGCGCAAAAGTAGTCAAAAAAAATGCGATCTTCCAAGAATAATGAAAAAAGTTTCAGAAAATTTTGTTTTTTTCAAAATAGTCCTTATCTTTGCAGCCCAATAACAGGAATATCGCGGAGTGGAGCAGTGGTAGCTCGTTGGGCTCATAACCCAAAGGTCGTAAGTTCGAGTCTTGCCTCCGCAACTAAAGAAGAGCATCCAATCTATCCGGATGCTTTTTTATTTTAATGTTTGTCTTTCTCGGAAAAACATTTTACTTTTGCACTCGTTTGATAGTGATATGCTGATTTGAGAATTTTCATAGGGGGTAGTTTTGATCCCCCTTAAAAACATCAAAACAACTTAAGCCCTTGTAGTTCAATGGATAGAACGGCGGTTTCCTAAACCGTAAATTTGGGTTCGATTCCCAGCGGGGGTACAAAAGCCGGCTCTTTTTTAGAGTTTGGCTTTTTACATCAAACATAGTGATAAATAAGGAGCAGCGCCCCATTGTTGTTGTTGCAGGTAATGCCGTATTCATGAAGTAACGTAGTATTACGATAATCAATTATGCTACCTTTTGATGGAAAAGCGGCAACCTTTTTCTGTGTATTACAAAAAGAAAGATGCAAATTTTCAGAACTTACACCTTTCTCAAACCGATTACCAATATTCAATTTTTCTTTCAGA
>JAIROL010000008.1 GCA_031257565.1 Tannerella sp. | reverse complement strand
GTTGAGAGCAATACAAAATAAGTTTGCTTATTTTTATTGCCGAAACGCCGCCTATCTTCATTTCCTGAATAAAGATAGCGCAAGTTGAGAGCAATACAAAATAAGTTTGCTTATTTTTGCCGTTTAAGCGACGCTGTCCTCAACCCTGTCAAGTCCTTTTTTTACTTAAAAACATCAATAACGCAGAACGTTTATCAAGTAACCTGCAGCCTGTTAGTCCATTCTGTTCTTATAATCCTCATAGGAAAACATACGATACAATTCTAAAATTCCATTTTCACGAAAACATGCGATAGACGGATGCGATATGCCATTGAACAGGGTCGTCTTCACCGTAGTATAGTGAATCATATCTTCAAAAATTATTTTATCTCCGACTTCCAGCGTTTTTTCAAAAAACCAGTCTCCCATAAAATCGCCGCTCAGACAACTGCATCCTCCGATACGATATCTGTTTTTCCCGGCGTCGTCGGCATCTTTTTTTCCTGTAATTTCTGCCGGACCGGCGTCATCCGCTCCCCTTATGACCGGCTTATAAGGCATTTCCAGACAATCAGGCATGTGGCAGGAGAATGAGGCGTCAATAATTGCCGTTTTTATGCCCTTATTTTCCACCACATCCACAACCGTTGTAAGCAAATATCCGGTCTGCCAGGCAAAAGCGCTCCCGGGCTCAAGAATTATTTTCAAATTCGGATACTTTGATTTAAAAGTTTTCAACAAAGAAATGAGATGCTTCGTATTATAATCTTTACGTGTCATCAGGTGTCCTCCTCCCATATTCAACCATTTCAGTCGTTTCAGAAAATGACCGAAACGCTGTTCAACCACTTTCAGCGTTTCCTCCAAATCGTAAGAGGTTGATTCGCACAGCGTATGAAAATGAAGTCCCTCGACCTTATCCGGCAACGTTTTGCCGAGAATATCCGCCGTAATGCCCATCCGGGAACCTGGAGCGCATGGATTATACAAATCCGTACCGACTTTCGAATATTCGGGATTGATACGTAATCCGCACGATATATGCTTACCGGAAGCCGCCACCTGCGGATAAAACCGATAAAACTGTGACAAGGAATTAAAGGTTATATGGCTGCTGTATTTTATGAAAACAGGAATATTTTCTGTTGTATATGCAGGCGAATATGTATGGGCGGGACTTCCCATTTCTTCAAAAGCAAGCCGGGCTTCATTCGCCGAACTGGCAGTGGAACGAAAACCGTATTCCCTGAAAACAGGAAATGATTTCCATAATGCAAAAGCCTTGAATGCCAGAATAATTTCCACGCCGGCCTGTTCGCTTACTTTTTTGATCAACGAAAGATTACGACGGAGCAAGGATTCTTCCATCACATAACAGGGAGAAGGAATGTTCTCGTCTGTACGGTTCATGATTACAATACTTTTAATTTTGCAAATTTCAGCAATAAATTCTTTTGTCCTGCATTTTTAAATTCAACCGTAGCTTTCGCGTCGCTTCCCTTGCCCTCCAGGGCAATAATTTTACCTTCGCCAAAGCGTTCGTGCAGCACGTTGTCTCCGATTGTCAGACCGGCAAGAGAGTCGACTTTCTCTGCCGGTTGTTTCATCTCCGACGCCTCTGCCTTTTTCGGGCGCGCGTAATCGAGCAAATCCCATGCCGGATTTTTGCCGGACATATCGCGCTTCTGAAACTGCCCGGATTGTCCTTCATTTCGATCATACGAATGCGACGACGAAAACGACTCCCATTTTCGAGTCGGCAACTCGACGTCATCAGCAAAATCAAGATACTTACCGTCTATGTCTTTAATAAAAAAACTCGGCGACGCAGTATTGCTCTGTCCGTTACGGTAACGGTTTTTGGCGTAAGTAATGATGCAATTCTCTTTTGCGCGCGTAATTGCAACGTAAAATAAACGCCGTTCTTCTTCCACCGCCCTCGGACTGTCCATTGAATGTTGCGAAGGGAACAGGTCGTTTTCCATTCCGACAATGAAGACATTTTCAAATTCAAGTCCTTTGGCCGCATGAACCGTCATCATGGTTACCTTATCCGTATTTTCATCCTTATCATTATCCTGATCGGTCAACAGTGAGACTTCCATCAGAAAATCCGTCAATGAGAGACTTTCCAAGCCCTCCTCCTGCCTGATCGATACAAACTCGTTCATTGCATTCAAAAGTTCCTGCACATTTTCCTGACGACTTATACCTTCAACCGACGTATCCTGAAAAAGACTTCCTGCGATACCGCTTCGTTTAACTACATATTCGGCAATTTCAACGGCAGACATTTCTCTGTTCTTCTCCTGAAAGTCTTCTATCATATTCCTGAAATCCAAAACTTTTCCGGCAGTTCCTTTATTAATAACGACATTATACTCAAGGGGCGAGCCTGTCACGTCCCACAGGCTGGCGTTGGCTGATATTGCAGCATGCTGCAATTTATTGATCGTCGTATTTCCTATCCCGCGCGAAGGATAATTGATGATGCGCTTGACGGATTCTTCATCTTTCGGATTGACGATCACGCGCAGGTAGGCAAGGACGTCTTTGATCTCTTTCCGCTGATAAAATGATTGCGCCCCATAAACTTTGTATTTTATCATACGTTTGCGCAGCGCCTCCTCCAACACGCGCGACTGGGCATTCGTCCGGTAAAGCACGGCAAAGTCAGAATATGAATATCTCTTATCCCGCATCATATCCAATATTTTGGTTGAGACAAGATACCCTTCTTCATAATCCGAATAGGCAGACAACACGGCGATCCTGTCCCCTTTCTCCTTTTTAGAATAAACCGTTTTCTTTATCTGTTCCTTATTTTTCGCTATCAGGCTGTTTGCCGCATCGACGATATTCTGGGTCGAGCGGTAATTCTGTTCCAGTTTGAATACTTTACATGCCGGATAGTTGTCCTTGAAACGCAGCATATTGTCGATATTGGCCCCGCGGAAAGAATAGATGCTCTGCGCATCGTCGCCCACAACAAAAATACGCCGGCGTTTTTCGCATAAACGCGTAACAATAAGATGTTGGGCAAAATTGGTATCCTGATACTCGTCTACAAGCACATACCGAAACTGTTCCTGATATTTAGCAAGCGCGTCCGGATGATTACGGAATAATAGATTTGTCTGTACCAACAATTCGTCAAAGTCCATGGCTCCGGCATTGAAACAACGGTTCTGATACCGTTTATAAATTTCGCCGGTAAGCGGAACTTTGGTATGCATATCATAATTCAGTAAATCCTTATTGGTAGCATAGTCATTGCATGTAACCAAAGCATTTTTAGCGTTGGATATACGGCTTTGTATCATACCGGGACGATAGATTTTATCGTCAAGTTGCATTTCTTTTATGATTGTTTTGATCAGACTCTTGGAGTCTGCGGAATCGTAGATGGTAAAATCGGCCGGATAACCGATATATTCCGCCTCACGACGCAAAATGCGATAGAAGATAGAGTGAAATGTGCCCATCCACAAATAACGCGTTATATACTCGTCGGTTACGGAAGCAATGCGTTGCTTCATCTCGCGCGCAGCTTTATTCGTAAATGTAAGCGCGAGTATTGTATGGGGTTGATAACCCGTCTGCAGCAAATGTGCAATTTTATACGTCAACACGCGCGTTTTTCCGGATCCTGCACCTGCAACAACAAGAGACGGCCCGTCATCATACAAAACCGCTTCGCGCTGACTGTCATTAAGCTGACTTATATAATCCTCCACGTAAAAATATCCTTTCCTAAAATTTTATAAACGAATAACGATATCCTTCTTCACTCCGTAACATCAATTTTTTATTATTCACCTTATCTATTGTAAATGAACGGGTCGCCCCCTCCCAATCCGAATATCCGACAGGCGCTTCCGATTCCAACTTGATGGATATGACGTCCTCGTCCTGCGTTCTCAAGCCAAAAAACGCCACGACCCTGTCTTGTTGCGGTCTATATACCTGGAGCATAAAAACCGACTCGGATTGAAAATTATACCACACCGTATCCACAAGCGTTTTCTCCCCGTTTTTTTCCACCGTCTTTAATTGCCATTTACCGATCAGGGGCGAATGCGGAATATTGTCACATGCAATAAAAAAGAGAAAAGTAAAAAATATAAAAACAGATTTCTTCATTGGATCATTTTTTTCGAATACAAAAATACTATTTTTCCGGCGAACTATATACAAGCATCTGACATTTTTTGCAATCAAACGACAAACAAAGGCGTTGATCTTTGTAAATAAGGTAATAAGGCTCTTTATAGCGCGATTCCTTTTTCTGGTGAACGGGACACCACCCCATACTATAACGGAGACAATGTTTTGTATACATTAACGGAACATCTTCGCGCATCTTTTTTTCAAATGCAGGTTCTATTACGTCTACGCCATGTTTTTTATAAAACTCCTCCGCTTTTTTATTAAATATATTCGCCGTATAATCAAGCTTTTGCAGTGGATATACAACATACCTGCCATGCATTATTTTTTTTGCGTACCGGTATCTGTAGCGGATACGGCGATCCGCTATCAATTTTTCGACAGCATCCCGGCGCATCTCGCTCAATAAGGAAGAGGGGACAAAATAGTTTTTAGCCATGGAGATAATAATCTCCGTCGCTAAAAATGGGGTTCCGCCCAGTTTTCCCAATTGCGTTTTTATATTATCTTCCTGCGGCCTGCGCGCCGTTTCCTTTACAAATAGTCGCGCAATGATAACGCGCGCATCCGTTTCGTCGGTCATAGACAGCGTAAATCCTCCCGGACAATCCCCCCATTCGATGGTCACGCCAAGTTTTCGCTCTGCCGATGGTTTTGACAGTACGGATTCAAATTCATGATCATAATTTCTGTATAGCGGCATTTTAGGCTTCAAACGCGGCATGTGCCGAGGGTATATGCGGTTTGTTTCGGCGCGATTTACCCTGAACCCCTCCAGTTCTCCGCGCTGATTAAAAAAAATCAATCCGTCTCCGTTATGTACAGGTCTCAGTCCGGCTACAGTAAAGGAATTTCCTTTTATTTCTTTGACGGCGCCAACAGGTTCTCCAACGGATTTGGGCGTATTAAATGAAGTAATATCGACGTCGCGTCCGTGCAGAAAATACGGGGTAAAACCACGATTAAAACTTTTCTCCGGTTGCGGTTCGAAGGTATATGACGAATATCCGGAAGAAGAACGGTAGAATGCCGGATTTTTCGAAAATATTCCGTCTAACTTCTTACGATAATAAGCGACTATATTTTTAACGTAAGAAACGTCTTTCAGGCGTCCTTCGATCTTCAGCGACGATATGCCTGCCTGCATCATCGTCTCCAGATCGTCCGAGCGATTCATATCTTTAAGCGAAAGCAGGCGTTTATGTTCCGTAATAACGGTTCCGCCGGCGTCAACCAGCGAATACGGAAGGCGGCAACATTGGGCGCATTCGCCACGATTGGCGCTACGCCCGTTAACTGCAAAGCTCAAATAACAGCGCCCGCTGTAACTCACGCACAAAGCGCCATGTATAAAAGCCTCCAGCGTTGCTTCAGGAATACGTTCCGATATGGTTTTTGTCTCCTCAAGCGTCAATTCGCGCGCCAGTACAATCCGGGTAAAACCTGTTCTATATAGAAATTCGACTTTCTCCGGCGTACAATTATCCGTCTGCGTACTCGCATGAAGCGGTATGGGAGGAATATCCAATTGTATTATACCCATATCCTGCACGATCAAGGCGTCGGCTCCGGCGTCATAGATACTCCGGATAAGACTCTCGGCCTCTTTCAGTTCCTCGTCTTTAAGGATGGTATTAAATGCGACATAAATACGGACATTATATAAATGGGCAAAATCACAAAGAGCGTATATATCGTCTATTGAGTTGGCGGCAACGGCGCGTGCGCCAAATTTCGGCGCGCCGATATATACCGCATCCGCGCCATGAAGAACAGCCTCCATTCCACAATTCAGATCTTTCGCAGGAGCAAGCAACTCTATCGGACGCGCTGTTATCATAAATCGCCGAGATTTCTTATATCTTCTATATGATATGGCGTTTCCTGATAGACGTAATAATTGAGCCAGTTTGTAAACAGCAGGTTGGCATGTCCGCGCCAACGCACCAAAGGCGGTTTCGACGGGTCGTTGTCCGTATAATAATTTTCCGGCGCATGGATGGACAATCCTTTCTGCAAATCGCGCATGTATTCATCATGGAGCGTATTGGAAGAATATTCGGAATGTCCCGTGATAAAAAAATCACGTCCGCCACGCGCCATTGCCATGTATACTCCCGCATCCCGGCTTTCCGAAAGCAGTTTCACTTCCGGAACCTTGAGGATATCTTCACGCCGTACCTCCGTATGCCTGCTGTGAGGAACATAAAACTCGTCGTCAAAGCCGCGAAAGATCGGTAGATACGGATCATTCAGCGTATGTTTGAATATGCCGAATTTCTTTGCTTCGAGATCATATTTGGGTATACCGTAAAAATGATACAACCCGGCCTGTGCAGCCCAGCATATATACAAAGTGGAAGTTACGTGCGTGCGACTCCAGTTGAAAATAATCTTCAGTTCCTCCCAGTATGTCACATCCTCAAACGCCAACTGTTCCACCGGGGCTCCGGTAACAATCAGGCCGTCATAATAATCATTGCAGATCACGTCAAAATCTTTGTAAAACTCTTCCATATGTTCTACCGGAGTATTCTTAGGTTGATGACCTGTTATTTTCATAAAATCAAGTTCAACCTGTAACGGCGAATTACTCAGCAAACGAATGAGGTCTGTCTCTGTGGTTATTTTGAGCGGCATAAGGTTAAGCGCCACAATACGCAACGGACGGATATCCTGTTCCGAAGCCCGAAGCGAATCCATAACAAAAATATGCTCTTTTTTCAGCAGTTCTATTGCAGGAAGATTTTTTTGTAAATTTAACGGCATTTCTGATTATTGATTTCTATTAACACTATAAGCGCATAACAACCGTCGTGCATTATGTCATTTTTCTAATATAAAAAGCGGCTCTTATCTCTGAACAATCTGAAGAACATTCCCTTCAGGATCGGCAAAGTTCCGGATACGTCCGCCGCCGGCAGCCTCAAACTCAGGTCCGGCCCATTTTATACCCTGCTTATCCAGTTCAGCCATCGCCGTATCCATATCATTTACGCGTAAAGCCAGATGAGACCATCCCGGAGTATTAATCGTACGTTCGGGACGCGATGTTTCATCCTTCGGCATCATTTCTATATAAGTGCCATCCGGCGCCTCAATAATATAAACCGGTTTATCTGTTTTTGCAAACACTTTATAGCCAAGCACATCACAATACCACTTAGTCAAAGTCTCAACATCGGTTGCCGCAATAGCAGGATGATCTATCCCTGTAAATACATTTTTCATAATCTATTTCAATTTTAAATTATTTTTAAACTTCATTTTGCTTCGACGCAAAGAGCCGGAAAAGGACTGTTCCTGTTAATTGGGACGTCAATCGGCAAGCAATTCTCCTATCTTCCGGCACATTCCGGCAAATTCCTCCTCATTGAACAAACGCGTAAGCATAACGATGCGTCCATCCGTATCAATGATCACATTCCGGGTTATACCGGCTTTACGTTCTGCATAAAGAGCGAAAACGTCGCCTCCCGGATCCGGTGCAATGGGATATGTGACGCCTGTTTGCTTTGCAAATTCCAAAACTTTTTCCAGCGGTTCGTCACGATCGATACCGACCAGGCAAAACTTCGGATTTTCTTTGTGTTTCTGCCATATATCGCTTTCTATAAAAGGCATTTCTTTACGGCATACCCCACACCAGCTTGCTGTAAACTGAAGCATAACGACTTTTCCACGCACGTCCGACAACCTAAATTCTTTGCCGGTTGTCGTCGGCAATGTAAAATCCGGAGCCATATCGCCAACTTTTACGATATATCCTCTGTCGTCGGCAATAGCGGCATCGTCGGCAATAGCGGCGTCTTGGCTATTATGAGCGTCAGCAGATTGACTCTCAATTTCGTTCCCCGCCTCCGCAGCGTCTTTCTTTTCTCTATTCCCCGAACATGATAATAACAATGTATACACTGTTAAAAGCAAAAAATAATGTCTGATCTTCATCGTTATACTATATTTTTAAAGATGCAAAGATAATGCAAGTCAAAGGGAATACAAAATAAGTTTACGTATTTCAGCAATTTAGGGAGAAAAAAATAATTCAACTTTCGCAAGTTCGTTTTAAGCAGCATTCAAAGTGTTTTTGATGTTCATAAATTTTGCAAGTTCTTCATTATCAGTCGCAATGTGTTGATATAAAATTTCAATGTCAATCACAAAAACCTCTGCCAATTTCAATGCTATCTCTGTAATAATAAGATATATGCGTTCTTTGACATTTAGTTCAAGCGCCTCCGATTTTGCCGCCCGGAACAGCGGCGTCGAAACTCTCATAACATTCAAACCGCCTGACTTCCGAAAACAGGTTGTATTGCAGCATACAAAGCGTTGTTGCGGCGATTTGCGCATCAAAATCGCGGCTCTCGCACTTGCCCAAACGCAGATATTGCTTGCATTAACAAGCCAATCAAATATTTTCTGTTCATTTTGTGATGATTAAGGTTTATTGACGACAAGACAATCCCCGATCATTTTTTTCCGTAATAAGTATTAATCTTCAATAGCAGCCTGTGCGGCGGCAAGACGTGCAATTGGTACGCGATAAGGAGAACAGCTCACATAATTAAGCCCTACCTTATGGCAGAATTTAACGGATGACGGTTCGCCGCCATGCTCGCCACATATACCACACTTAAGATCCGGACGAATAGTCCGTCCTTTTTCGGTTGCCATGCGAACCAATTGTCCCACGCCATTCTGATCAAGTACCTGGAACGGATCATTCGGCAATATCTTCATATCAAGATAAGCGGGTAAAAATGAAGCGATATCGTCGCGACTATATCCGAATGTCATTTGCGTCAGGTCGTTTGTCCCGAATGAGAAGAATTCTGCTTTGCTCGCAATACGATCGGCAGTAAGGGCGGCGCGTGGTATCTCAATCATTGTACCAACTTTGAAGTCAATACTATCTCCACGTTCTTCAAATAACTTAGCGGCTGTTTCGCGTATAACTTTTTCCTGAGCTGCAAATTCATACAAAATACCGGTCAAAGGCACCATAATTTCCGGATGGGTTTCCACTCCTTCCTTTTTAAGATCCAGCGTAGCGCCCAATATGGCGCGTGTCTGCATCTCTGTTATTTCCGGATAAGTATTACCCAAACGGCAACCGCGATGACCAAGCATTGGATTGGCTTCGTGCAAAGACTCCACTCTTACGCGGATATAATCATATGTTACGCCCATTATTTCCGCCAACTCGCGTTGTTCTTTTTCATAATGAGGCACAAATTCATGAAGCGGCGGATCCAGCAAGCGAACAGTAACCGGATAACCGGCCATCGCCCTGAATATACCTTTGAAGTCTTCCTGTTGGTAGGGTAATATTTTTTTCAAAGCGCGACGACGTTCCTCTACTGTTTCGGCAAGGATCATCTCGCGCATGGCGCGAATTTTCTCGCCTTCGAAAAACATGTGTTCGGTGCGGCACAGCCCTATGCCTACAGCGCCAAAACCACGCGCTATACCAGCATCATAAGGCGTATCTGCATTCGTGCGTACCACCAGTTTCGTATATTTATCACATAGTTTCATCAACTCCGCAAAATCATTATCAAGCTCTGCCTCTTTTGTAGCTACAGCTCCGATATACACATCGCCGGTAGAGCCGTTAAGTGAAATAAAATCGCCTTCTTCCAGCACGACGCCCTTCACCGTAAGACGTTTTGCTACATAATCGATAACCAGTTCGCCGGCTCCGGAAACACAGCATTTTCCCATACCGCGCGCAACAACTGCAGCATGAGAAGTCATACCTCCGCGAGCGGTCAATATACCTTCGGCCGCAGCCATACCCGCCAAATCCTCCGGCGACGTCT
Organism: Tannerella sp.; assembly: GCA_031257565.1. Taxonomy (GTDB): domain Bacteria; phylum Bacteroidota; class Bacteroidia; order Bacteroidales; family Tannerellaceae; genus Tannerella. The sequence continues at coordinate 25,991 of JAIROL010000008.1, read as the reverse complement.
CCACGCGTACCATAATAACACGTTCTCCTTTATTCGCCCAGACGGAAGCCTCCTCCGCATTAAAAACAATTTTACCACAGGCGGCGCCCGGAGATGCCGCCAGACCCTTTGTCAGGGTTTTTGCTTCTTTCAGCGCATTTTTATCAAATACCGGATGAAGAAGTTCATCCAGTTTATTTGGTTCTACACGGTTTATTGCCGTTTTCTCATCAATCGCGCCCTGGCGCAACAGATCCATTGCAATTTTCACCATGGCGGCGCCTGTACGTTTACCGCTACGCGTCTGGAGGAACCAAAGCTTACCTTCCTGAACGGTAAACTCCATATCCTGCATATCTTTATAATGATTTTCCAGCTTCTCCTGTAATGTATCTAATTCTTTATAAATCTCAGGCATGGCCTCTTCCATAGAAGGATATTTCGTACGACGTTCTTCTTCCGGTACTCCGGCTAGCGTCGCCCAACGTTCGGAACCTGTTTTTGTAATCTGTTGCGGAGTACGGATACCTGCAACCACATCTTCCCCCTGTGCATTAATAAGATATTCGCCGACAAACTGATCCTCGCCGGTAGCCGCATCGCGACTAAAGGCAACGCCGGTAGCCGAAGTATCTCCCATATTCCCGAATACCATTGCCTGAACATTAACGGCCGTGCCCCATTCGGCCGGAATTCTTTCCATCTTACGATATAAAATTGCACGGTCATTCATCCAGCTATCAAATACGGCGCACACAGCGCCCCACAATTGTTCGTATGCATCTTCCGGAAAATCTTTTCCCGTCTGATTTTTAACGGCTGCTTTAAATTTGACAACCAGCGTTTTCAGATCTTCCTCATCAAGTTCGGTATCAAGTTTAACGCCTTTGGCCTCCTTCACGCTATCAATAATCATCTCGAACGGATCTTCCTCATTTCTATCGAAAGGCTTCATTCCTAATACCACATCGCCGTACATCTGAACGAAACGACGATAAGAATCCCATACAAAACGTGGATTACCGGTCTTAGCAATCAGGCCTTCCACAACCTTATCATTCAATCCGAGATTCAATATAGTATCCATCATACCCGGCATGGAAGCGCGCGCGCCCGAACGTACAGAAACAAGTAGCGGATTACTTATATCGCCGAATTTTGAACTCATCAGCGCTTCCACATTTGCCATTGCACTTTCCACTTCACCCTTCAACAAACCGACAACCACGTCTTTTCCTTTTTCGTAATATTCATTACAAACGTCTGTAGTGATAGTGAAACCCGGCGGCACAGGAACGCCGATAAGATTCATTTCCGCAAGATTAGCGCCTTTTCCTCCCAGCAGATTTCTCATATCTGCCTTACCTTCTGCTTTTCCGTTTCCGAAGGTATAAACTCTCTTTTTTTCCATAGTATATTATATATGTTTTGCTAAATCAGGGTTGCAAAGATATACTATTTAATACAAAGCGCAAAAAAAACATACATATTTCAGCGATTCGGGGAGAAAAAAGCAGCAATTCAGGGAGAAAAAAGATAAAGAATAAATACTTGAAAATAAATACGCTATAACATTAGGAAAAATAAAAATTTCCGGCTAAATTTGCATCCGGAACACAAAGCAGGGGCCTCGGCCCCTGAGTTATGGAGGCTGAGCTTTTAAGTATATCTAAAATCAGATGAGAAATTTATTTTACAAAATCAGCCGAGAGTAGAAAATCCGCACTTTTTTTCACATCTTCTTCCGGAGTCGTATCATAACGTTCGACTTCCACATACCAGTCTTTCACTCCGTTTGCATAAGCCTGATCAAAAATAGCTTTGTAATCCACCGTATTTTGCGCTCCGATAGCCGTCTCGTCTTTTATATGCAATACCTTGATACGTTTCGGGTATTTTTTCATATAGTCTACCGGATCATATCCACCTTTCTTAATCCAGTACACGTCAAGCTGGAACATCACATGATCCGGACTTGTATTTTCAAGCATAAGGTCATAAACCGGCACGTCATCCACTTTATTTTGAAATTCACCATCATGGTTATGATAGCCGAACTGTATACTTGCTCCGGCAGAAATCAATCCGATCTCATTAAAATAATCGCCGTAACGTTTGACGTCGTCAAGTGTAACGCCCCCTCCTCCTTCCAGTGGAGACGAAGGCATCACCATATATTTCACTCCTGCCGCATTATGGGCATCCACGGCCTTATTCCACCAAGCCATATCCGCATCCCTGTCTTCGCTTATGTTATGGCTAAGATGCGAACTGGTCAACCTCATACCCAAATCGTCAACCATTTTTTTAAGTTCCGCCGGAGCCACTCCGTACAGTTTTCCATCGTTATATCCGGCTGTTTCAAGGCTGGTATAGCCCATTTTTGCAACCAATTTCAGCGTTTTTTGTATTCCTTCGTCTTTTATCATCTCTTTAAGAGAATATAGCTGAAGTCCAAGATATTTAGCGCTTTCGCCGCTACAGGAAGACAATAAATTCGGAGCAACCACTCCTCCGGCAACCAACATCGATGCCTTCTTAATAAAATCGCGTCTGCTTTGCATAGTATGATAATTTATAGTTTAAAATATTAGTGAAATTCACAAAACATGCAAATGTAGAAAAATAGTTTTATAAATCATTACGCGATGAGTAAAAAAAAGTTTTTTTTTTACTTTTCCAGCACAAATGATTTACGGCCTATCAGGTTCCCTTCTGCAAAGATATCGGCGCGGTAAGGGCCGGGAGACAGATATTCTTCTATATCCCAGTACATTACGACGCTCTGTTCTTCGCCGTCATATTCAATAGACCTCTTCATGGAATACATAATATCTTTATTCTCAAAATTAAAATATCCTGAATTAGGCTTGGTCAGAATATCGTCGTCCGGTTTCATCAGACGGACATAAATAGTCTGTTCTCCGACAAGAGCTGTTATATTTTTCGAAATGATGAATGTCAACATGAGCTGAACTGCCTTGTCGATTTTTTTTGAAGCCTTCCCTTTGGAAGTAATCGGGACAACCTGTATATTCACCGCATCGAGCCGGGAGGCCATCTGTACGCGTTCCGAGAGCTGATCTTTTTCTTTTGATAAGCGGGCAGCCTGCGACGACGCCTGTTGATACTTCTGCGTTACCTGCATATTTTCATTTTTCAGCTTTTCATTCTCGGCGTTAAGCGAATCTATTTGTATGACATAATTGCGCATAATCTTGCGAAGCGTTTCCAGCTCTTTTTTCAATTCATTGATACGCCGTACATTGGTAGACTTCACCGTACGCAATTCTTCCTGAAGACGCTGTACTTTAGCCTGTTCCGTTGTAAGCAAAGTGATCAGAGAGTCGTTGCCGACGCTGAATTTATATCCTTCATACTGAAGAGAAAGTTCTTCAAATTCATCCGACAAGCTCTCTTTTTCAAGAGAAAACATTTCAGTCATCTCATACATCTGCCTCCGTTGGCGCCATATATAAAACCCTCCGATACCGATTATCAGTATCAGCAGAATAACACCCATTATCCGCCACGTTTTACGATTTACTTCTTTTTCTTCTTCGTCCATAAATATTCGCGTTTAACGATAATTTCAAACCATTACACAAGACCGGCAAATACTATCCGGATCGCTAAAACCGCTACAAAGATAATGCAAGCCGAGAGAAATGCAAAACAAATTTATTTGTTTTCATTACCGAGGCGCCGCTTATCTTCATTTTCTTGAATAAAGATAATGCAAGCCGAGAGAAATGCAAAATAAGCTTGCTTATTTTTATTTACTTCCGAATCGCCCCCTTTGTCCGTATCAGTTTTCTATTGTCCATTATTTTCTTAACTTTGCGCCTCATTTAACCCTTTACCTTTATGCAAGAAAAAATTATCATCCTTGATTACGGTTCACAGACAACTCAACTTATTGGTCGCAGAATCAGAGAGTTAAATATGTATTGTGAAATTGCGCCGTATAATAAATTCCCTGAAAACGACCCAACGGTCAAAGGAGTTATACTTTCCGGAAGTCCGTACTCCGTAAATGACGTAAACGCGTTTAAAACAAATCTGTCAGGTATACGAAAAAAATACCCCGTGTTGGGAATCTGTTACGGAGCGCAATACCTGGCTTATTCGTCCGGAGGAAAAGTCGAACCCGCAGGATCGCGCGAATACGGACGTGCACACTTATCCAAACTGAATGAAAACAACCCGTTGTTCAAAAATATAAAAGCCGGCACACAAGTATGGATGTCGCATGGCGATACAATTACGGCATTGCCGGAAACATTTCAGGTAATAGCAAGTACCGACGACGTAAAAGCCGCGGCGTTCAATATAGCCGGAGAACCGACATGGGGCGTACAGTTTCATCCGGAAGTATTCCATACGGAAGACGGCGTTAAACTGCTGGATAATTTTCTGAATATATGCGGATGTGCAAAAGACTGGACCCCGGCTTCATTTATCGAATCGGCTGTTGAAGATCTGAAAAAAAGGCTTGGAAACGACAAAGTTATACTTGCATTATCGGGTGGCGTGGATTCCTCCGTAACAGCCGTATTATTAAACAAAGCAATCGGGAAAAACCTGACATGTATTTTTGTCGACCACGGGCTATTACGCAAAAATGAATTCGAAAATGTATTAAAGGCATATGAAAATATGGGTTTGAATGTGATCGGAGTAGACGCCCGCAGTAAGTTTTACAAAGAATTGGAAAGGGTAGCCGACCCGGAAACGAAACGCAAAATCATAGGAAAAGGCTTCATTGACGTTTTTGATGAAGAAGCGCATAAACTGAAAGATATTAAATGGCTTGGACAGGGGACGATTTACCCTGACGTGATAGAATCCTTATCCATAACCGGCACAGTCATAAAAAGCCATCACAATGTGGGCGGATTACCGGAAAAAATGAATCTCAGATTGATAGAACCGCTACGCCTTCTTTTTAAAGATGAGGTGCGACGCGTCGGATATGAACTCGGAATGCCGAAAAATCTGATTGCGCGTCATCCGTTTCCCGGACCGGGACTTGGCATCCGTATACTCGGAGACATAACGCCTGAGAAAGTGCGCATACTTCAGGAAGCCGACGATATCTATATGACCCTGATGCGCGAATGGGATCTATATGATAAAGTATGGCAGGCAGGCGCCATATTACTGCCGATACGCTCCGTAGGAGTAATGGGCGATGAGCGCACGTATGAAAACACAATTACATTACGCGCCGTGACCTCAACCGATGCGATGACGGCAGACTGGGCGCAATTACCTTACGATTTTCTGGCCAAAGTATCCAATGAAATAATAAATAAGGTGAAAGGCGTAAACCGCGTAGTTTATGACATAAGTTCCAAACCGCCGGCAACTATCGAATGGGAATAATTAAATAGATAGAAATAAGACAATTAAATACGCGTTAAAAAAATAAATAAAAAAAACGTCGATTGTAAATTGTCGATTATCTTTTTTTTAGTATCTTTGCACCCGCAATTTTTTATATTAAATAATAAATAAGAATTATGAACAATTACGAAACCGTTTTCATTTTGACTCCCGTTTTGTCTGATGCACAGATGAAGGAAGCGGTAGAAAAGATCAAAGAGGTATTGACGTCTCAGAAAGCAGAAATTGTCAATGAAGAGAACTGGGGCTTACGTAAGTTGGCCTATCCTATCAACAAGAAATCAACAGGCTTCTATCAGCTTATTGAATTTAAGGCTGATCCTGCTGTAATAGATGTTCTTGAAACACAATTCCGTCGTGATGAGCGCGTAATACGTTTCCTCACCTTCCGTCAGGATAAGTTTGCGGCCGAATATGCAACCAAGAGAAGAACTCTGAAATCTTCCGGAGCAAAAGGCGCGAAGAAAGAGACGAAAGCAAAAGAAAACAAACCAAAAGAAGAAACAGCTAACAAGGAGGATTAATCATGGCCGTAACAAACAATAATCAGAACAATTCCGAGATTAGATATCTCACACCCATGTCGGTGGATGTTAAGAAGAAAAAATATTGCCGCTTCAAAAAAAGCGGTATTAAATACATCGACTACAAAGACCCCGAGTTTCTTAAAAAGTTTCTTAACGAACAAGGCAAGATACTCCCCCGTCGCATCACAGGAACATCGTTGAAATTCCAACGTCATATTGCGCAAGCAGTTAAAAGAGCGCGTCATCTGGCATTACTGCCTTATGTTACCGATTTAATGAAATAATAAAAAGAGAGGAGACAGAATATGGAAATTATTTTGAAAGAAGATGTAGCAAATCTGGGCTACAAAGACGATATCGTAAACGTGAAAAGCGGTTACGGACGTAACTTTCTAATCCCGCAAGGTAAGGCAGTTATCGCATCGGATTCTGCAAAGAAAGTATTAGCGGAAAATCAGAAACAACGCGCGCATAAACTGGCGAAGATCAAACAAAATGCGCTGGAGTTAGCGGCAAAAATGGAGGGAACGACGCTTACCATAGGAGCAAAAACAAGTTCTACCGGAACGATCTTCGGCTCTGTAACAAATATACAGATTGCAGAAGGATTGGCTAAAAAAGGGTTTGACATCGACCGTAAGACAATCTTTATAAAAGAATCTGTTAAAGAGGTCGGTTATTACAAAGCACAGGTTCGCCTACACAAAGAAGTTTCCGTTGAAATTCCGTTCGAGGTCATTTCTGAAAATTAATAAAGAATCGAAATACATATAGAAGAGGTTGCCTACATAGAGACAGCCTCTTTGTTTTTTGCAGAACCCTATGATTATTTCTGAATTTTATTAAGAAATAAAGAGATAAATTACAGAGGCGTAATATTAAATCTATCATCTTTACTGCAAAGAATTATCATTTTAGACCGAGGAATGAATCGTGTCTCAACAATAAAAAACGAGCAGGTTTTTTGTATATTCCCAGTCTTACATTACCTTTGCATAAGCGCATTATAAAATGAAGATATATACCTATATAACAATCACATTTCTTTTGAGCCTGTTAAAAATTCAGGCCCAGAAAGATTTTGTCATTGTAATTGATCCGGGACACGGAGGTAAAGATTCCGGATGCGTTGGCGCTATATCCAAAGAAAAGTCTATAAATCTTGCCGTATCACTACAGCTTGGCGAGCTGATCGAACAAAATCATAAAGATGTGAAGATTATTTATACCCGAAAAACGGACGTCTTTATCCCGCTCGACGAGCGTGCAAATATTGCAAACCGGAATAAAGCCGACCTGTTCGTATCCATACATGTCAATTCCGTTAAAAAGGGCAATGCTTCCGGCGCTGAAACTTATACGATCGGCTTGGCTAATTCGGATGAAAACCTTGACGTCGCAATGCGTGAAAACTCCGTAATTCTTATGGAAGATGATTATCTCCGGAAATATGAAGGATTTGATCCCAAATCGACAGAATCCTATATCATTTTTGAATTTATACAAAACAAACACATGGAACAAAGCGTGTTACTGGCTTCGGAAATTCAAAAATCGTTTGTAAGGTCAAAACGCGAAAACCGAGGCGTACGACAAGCCGGACTTCTTGTCTTACGCAAAACAAGCATGCCGAGCGTACTTATTGAATTAGGATTCTTGTCAAATCGTAACGAAGAACGGTTCATCGCGTCAAAAGAAGGACAAACCATATTAGCGCAATCCATATACAATGCCTTTTCAAATTATAAGAAGGATTATGACCGTAAACTGGGAAATATGAAAGGTAGATCCGTTGAAACTGTCTCCCAGCCTGTCGAAACAATAACGACAAGTTACAATAGCGCGGATAATATCCAAACCATAACGTCTTCAAATAAGAACAAAGACGATATAATATACAAAGTTCAGATCCTCACATCCGACAAAAAATTATCCGAGAATGACAAACGTTTTAAAGGGTATAACGAAATTTCATTTTATATTGAAAAAGGTATCTATAAATATACGTACGGTTCCACATCCGATTACTCCAAAATCCTGAACATGCATAAAAAAGCGTCTAAAGACTTCAAGGGCGCATTTATTATACGAACGAAAAACGGTAAAAGAATATATAAATAAAAAACATCATAATGGAAAAGAACTTCTCAAAAGAAATAAAAATCGGCATTGCAACTATATTAAGTCTGACATTGTTATATATAGGCGTAAATTATCTGAAAGGTATAAACCTGTTCAAGCCGGCAAACTATTATTACGTATCATGTAATAATGTAAAAGATATAACGATATCCTCTCCGGTATTTGTTGATGGATTTAAAGTCGGATTGGTTCGCAGTATAGCATACGATTATTCATCTGTCAATAAAATAACGTTGGAAATAGGCCTCGACAAAGAGATGAAAATAAATAAAGGAAGTTACGTTTCAATAGAATCCACACTGTTAAGCGGCGCCGAGCTTAGCATAAAGTTAAATAACGACGCAGATGAATACTACAAACCCGGCGATATGCTGGAAGGACGGATAAAAAGTGGAATGGTATCGTCGGTAGAAGAAAATATTCTCCCTCTGATCGTCGATATGATACCCAAAATAGATTCCATACTAACAGGGCTTCAGACGCTTGTAAACAGTACGGAATTATCCCAGTCGCTCAGCAATCTGGAAAATACGACAAAACAGCTGGAAGCGTCCTCAATCCGGTTAAATGCTTTCCTGAAAAATGACGTTCCGGAAATATCATCCGGCCTTAAGACTACGGCGTCTAACCTTTCTATCTTCAGCAGTAACCTGAACAATCTCGATTTAGAAGAAAGTATCCATAGTTTTAACTCGACTCTTGGAAATATAAATACAATGGCGCTAAAACTTAACTCCAATGACAATTCTCTGGGACTACTATTAAATGACTCGCTACTGTATAACAATCTGAACCGTACTGTAGAAAATGCCTCCGGACTTCTTTTCGACGTAAAACAAAATCCGAAAAAATACGTCCGTTTTTCTTTGTTTTAAAATCATACTTTAATACAAAAACAGATCGTCTCCGGCAATACTTTTTTTGATATTTAGATAAAGTCTAAATATCAAAAAAAAACCTGCTCTCCTGAAAAAACGTAAGCATTTGATTATGGTATATTTTTCGAATAAAATTTCACTTCTTAACAATAGTTTGTAAATAAAAACAATATTCCCAAATCTCCCATTTGTAACAGATAACGCTCCCGACAATAAAAAAATAACATTAAGAATCAATATATTACGCATAACAAACTGAAAGAAAATGGGATATTGAAATTATGAAATATCCAAATTAAAAACCGGTTTTTTTTCATGAATAATTTTATAACCTTTGCACTGCCATAAAATAATATGAAGGGCTAATTTTAATTTTACTACATAGAAAAGAGTATGCAAAAAGATTCCAAACCAATGTGGGAAGACTGCTTGACAGTCATAAAGGATATTGTCCCCCAGGCTGCTTTTGAAGCCTGGTTCAAGCCTATTATACCTTTATCTTACGAAGACCGGAAATTCACTATTCAGGTTCCAAGTCAATTCTTTTACGAATATCTGGAAGAAAAATATGTGAATGTACTTAAGATGACGCTGAATCGCGTATTCGGCGAAGGTACCACCCTCAAATACCGCGTAGTTGTTAACGGACAAACAAAGAAAACCAATGGTAACAGCATCACTTATCACGGAGATGAATCCAGGAGTATGCCTTCGCACACGCCCAATAAAATTGATGCGACAAAGACTCCGGGTCCTTTTAAAGTCGCATCGCAGGATTGGGATTCTCAATTAAATCCAAGGTATAACTTCGATAATTTTTTCGAAGGCGAAAGTAATAAACTTATACGCGCCGTTTCTGAAAAGATTGCATCAGATCCGGGAAAAACGGCGTTTAACCCGTTGTTTATCTATGGACCGTCGGGAGTTGGTAAAACACATATATGCCATGCTATCGGGGTGAAAATTCGCGAACTGTTCCCTGATAAACGGGTATTATATGTATCGTCCAATTTATTCCGTCTGCAATATACGGATGCTGTACGTAAGAATTTAACGAACGACTTTTTGAGTTTCTATCAGAGTATAGATGTATTAATATTGGACGATATACACGAATTGATAGGATTGACAAAAACGCAGGAAATATTTTTCCAGATATTCAACAATCTTCATCAATTAGGAAAACAGCTCGTTCTTACATGCGACCGCGCGCCTGTCGATCTCCAAGGTATGGAAGAAAGGCTGATTTCTCGTTTGAAGTGGGGTATGACGGCTCAGATAGAACGTCCGGATCCGGAATTGAGAAGGAAAATATTACGCAACAAGATCAATCATGAAGGTCTGGAAATTCCTCACGACGTATTTGAGTTTATCGCGGAAAATGTCACGGAAAATGTTCGCGACCTCGAAGGTATACTTGTTTCATTGATGGCTAATTCCGTAATCACAAACAAAGAAATTGACATCACGCTGGCTAAACAGGTAATCAGCCAGACTGTACGTCTGGAGAAAAAGCAATTGACAATAAAAAAGATTCAGGCAATAGTATGTCGTTATTTTAATCTTGACGAGGCGCTGATCCAGACGCTATCGCGCAAACGCGAAATTGTACAGGCACGCCAGATCACAATGTTCTTTGCGAAAAAATATACAGAATCGTCACTTGCCCACATTGGTAAAGTGGTCGGAGGTAAGGATCATGCTACCGTTCTTTATGCATATAAAACCGTAAGAGATCAGATTGAAATAAACAAAACTTTCCGTTCAACAATGGATGCGATAGAACTCTGTCTGAAGCAATAACAGACAAACGCCCTTTTAAAGACGACGCCATTTCATCGTTTTTTTATATTTATAGTCCCTTCCGTTTTGCCTCATCCCAGATGACGTCCATTTCGGAAAGGGACATTTCTTTTAAAGACAGGCCTTTTTCCCGCGTCTGCGACTCAAGGTAATTGAAACGGCGTATAAACTTCTGATTTGTACGTTCAAGGGCATTATCCGGGTTTATCTTATAAAGGCGTGCGGCATTAATCATGCTGAAAAGAAAATCTCCGAACTCAGCCTCTTTTTTATCATCATCCATCTCATTCACTTCATGCCGGAGTTCGGCCAGTTCTTCTTCTACTTTATCCCAGACCTGTTCGCGTTTTTCCCAGTCAAAACCTACATTGCGAGCTTTTTCCTGAATACGTTGCGCCTTTATAACGGATGGCAGAGCGGCCGGTACGCCTTCCAGAACAGTTTTATTGCCGCCCTTTTCTTTCAGCTTCAACTGTTCCCAGTTTTGCTCTACTTTTTTAGGGGTATCGGCATGGGTATCGCCAAAGACATGCGGATGACGATATATTAACTTATCACAAAGGGCATTGCAAACATCTTTTATATCAAATGTTCCTTTTTCCGAACCGATCTTTGCATAAAAAACAACATGAAGCAACAAATCTCCAAGCTCTTTTTTAATATCTGTCTGATCATCACGCATAATCGCATCACAAAGCTCGTAAGTTTCCTCTATCGTGTTTGCACGAAGGCTTTCATTTGTCTGCTTTCTGTCCCATGGACATTTTTCACGAAGCTCATCCAATATATCGAGCAATCGTCCGAATGCCTCTATACGCTCATCTTTTCTACTCATTTGTTTGATTTTAAACGATATTTTGTTTTACCATTCTCCAGAAATCGAAGGTATTTTGAAACATTTTCATCATACGCATACGATGGAGACAACAGCGATCCTTCATGATCAAGAATAACGTAAAAAGGCTGTGCGTTTGCGCCAAACTTACTCCTCTGCAGGTAGCTCCACTTATCTCCTATCGTCCTCAGCGTCCGTTTTTTCCCATTTTCTTCAATCTCTATACTTTGAGGCAATTTGGTTTTATCATCAACCATCAATGTAATCAGAATAAAATCGTCATCAATCATTTGTTTTACACGGGCGTCGGTCCATACGGCCGCTTCCATCTTACGACAATTCACGCAACCATAACCGGAAAAATCTATCAATACAGGCTTGCCGACTTTCGCCGCTTTCTCCATCCCCTTCTCATAATCATCAAACTGCGCATGAACTTCTTCATTATACATATTGAAATCCTGCGTATATAATGGCGGCGTAAACGCGCTGATCGCTTTCAGCGGCGCGCCCCACAGACCCGGTAACATATAGATGGCAAAAGCAAATGACAGGATAGACATAAACAAACGGGACACTGATACATATTTCAATTCCGAATCATGCTTGAAGCGGATTTTTCCAAGAAGATAAAATCCCAGCAAAATAAATATGACAATCCAAAGCGCCACAAAAACTTCACGGTCGAGCAGGCGCCATCCGTAAGCCAGATCCGCCACCGACAAAAATTTAAATGCAAGAGCCAGCTCCAGAAATCCAAGAACAACTTTCACCGAGTTCAGCCATCCTCCGGATTTGGGCATATTCTGAAGCATGTTCGGGAATATGGCGAATAAAGCAAAAGGTATTGCAAGAGAAAGAGCAAAACCAAACATCCCTACTGCCGGAGCGATCGAACTCCCCTGAGAAGCAGCCTCCACAAGCAATGTTCCAATAATCGGACCCGTACAGGAAAATGATACCAGTACAAGAGTAAAAGCCATAAAGAATATGCTCAGTAATCCTGAAGTAGTATCAGCCTTACTATCTATTTTTGTCGTCCATGACGCCGGCAGAACAAGCTCGAATGCCCCGAAAAACGACATGGCAAAAAGAACAAGCAAGAGGAAAAATACAATATTAAAAATGGCGTTTGTCGATAAATTATTAAGCGCGCTCGCGCCGAAAATACCTGTAATAAGCAGCCCCATTGTAAGATAAATAACAATAATGGAAAGACCGTAAAGCGACGCGTCGCTGATGGCTTTCTTCCTGCTCTTGGTTCGTTTCAGAAAAAAACTTACAGTCATAGGAATCATAGGCCATACGCAGGGAGTAAGTAGCGCAAGCAGGCCTCCCAGAAATCCGGCGATAAAAATATACAAACAGGAACGATCCGTTGCCGACGTCGTTTCATCCCCCATCGCTTTCAGTTGGTCTATAACGGGAGTCCACAAAGAAACATTTTCTTTTTTTGTACTATTCGATCCGGTAAGATCATTGGATATAATCTTACTTTCATGGCCGTACAAGAGTCGTTCTGTCAAACCGGCGCTATTTTCCGCCTTAATATCCGCCGTATCTACTGCTATGCTGTCTGCAATATCCTCGCTTTCCAAAGAATCTGTAGACGCAGTACTACCGTTTTCCTCCTCCGGAATATTTTTTATATCCTTGCCGCCAAAAGAAAAAGTCGCTCGTTCCCGCGGAAGACATGTTTCGTCATTACACGCCATATACTCGACTTCACCGGACGCCTTGAACTTTTTAAAGTCGGTTACTTTTATTTTTTGGGTGAAAGATACGGCATTCGCATACCAGCGGATATTCATATTGAAATCCTTATCGAAGGCTTCTACCGGCTTAGCGGATGCGACAGGTTTACCAACAAGTTCAGCGCCCTGCAACACTTCAAATGAAACGGACGTCGATACCGGCCCTCCCTCGGGCAGGTCCATATCATACAGATGCCACCCTTTTTCAATATTCGCTTTTAAAACGATCTCCTTCTCCGCCGAAGGAATATCTTTAAACTCAAACACCCACTTTACCGGATCAAAAATCTGAGCATGACTACCCATACTATACAAAAGCAGGTAAAGCAGAAACAATTTTTTTTTCATGCGCACATTGTTTATTTTTTAACACTAAGGTAACATAGAACTCACAGCATGTTCATAACTCTTTGGCGCAAGCCGTTTTAATGTTCGTTTCATGCGCACATTGTTTATTTTATAACACGAAAGAAACAATAATCATACCCAAAGACGCTCTTTCGAGAAATCAGAAATTAACGCTGAATCCGGCCATTACCGAAAACGGCTGTAACGGGTAACCGTAATATAATTCCCTCTTTTGAAATAACAGATTATTGAATTGTGCATAAGCGCCGAATATATCATTAAATTTCCATGATGCGCGCAAACGCAGATCATTTATTGTTTTCATTTTTACATTTCCCTCAAGACCGAGATTCGCATACATACCTGACGTCATACAATAATCAAGGCTTACCGTCAACGGTTTGACCGGACGAACATTTATACCGGCATTTGCTACAAAAGAAGGTTTTCCATAGGCTTCCAGGTCGCTATCCTCATTCAAATCCTTGACGGCATAAGAGTTCTTCCATGTATCCGAAAATTTCAGATTATAATAATTATAAACTCCTTTCAGATAAAAATCAACGATCTGCTTATAATCGTATTTCAACGTAGCGCCAACCTGAATACGTTGCGTTGTTGGCTGGAAAGCCATGCTCACATTATTAAATCCGTTATCCGCCCAATCATAAGAAGACGGGTTAAAAAGAACGTCCGATTCCGTATACTTGTATCCGGCAAACAGATCAAACCAGAGGCCTGCTGTCGCGCTACTACGTACTCCCAGTTTCAAATCGGCCCATGTTTTCGACGCGTCAGCCGTAAATACGGGATTGATATAACGGTTTGTACGCGATAATTCCGCCATTGAATTGGACTCTATCCCTCCTCCCAGTTTTGCGTAAAAAACGCTCCAATTTGCAATTGGAGCATCAAATGTGATATCAGGCGATACAAATACATCTGTTTCGCTGTTTTGCGAAACAAGCGCCAGATTCAGCCCCAGTAACAATTTCCATGTATCGCTTTCCATACGGTAATAGGGATTGAGCGTCACGTTAAAATGCGTATCAAAAGCCGAGCTATCCACAACGATGCGACTCGCCGAAGACGGCGCGGTATAGCTCAGTATATTTGCATTCACATCAATACCAAAGCGCTGACCGTTATTAACAGGAGAACTTATTCCGAAATTTATACCTATATGATTCTCCGTCATTCCATCAAGTTCTTTACTCAACGAATATTTCTGATCAAAATTAGTATAATCGATTCCGATATGATACCCTGTTGAAGTAGTCGTATCAGACATAACGCCGCCATAAACATTGATTAGGCGATCTCCCTGATTTGTGATGGAATCATTACTCAGATCAGAATCAGGCAAACCGATGTTGGTCGGCATACCATAATAATTAAACGCCGAGTATCCGAACCTGCCGCCTAATTTAAGCGTCGCTTTATCGAAACGATGCGTAAAATCAAGTCCGCCGAGATTATCATTAAACTTTGCTTTCCGCTTATTTATGGTTTCATCTTCAAACTCAACCGTTCCGTTTGCCGAACGGTGTGAAAAGTATACGCTTAAAAGATCCCTATCGGTATTGAGCAAATGATAACCGAAATCGCCCGTCATATTCATCAGCATACCGCCGCCGAAATGAAGGTAACCATTACGCTTATGATGCTCAACCTCTGTCATTAACTTCTCCGGCGGAAGCACATACATTTCCTTCTCCGGCAATATCGGCACAGCATAGTCCGAATAGGTGATCGGACGTTTTGAAATCTTCATTTCACGAACAACAGGCAGCGTATTAACTTTAGTTGCATCCTGCACGATCGGATCATATTCGCGCTCCAACGTCATTTCACGATTGAGATTTTGCTGTCGCTCTTTTTTTTCTCTTTCCGTATCTTCCTTCTTTTCATCAGATTCCTGAGCCAAACCGGACAAACTGATTCCCGATAGAAGAACCGACATCATCAGCGCTTGTATCTTACGCATTACCATGGCTTATTTATTTTTTAATTTTTCCAGTCTATTTTCTATCATACGGTCTATCTCCTCGCTTTTCCCGCCGTAATTTCTTTTCAACGAGGTAAGATACTGACGCGCCTGAAACTCGTCTCTTTTATCTACATAAATATCCGCAAGCAGGATAAATCCTCGTGCCAACCAGTATTGATGAGAAGCGCCGTTTTCTATAAAATGAAGAAGTTCTTTTTCCGCGCGTGCAACATCTTTATTATCATAATATAGCTGGGCAAGCTGATATTTGGCTTCTGCGCCATATTCCGTACGGGTATCCTTACTCAGGGCAGAGAAATCATCGATCGCTTTAGCCGTCTCCCCCAATTTGAGATGCGACTTGGCGCGCAAATAACGCGCTTCCGCCTCAATTTCCGGCGAGAGGTTGACCTCTTTCAACAGTTCATCCGCAGCTTTCAAAGCTTCCGGTTCATTTCCCGTATATTGAGCGCAGCGCATGATCCCAAGTTTTGCCGCTTCGCGATTTTCACGCAATTCTGCAACATCCTGTAATTCCCGGAACGTTTTTATTGCCGCATGATAATCTTTCTCTATGTATTCGATCTCCGACTTACGCGCCAGCGATTTTTCGCGGAATTTAGTATCGCCGCTATTCAAGACAAGAGTAAACAAGCGCTTTGCTTCCGAATAATTTTTCCTGTCAAATGCAATATTGGCAAGATAATAGTTTGCATTGGAACTAAACGCCCCGGCCGGATATGACCTCAGATAATTCGTCATACTATTCTTCGCGCCTTCAAAATCGCCTCGCGTAAATAACCTCTCCGCTGCAAGATAAGTCAGCGAATCCTGTTCGCTTACCTCTATATGCATACTACCTCCAAGCGAATTTACATAAGAAGCATAGGAGCTGATATCATTCTTATCAATATACACAGACTTTAAGTCCTGCACGGCAACTTTAGCTTCTTCGCTTCCCGGATACTCGTTGATCACGCGTTTATACGCCTCTATAGAACGTTCCAACTGATTATCGTTATAATAAAGCAACCCCAGTTGTACGCCTGCTTTCGGAGTCAGACTGCTTTGCGGATACTGATCCATCAGCATTTTAAATGAAGAAGCGGCTTCATTGTATTTGTCAAGTAAGACATACGATCTTCCACGCTCAAAAAGTGCATCATCAACATGTTGCGATGACGGAAATTCTTTTATAACGCGATCCATCATGTTTATCTTGCCTTTATAATCCTTCTGCAGTCCAAGTACAAACCCTTTCTGATACAGGGCGTAATCGGCCAGCGAAGGTTGTAACGATACCGCGCGTGAATAATTGGTCTCGGCTTCGGCAAACTGACGGGCATAAAACAAACAGTCGCCAATACGATTAAATGCATCTGCAAACGAATTTAATTCCTGATTCTTCTCAAGCGTTACATAACGACGAAATGAAACCAGTGCGCGCTCAAAATCCTGACGTTTGAAATAACAATAGCCAAGATTATAATAAACAAGAGAATACATGTCGAACGTATTATGCCGAGCCACATTCTGATAGGATTCAAAATCAGAAATAGCATTCGTATATCCGCCAAGACGATAATACGATTCTCCTCTCCAGAAATATGCATTTGCACAGGCGTCGCCATCGTAATTGCCTAACGCTATAGCCTGATCAAAAAAATGGATAGCCGCCTCGATATCTGTATTCATAAACGACTGGTTACCAAGCTGAAACAAAACATTCTGTTTTGCCTCCAGAATTTTCAGACTCGGCCTGCGGACCTTTTCTATCGATTCTAACGCCGCTTCGTAATTTTTGGATGTAAGATAAACTTCCACGAGATAATCGTTCACCTGATCGGAATATTTCGAATCGGGAAAGTCATTCAAAAATCGTTCAAATACTTTCACCGATTCCCCAAATCCGGTAAACGATGTTTCATGTATCAGAAGAGCATAGTTATATAACGCCGTCTCCTGTATTTTTTTATTGAATGTCAAGGAGCCTGCATACTCAAATTCCATCCGTGCGCGACTTTTATCATTAAGCTGTAAATAACACTGTCCCAAATACAAACTGGCATTCTGCGTTATTTCGTCATCGTCGGCTATCGTCTGCGAAAGAGCGTCAATAGCTTGCTCGTAATGGCCTTGATTATATTCGCATACGCCTAAAAGATAAAGTTCGCCGCGCGCAGGACTTTCTTCGGAAGCCATATACCGCCTTAACATGGATATGGCTTTATCCTGATTGCCAAGTTGATAGTATGAGTTTCCGGCAATACGATATAACTCCGTATTGTTACCGCTTTCGGGATACAGACGAAGCAGACGCTCTGTAAGCTTAACAACATCATCATGATTATCTTCAATATAATTGATCTGAGCGATATAATAATTCGCCTGTTCGCCATATCCGGGATCTTTTCTCAGACGGTTAAATTCATGCATCGCTTCGTCATACTTGCCGGTAGCATAATCTATATATGCAATATAATAGATAGAGGCATGTGAAAAATCGCCATCATACGTCCTGGCATGAACAAAGTTATTCCGTGCGGCTTCAAAATCGTCATTTTGTATTTGAGAATAGGCTAAACGGTAATAGAGCGCCTCTTGCCGCCCATCGCTCAAAGCGTCCATGCGGGCGTCTGCAAGCCAACTTGCCGCACTTATATATTCTCCACGTTCAAAATAACACGTTCCGATTAACAAACATGCCTCATCGCCATGACGGGAATCCGGATACTTCTTAAGATATGCTTCAAGTATTTCCGCCGCATTCCCTTTTCCCTGCTCAAATGCGATATAAGCCAGCATATAATCCGCTTCCTGTATCAGATCATAATTGGTCGCTACTTTTTTATATGCTTCGAGTTTATCAGTACATCCGGCATAATTCTTCAACTCAAAGAAATCTTTTCCTTCCGAAAATAGTCTGTCTGCCGTATCAAACCGGAAAGAGCGTTGTCCGCTTATCGTGAAGCTCACAGCAACAAAACATAGCGGAATAATGATTTTTTTATTTGTCATCATACTGTTTATTCATATCTTGCGCAAAGATAATGCACTTCTGAGAGAAGTGCAAAATAAACATGTTTATTTTCAGGGGCAACGCATAAGAAAAAAAATAATCCGGTAGTTATCCGCAGTTTTTCGCGTTGCGTGTTGCGTGTTGATAACTATCTGTGTATTATATATATAGCATTTTTATTAGTTCGTATCTTTGCGCTAATTAAACAATTAGCACAAATTATGACGCCAACATCGCTACATCAGGCATTCAAAACATTGTGCGATAATTGAATTGGTTAATTGTATCCGGATTGAGATTTTTTAAATAATCTATGTCTATTCCTCTGTAGAAGTTTCAAGAAAATTTCCGAGTGAGTTTCCGTGACGCCAATCGCCAAGGCGTATAGACAGCAAGAACCGTATTCGACAGAATATTCGTTGATTGACGGGAATTATCTGTCTTTAAACGCCAAAGTATTTCCATACGGGGATTACTTCCATGTCGTCGACTTGTCGGGACTGGTTGTATGTAATGACAGTCTTACGTTGCAGCTTGATTTGTCCATCGACAACCGTAAATCCTTTATATTCGCGTTCTTCGTTTTCGGGCGTCAATTCGTAGCAGACTTGTATAGCCTGATAATCCGTGTCTTTTTTCATAACAAAATCACATTCTCCATTACGGTTTCCGAAAGTAATTTCGTCCCATCCCTGTTTACACAGTTCGGTAAGCACAAAATTTTCCATCAACTTGGCTTTATTGTCCATAAACTTGTACGAAAGAGCGTTTATCAGACCGTTATCAGCCGAATAGATTTTGTGCAGATTGCGGGCGGCTTCTTTCTGCGAAAACGAAAAGTTAAGCACATCGTTTACAATATAGCTGTCTGTCAGGATATGCAGATATTTCTTAATTGTATTTTCATTACTTCCGACCGCGCCGGCAAGGCTTTTATACGAAAACAACGTACAGATATTCGACATTGTATATAAAAGCAGGCGTCTGAAGGTAGGCACATCCGATATTTTTTGATATACAACACAATCTTTCATCACGATGGAATCGAAATAGCTTTTAAGCAAATCTAATCGAATCTCCGTATCGGCGATTTGCCGGATTTCGGGGAACGCGCCCCATTGCAGGACGTCGTCAAACAAACGCAAAACTTCCGGTTTACGGTTGTGCAGCTCGTAATGGTCCGATATACCGTTTATAGCCAGCGTCTCGCGAAACGAAAACGGATAAACCGCGTCGGCAAAATATCTGCCCGAAAGCAAAGCCGAATAATCGTTCCGTAATAATGAAGAATTGGAACCTGTAACAAATATTTTCCGAAACAGATTGCTGTCATACACACTCTTGACGAACTTTTCCCAAGCCGCGACCGTCTGTATTTCATCTAAAAAAAGATATTGTACTTTTTCGGCTGTAACTTTTTCGGCTGCCTCAATTATATTATACAACAAAGACGGATTGTTCCATGTTTCAAAATAGACGGGGTCGTCCATGTTGAGAAAAAGAATGGTTTTAGGCGATACAATATCCATCAACCGGTTAATAAGCAACCGGAATACAGATGATTTCCCGCAACGTCGAATACCGGTCAACACTTGTATATGCCGTGTCTCGCACTTTTTCCAGACACGGTCAAGTATTTCGCGATGATACAACTGTCCGTATTTTTTACCCGCCCAATGCGGATTTTGATGTAATAACACATTTTCCATTTTTACACAGTTTTTGAAGCGCAAAGATACATGTTTTTTTGTTTTGACGAAATCCTTTTCGTCAAAACAGCTATTTTAACGAAATCCATTTCGTCAAAAAAACACAAAGCCAACCGTCCGGCTGAACTATTACCCGACAATTGGAAAAATCTACAAAGGCAAATCTTTTTTTGCGCCACTGTAACGCTCATCACAGGCGGGGTACTAAGCATTCGGCAGCGCGACAATAATTTTTTGCACTGCTTCTCAACTTTCGCTATCTTTGCCCGGATTTTCACTATATTTTCAATTCGAATATTATGATTTCAATCGAAGGTTTGACCGTTGAATTTGGCGGTTTCACATTATTAGACAATATATCTTTTGTTGTAAACAAAAAAGACCGTATCGCTTTAGTCGGTAAGAACGGCGCGGGTAAATCCACCCTGATGAAAATTATATCCGGAATGCAAGCGCCGACAAGGGGCAATATCAGCATACCAAAAGATACGACAATCGGATACTTACCGCAACAAATGCAACTGACTGATACCCGTACCGTCCTGGAAGAAGCAGAGCGGGCATTCGAGCAGATTCATGAAACGGAAAAAGAGATAAATCGCCTGAACCGGGAGCTTTCGGAGCGAACAGATTATGAGTCCGAAGCCTTTCAGAAGATTATCGACCGTGTCGCCTTCCTTTCGGAACAGTTTCAGATGATGGGAGGCGCAAATTATCATGCGGAACTTGAAAGAACATTGCTCGGATTGGGATTTACGCGCGAGGACTTCAACCGTTCCACATCGGAATTCAGCGGAGGCTGGCGTATGCGTATCGAGTTGGCGAAATTATTGTTGCAACATCCGGATGTACTCTTGTTGGATGAGCCGACAAACCATTTAGACATTGAATCCATTCAATGGCTGGAAAATTTTATCGCCACACACGCCAATGCCGTTATCCTTGTTTCGCACGACCGCGCGTTTATCAACACCACCACACAACGCACGCTCGAAATCGAACTCGGAAATATTTACGATTACAAAGTTAGATACGACGAATATGTCGTTTTGCGGAAAGAACGCCGCGAACAGCAACTCCGCGCCTACGAAAACCAGCAAAAAAAGCTGGCAGACACAGAAGCCTTTATCGAACGCTTCCGGTATAAAGCGACCAAAGCCGTACAGGTACAGTCGCGTATCAAACAACTCGATAAAATTGAACGTATTGAAGTCGACGAAGAAGATACGGCCATGCTGCGTCTGAAATTTCCTCCGGCTCCACGTTCGGGATCCTATCCGATTATCGTAGAAAACCTGGCGAAACGATACGGCAAGCGCCTGGTTTTTGCAGGAGCCACATTCACTATTAACCGTGGAGATAAAGTAGCGTTCGTCGGAAAAAACGGCGAAGGAAAATCTACGCTCGTTAAATGTATTATAAACGAAATCACCGATTATGAAGGCGTCCTTACGCTTGGCCATAACGTGAAAATCGGATATTTTGCACAAAACCAGGCGCAGTTACTGGACGAAAACAAAACCGTTTTCGACACAATCGATTACGTGGCGCAAGGCGATATTCGCACCAAAATACGCGATATCCTCGGCGCCTTCATGTTCGGCGGCGAAGCGTCCGACAAAAAAGTAAAAACGCTTTCAGGCGGAGAAAAAAGCCGCCTGGCCATGATACGCCTGTTACTCGAACCAGTGAACCTGCTCATACTCGACGAGCCGACAAACCACTTGGACATGCGTTCAAAAGACGTTTTAAAGAGCGCATTACAGAAATTCGACGGTACGGTTATCGTCGTATCGCACGACAGGGAGTTTCTCGACGGACTGGTAGACAAAGTATACGAATTCGGTAATAAACGGATAAAAGAACACCTCGGCGGAATCTATGATTTTCTGGAACGCAGGAAAATAGAAAATCTTCAGGAACTTGAACGAAAAACGCCTTCCGAAAGCGCATCAGCTAATTCCTTTGGCGGAAATCCCACGCAAAACATGAACGGCGTCCAACCTGTTCAGTATATGGAAACAGGCGCTAAGCTATCTTATGAAGACCAAAAAGAACAAGCCCGCCGTATCCGTAAATTAGAAAAATCGATTGCCGAAGCCGAGGATAAAATTACATCCATAGAATCAAAAATTACAGATCTGGAATCGCGCATGCTGACGCCTGAAGGGGGCGCCGACGCTTCATTATACACAGAACATGATAAATTAAAAAACGAATTGTCCGAAGTAATAAATAAATGGGAAGAAGCAACAGAGGCTCTGGAAAAAGAAAAATGATAATATCAAAAGCAAAGAATCTCAACGTTAGCTAAATATTACATTGAGTTTTCAGCTTTTTTCATATCTTTCCTCTGTAAAAAAACTTTTTTTCATTGCATACGCTTGGAGATCGTAAGGTTTTCATGTAAGTTTGCAATTAAAAAACAACTAAACCTTATAAATTATGAGAGAAAATTTAAGTTCACAAATCACGCTTACGCGTATTTCCGAGAAGTATTACAAACCGGAAAATGCGTTTGAATATAGCGTCCTGACGCGTTTCGAAAAAATCCCGACGCATATCTACGCAACGATGGATGAAGGTTCGCTGGATATAGCGAAGAAAATAGCGAAAGAAATACGCGAAAAGCAAAAAATAAAGAAAAAGTTCGTGATGGTTTTACCAGGAGGACGTTCTCCCCATACGCTGTTTCAGCGCCTGATACACATTCATGAAAATGAGAAACTGAGTTTCAAAAATGTGATCGTATTTCTCCTTTATGAATTTTACCCGCTTACCAGTGCGACAAACAGCAATCTCCATCAATTACAGGAAGAGTTTCTTAATCATGTTGACATACCGGAGAAAAATATTTTCTACCCGGACGGTTTCATGAATAAAAATGACATTTATGATTTTTGTAAAAAGTATGAAGAAAAGATAAAAGAAGTCGGCGGCATAGATTTCATGGTTCTGGGTATCGGGTTAGTCGGAACAATCGGCCTGAACAGTTCCGGAGCGTCTACCAGTTCGCGGACGAATCTTGTCCTGATGGACAATACTTCACGTAAAGAATCCGCACAGCTATTCAGTTCTATCGAGAATGTTCCGGCAGGAGTTATTACAATGGGATTAGGGACAATCATGGAAGCGAAAAAGGTGGTTTTGATATCATGGGGCGAGAGTAAAGCCGCTATTATAAAAAAGACCGTAGAAGGGCCATTGACCGATGCTATTCCCGCAACCTGCCTGCAACACCACCAGAATGCCGAAGCGATTATCGATCTGTCGTCAGCCTACGACCTGACGCGTATCAGCCACCCGTGGTTAGTTACAAACTGCGAATGGGACAATAAACTGATACGCCGCGCTATTGTATGGTTATGTCAGCTTACGGACAAACCCATTCTGAAGCTGACAAATAAAGATTACAGCGAACACGGACTTGGCGAACTGCTTGCTATATACGGCTCGGCATACAACGTAAATATTAAAATATTCAACGATATACAACATACAATTACCGGATGGCCGGGAGGAAAACCGAATGCGGAGGATTCAAATCGCCCGGAGCGTGCGAAACCATATCCTAAAAAAATTATTGTTTTCAGCCCGCATCCTGATGACGATGTGATATCCATGGGAGGAACATTCCGCAGATTATGCGACCAGCATCATGACGTACACGTAGCCTATCAGACGTCCGGCAATATCGCCGTAGGAGACGAAGAAGTTGTTCGTTACTGCGAATACCTGAAAGATGTGAGCGATAGATATTCCATAAAAGAAAGTAAAATAAAAGCAAAAGCGGAAGAAATCATTAAATATCTGCGCTACGAAAAAAGCGAACGCGGAACGCTCGAACATCCGGATGTATTATTCATGAAAGGTACTATACGCCGCGAAGAAGCGCGTCATGCAAGTCGCTATTCGGGTCTTAAGGACGAAAATATCCATTTCCTCGATTTACCGTTTTATGAAACAGGGTTAGTAAAGAAAAAACCGCTGGGAGAAAAGGATGTTGAAATAGTAAAGAAATTTTTATTACGTATCAAACCGGATCAGATATTTGTTGCCGGCGACCTTGCCGACCCTCATGGAACGCATAAGGTTTGTCTTGACGCCGTACTTGCTGCAATAGATGAAGTTAAAAACCAGAAGTGGATGAAAGAATGTCGCGTATGGATGTATCGTGGGGCATGGGCCGAATGGGAAATGGACCATATCGAAATGGCGGTGCCTATCAGTCCGGAAGAGTTACGACATAAACGCAACGCAATCCTTAAACATCAGTCGCAGGCAGAGAGCGCTCCGTTCCTTGGGGATGACGAACGTCTTTTCTGGCAGCGCGCCGAAGATCGCAACCGGGCAACCGCCGAAACATACAACAAACTCGGACTTGCCTCATACGAAGCAATAGAGGCTTTTGTTCAGTATATTCCTATCCAATAATGTTGAAATTTATAAAAGACTGGATACTTCCTATCGCGATGATCACAGGTGCGCTGACTCACAAATGGGTCAGTCACCTTTCTTTTTTAACGCCATACCTTCTTTTTACGATGCTGCTTCTTACATTCTGTAAGATCTCATTCAAAGACGTCCGGTTTCATCCGGCGCACTTGTGGCTGCTACTTATACAACTGACAGGAAGCATCGGACTTTATTACCTTATACTCCCATTTGATCCCGTAATAGCGCAGGGTTTCATGTTGTGCGTACTGGTTCCTACAGCAACGGCAGCAGCTGTTATTACGGGAATGCTTGGAGGAAATGTCGGGTTTCTCACAACTTATGTTCTTTTCTGTAATATCGCCGTAGCTATTGCTGCCCCGATCTATTTCTCTCTTACAGGAGTTCACGAAGAACTAAGCTTTATACAATCTGTATGGCACATATGTCAGAAAGTATTTCCCATATTGATTTTACCTCTGTTTGTCACGATTATCTTAAGGTATCTGACTCCTAAATTTCACAAAGCGCTACTCGGCATCCCCAAGCTCACCTTTTATTTATGGGTTTCCGCTCTGACAATCGTTACGGGAAATACGGTTCAATTCATTATTAATCAGGACAATACCGAATATAAAACAGAAATCGGACTGTTAGTTGTATCACTCATTCTTTGCTGCTTACAATTCCTGACAGGAAGACATATCGGAAAACATTACGGAGACCCTGTTTCATCCGGTCAGGGACTGGGGCAGAAAAATACAATCCTTGGTATATGGATGGCGCAGACTTATCTTCACCCGCTCACGGCCATTGCTCCCGCGGGATACATTCTGTGGCAAAACATTATCAATTCATATCAGCTTTACCGTAAAGGTAAAACATAAATGGGGTGCACTTACCGAACGCTCATCTTTAAATAATGATTCGTGACAGCGACAAATATACATGAAAAATTTCCTATTACACACAGACCGATAAATAACCCTGTCTTTCCTCTGTAAAAAAACTTTTTTTCATTGCACGCGCTTGGAAATCGTAAGGTTTTCATGTAATTTTGCGCCGTTTTGAAATAGATAAACAATGTTTGAAATCTTTGATACTTACCCGTGGTTATTGCCGATTGTTATATTCTTCGGTCGTATTTGCGACGTGACGTTGGGC